>DKKJ01000019.1:0-271 GCA_002455175.1 Opitutaceae bacterium UBA6669
AACGTATAATTTGCAACAAGCCCTCATCGGCACTGTCGCGTTGTTCAACGCGTTCCGTACGGCGTATCAAAAATCGAACGGCGAAACGATTTCGTGGGGCACGCCAATCGCCTTTTTCATTGCAGGCGTGCTCTGCTATTTCGTGAACGGCATCACCGCTATGGCGGCCAACACAATCGGTCTCAATGTTGGGCTGGATAACCTGTGCCGGGCATTTGGCATGGCAGGCGCAGGCTAGAGGACCACGCTCCCCTGCCCTGCTCGCCGCCGC
>DKKJ01000019.1:284-7004 GCA_002455175.1 Opitutaceae bacterium UBA6669
GGCCGTCCTTCGTGATCCACGCCGGTCTTGTCCAGTAGCCATTCCAGCGTCTCGTCATACGTCAACCGCAACGCCCTCGACAGCTCCACAAAACGATTATGCGTGGCGATACGTGGCCGCATGTTGAGCTGTGCTGCCATGCCTTTGCTGGGCCGCTTGCGGCTTATCCGCATAGCGGTCTGCGGAATTGTGCCCTCCTGTGCTTCGACAGCTCTCTGCACTTCCACCATCGAGGGTACGCTGTCTTCTTCGNNACGGGCTGGGGCTGCATCTTCGCTGCCGCCGCCAGCGCCTCGTTGATGTGGGTCACATTGTCTTCCTTGCCTATGCTGGCAAAGCCCAATCCCTTTTTCATGCTGCCTTCTCCCCTTGCTTGGCGAGGATATGTTCGACCAGCTCGGCCGCAAGCCGATCCGCATTCTCGATGGCTTTCTCGACCCCATTGAACTCATCGCGGTTCACTTCGGCCAACGGCACAGCGTCCAGCACCATAGCCTTATAGGCCGACCGCTCATTCAGATGGGTCTCGAACGCGGGGATGTCGTTCTCGTTGATTTCCTGCATGATTCGCCGTTCAACGCGTTGGATCATGTTCGGTACGGTTCGCGCCCAGAGAATTTTCTTATCGATACGGCGATTTAGCGTCTCTTCGTCGCTCTGGATCAGCGCAAAGGCCCTCGCCGCAAGCCTTGCATCTTCGGGGCTTGGCTGCATCGGGACGATCATCAAATCCGCCCTACTAACGACCGGGGTGCGCATATCGGAGGTAAAACCGGCCATGTCGATGAACACAAAGGCGGATCGTTCAGATGCTTCGCGTATGGCGCGATGGATACCAGTGCTGGACTGTTCCTCGACCACCTGAACGGTGGAGGTTGTTGCTCCCTCACGCCCGTTGGCAATCGAGCGCTGCGGGTCCGTATCGATAACGGTTACAGTAGCATTACGCCTTGCCAGCGCATCGGCCAGCACGAGTATTGCAGTGCTCTTCGCCGATCCGCCCTTTGAATTAAAGGCTGCAATAACAGGCATTTAAGTCCCCTTCCTGCACGCCACCGCGCGCGTTCGCTTGGCAGTGCGATCTATCACGTTCTACCAATAGCTATTACCTTCTATGGCTATCTATATATACCAATGGCGTCCTATTGCAAGATATAAATAGCACGCGCGTCCTATTGCTCGCTAGTGCTAGCTATCTATTGCTACCACCTGCTAGCATGCGGATGTTGATAAAGGAACAGGCTGATGGCGTCAAAATGCGTCCGCCGAAATGGTGAAAACCGCCATAAAAGCCCGTACAGCGCGTTCAGGCGGCTCGGATGAGGGAATGGGCGTCGAAGGTGCGTAATCGCGCTGTACGGGCTTCCTAGCCGGTCACTTTTTCGATTTCCCGCGCTTGCTGACACGGCGTGTCGTCCAGACCTCATTTCGCTTCATGACGGCCGCCCGCTTTTTCGCGAAGTCGGCGGTCCACAAAAGATAGTCGTCGGGTAGGCCAAACAGACGGCGGTAGTCGTCGCCGTCCAACTCGTAATGCCGCAGCCCTCGCGAGAGGATTCGACCCTTCCGCCCGTCGATCAGGTTCACGATCCCGTCCTTGGTGATGGCCTTGTTCACCGGCACCACTGGCGTCATGCGAGCTTCACTGTCGAGTTCTTCAAACCGGGCCACCGATTGGAGAATGTCGTCCAGATCGGCGGTGTGCTGCGAAAGCACGGCGTGCATTTCCGCGAGAACCGTGGATTGGTTAGCCGGCGCGCTCATTTGCTGCTGGGCAAGAAAGTCCGCTCGGACATGGCTCCGCTGAATGTGGCGAATCAAGTCCTGATCCGCCCGAATCAATTCCGAATACTCCCCGACAAGCTGCCTAAGTTCGTTGACGGCTTCTCGAATNNCGCGAATCTTGTGCTCAGCCTTCCGGTCGCTCCCCTTGGCGCGTCCGCTATCTGACAAAACGTTTTCCTTCTCGTGCTGCCCTCTAGTGACAGCGTTGTTTTGATGCAAATTCATGTCATAACGTGCATATTCGAGCGCTAAAGTATCTGCCGCCAATTGCCTGTCAATGACGCGTTTGTGATGTCTAACGGGCATTTTTGGCGAACAGTCCCCGCATCTCGTCACGCAGGAAGTCTCCAAAAGGTGCAGTCCGCTCGAACAGCCTGTTGTTGGCGACCTGCCACGCTCGGTATCGCATCGCAAAAACCGACATGAGAAGCGGCATGGAATAGATCAGCGCGAAGATAAAGATCATCCATGAGCCGCGCCACGCGCCGTAGAGCACTCCGCAGGATAGCAGCAAACAGGTGAGCAAAAAATATCCCGTAGCTCGCCTCAAAAAGAACTGCCGCCGCTTTTCCGGTGCGTAAAACACAGGCTCGGCAGCATTGGCGACATCGTGCAGGGTGATGGTGAGATCGCAGGTGTCGCACCGGCGCATGTTGTCGCTCTCCGGGACGGGCAGGAGCCGGCCATGGCGTCCGTGCGCCTCACAGTCAGGGAAGGGGGGACGTTCAACACGAAAGGCATCCCTGACCAAGGACGCCATGTGGACGTTTTCAGACTTAACGAGCTTAGGGGTGACGATTCGGCGGTACCTGCGGAATATCCCGTCCTTGCCCGCTTTCGGCTTTTCCTCGCCGTTATCTTCACCCGCAGAAGCAGCTTTACGCCGCCGCCACAGAGCCATGAGCGTTTCTCCCGTGTTAGCTTGGGACTTTTATTATCAAAAACGGTCGAGAGTTAAAATCGCTTTNNTTGGCAAAGAAATCTGCTGAGCCTGTCATGGCCGGGGCAATATCTGGAACCAGTCGTCAAACGCCCCCAGCTCGAAAATCGCTCCCGTTGGCACTGAATAGATGACGGGTTCATCCTCGAAGCCGCCGATCCGCAGCACCATCGCCTCGGCCGTCAATCGTATTTCGGCCGGATCGCCCTCGCTGGTCGAGAAGGATGCGGTAACGCTCGTATCGTCAGGGTCTACGAAGAATGACACGGGGCCTTCCTCGTGTGTGCCGGTGTCGGCTCCCCAGAGCCGCAGAACGGCGACGGCGAGGGGAGGGTGCCCCAACCCAGTGATGACGGATGTGTGAACCGGATCGAGCGGCGTCCAGCTCGAAAATGGCGCTGTAGGGGTCGAGAAGCCCATAGAAGTGCTCCTTATGGTTGCGTTCTCAATACGTTAATGCAAAAATGCGTTATATGCAACGCATGTGCATGCGTTATACCGCTTGCACGACATTGATACCGCTCGCACATCATTACTAACGCCCGTGCGGCAGTTACAACGCTATTGCGAACGACTGTCAAAACGTGCATCCTACTTAAAGTCGAATGTCGCGGCCCTCCAAAAAGGACTGGCGATCTCGGAGCTTACGGATGGCAAGACGCCCTAAACGACAACGCGAGGCGGGGGACCGCGAGCGTTACGAGACGATCAGCTTTCGCCTACCGGGCGGTCAATCGGAGCGCCTGAACCGTTTCCGGTCGCTGAACCGGTTAAACGTGGATGAGGTCGTGTCGTTCCTGTTTAACCAGCTCAATGTGAACGGGGAGGGGACTTCCCGCATGATGATCGACTATGCGAAATATGAGCCAGTCTGGAAGGAAGCCGCGCAGGCAGGTTATGAAGACCACTCTATGCGCATCCCGGCATCAGAAGCCGCCCGCTTCAAGACCTTCAAGACAACGAATCGGCTGGCCTACAGCGAAGTCGTGATGTTTCTGCTGGACGAAGCCGGGATAGCGCCTGATGGCGAATCCGTGTTCTGGATCAACTATCAGACGCTCACGGTAAGGCCATTCCCGAAATCGACGGCTCAAGCCGCCTGATCGACCCGATGCCGACCCTTCTGGACGTATTCGAAGCCGGCTTGTTCCACGATCCCGCCCGGCGTCAAATGCCCCTTGAGCAGAAGCTTGCCGGAAGGCCCCTCCTCGCTCTGGATCAGCGCCCGCAGAGTTTTCACCTGCTTACGAACCACCTTGCCCGACAATCGCGCCTGCAAGACGGCACCTGTGGCAGGATGATTGACCCGCAACATCACGTCCGGCTGGGGCGCGGGCAGCGGCTCCAGCTCGATGTTCAAGAGCACGTCGATAGGTACGGCAAACCGCAACGGGATCACCGGCAAAGAAATATCGATCTCGCGCGGTGGTAGCTGATCCCGTCCCGGCCTGATCAACCAACCGTCCTTGGTGTAGCGCCGTACCTGTTCAGTGGTCTGCATTCCATCCATGGCCAATCACCCGTTACCCGGCTCGGCCGTCGCCTTGAAGAAGCGAGGCCGGCTGTTAGAGACTACCTCAACACGCTTGGTTTCCGTGAGCAATTTCAACGCTGCTTGGACCCTAGACGTGGCACGCTCTCTAGGCACCTTATACAGGTCCGTGAAGACCGTCGCAAATACTGCGGTGGGTGCTTCGCCGCCCTCTGCCAAGATGTCGTGGATCAGCTTTGCATCACGCCCCTTCTGCGAAGTGGTAGTGATCCCGGTCTGATAATCCTGCAAGGCTTTCTGGAAAAGCGCCTTCGCCTTTGCCACGTCAGTCACCACGTCCGCCTGTTTCGCCACCGCTACTCTCCATGCACTTTGTCTCGCACGGCGAACTATACCAAACGCGCACTACACCACCAACCCTTTTTCACCCTTCCGCCGCACCTTATTCGCGCTTGTGCGGGCGCGTTGGAACCGACTTTGGCACAATGCTCCCCGCATCATATAATGGCGGCTTGTCCGCATCTATCTGCGACAACTTCGTAGCGAAGAAGTTTGTCACGCGCGCGAGTGCCCGCTGGAGCCGTCCAACCGATTTTCCATCAACACGTTTCAGACTATCCGTGCTCGGTTTCACGGGGGTTCGCGAACCTGCGCGACTGCGATTTCCATACGCAGCCTTGGCGGTCATCGCACTACGCTGCCCCATCGCCGCCGCAACCTCTCCGCCCTGATAATCAAGGTCACGCTTGGCATTCGCGGCAAACTGATGTCGCGCCTCGTATATCCGTGTCCGCGCCTCCTTCGGCGTGATCGTCCTTGCCCGCAATAGTGCCTTCTTGGCGTTGTTAAATGCTCGCCTTACGTTGCCGCCGATAACCTCCCAGCTTGTCCCGTTTAGCTCGCTCAACACGCGCTTGATGGTCGCGATTTGACGCGGCGTAAGATTCTCTTTTAGCAAGCTCAACTCACGTTGCGCTCCATTCCCGGAAATACCCGGTCGATATTTCGCGTTCGGTACAATCAGCGTAGACCCGCGCAGTGTCGCACCCGCCCACTCGCAAGGCCGCAACCCAGTTAATGTGCCAGCCTCAAGGAGGTCCGCAGCAAGCGCTTTGTTCCGACCACGCCTGCCACTCCGCAGATATGTTGTCATCATATCGGCGATCTTATTTGACAGCTTTCTTGGATAACGAATGCGCGCTTTAGCGGGTGGCCGTGCAGTCGGGAAAGCGGATGTAAACGCATCCGCTGCCGACGCATTGATTGTCTCTCCAATCCACCACTTCACCGCAGCACGCATGAAACGCCAAGTCGCATTCGCCAATGATNNCATGGTTGTTCAGCGGTCATCACCGCGATGTAATTCGCTGGCGTCGGCGCAAGCCCCGCAGCACCTAAAGCGCGATCCATGCGATCTGCCACTCGCCTGTATGCACTTTCTGTTCTGGTCGATAGACCCATCTATTCGCCCGCGTTTACGTATCGATGCGTTATAAACTTCTATCGCAATGGTGTTTGAATCGCAAGTGCGTCATTTGCAACGCTCGTGCGTTATTCGTAACGCAGATGTCGGAAAGCACTTTTCATTATGTGCGGGATGGTGGTAATCATAATAGAACGATGCTGATTTCGGAGTCTCCCATGCCTAAGAAGCTTGCTGCCCTTATCCTCGTTGGCCTCTCACTGGCGGGTTGCCAAACCACGTCCACGGCCTCCACCGATAAGTTCGTAACGGACACGTTGAGGGACGGGATGCCGCCTGTTGCGACCCCGGCCTCAACGGATGCGAAAAAGGTTTTTCCGGCCGCGCCGGAAGCGCCCGCGCAGGACGCCGCCTCTGAGGTTTGACGGTATGTCGGGGCGGGCGGCTGTTCTGGCGATTGACATCGGAGAGGTTATGACCAAGGCGTCGGTGAGCGCGCCGGGCGGCTCTCGGCGTCTTAGTTTTCCAACTCGTATTGCTATGGGCGAGCGGGACATCGACGGCCGCGAAGCACCGCCCCGCGCTGTACTCATCCGTGGTGGCATCGCGCGGGTCGGTGACGTAAGCAGCCGCTTGGGATTTGTTGAGCGTGAAATCGCGCCTGCGCTCTCACCGCCCGAAGTGTTGGCGGCGCTCGTAGGCGGTGTCGTTATTGCTCTGGGTGTTCATGCTATCGATGTTCTTATGCTGACTGTTAGCGAGAGAGTGTGCGATGTCGCGACAGAGGATGTTCGCACCGCTCTATCGAAGGCCCAGCAACGGGACGGGAAAGCGATTCCAACGCCTGCCCGGATCGGTGTCATGTCGCCTCGGGAGGCGGCACTTGCTGATCTGATCCTGTCTTCTTCGGGGGAGATTGAACTATCAGAACGGGCGGTCAAGCCGACGCGCTTTAGCGTGGTCGATTGTTCACCCCGCGCCCTGCGCATCGCTCACGTGACACGGGGAACCAAAGGGGTGACGGACATAACAACGGACGAGATAGCGCTCGACTTTGCAATCGAAAGAGCGGTCTGCTCC
>DKKJ01000206.1:0-33393 GCA_002455175.1 Opitutaceae bacterium UBA6669
GACTGCCAAAGGTAGGCTATCACTCTCTCGGATTCGATCCGGACTCGATGGAGCAAGTCCCTCCACCGGCAGTTTAGCCAAGCGTTCTCCCTCCGTCGCGTAACGATCTGGGCGTCTACGTTCCGAGACAGCCTCTAAGCCGTCACCCGGTTCTCAATTCGCCACCGACAGCATCTTCGCTGTTGGCGGCCTTATCTCCGCTCACGAGCAGTGGAAAACGGCTCAGACTTCCAGTTGTCCGCGGAAACCTCGGCCACTGTAGTAGGACTCTGCGCCGTTGTGGTAGACGAAAACCCGGCCAAAGCGGCGATCTCCGAAAATCGCTCCTCCGAGTTTTCGCACCTCAGACGGCGTCTTGAGCCAACTGGAACTTTTGGTATCGAACTCGCCGCTGTCCTGAAGCAACTGGTACTGCTCTTCCGTCAGGAGTTCGATCCCCATGGCCGCGGCCATAGCAACCGCACTGCCCTTAGGTTTGTGCTCCTTCCGAGAGTTGAGGGCGTCCTGATCATAACAGAGGCTAAATCGACCTTTCGGACTCTGCGGGGAACAATCGAAAAAGAGAATCCGCCCCGTCTTCTTGTCGTAAGCAACGACATTGGGCTCACCTCCGGTGCTTTCCATCTGATAAAGCGACCAGAGCTTGTCAGCCGCCCCTTCCAAACGAGTTTGCACGTTGTCCCAATCGAGGCCGGGGAACCGTTTTTTACTTTTTTCAAAGCGAGCCTTTAGCACGCGCAATAGATCGTCACGCTGTTCAGGTGACAGCGTCACCGATGATTTTCCGTTTTTCATGAGGGTAAGAGAGGCGTGACGCCCTTGATGCTAGCAGAGAGCCTTCACCCCCAAACAAGCAACCGCTACGACAAATTCAAGGAATCGTCCACGTCACCCAACAATTCCTCCGAATCCCTGTCCTGTTTTGCTATGCTCGCATCCTCCTCACGCCTTTTCGTCGCTTTGACGCCGACACCGCCCATCCAATCCGCGCTGAGCGAACTCGGGGCAAGCATTCCGCAGGCGCAAGCGATCCCGCCCGAGAAGCTCCACCTCACCCTACGTTATTTGGGGCCACAGCCTGTCGACGCCGAGGCTCGCTGCGCGGAAGCCCTCGAGAGAGTCCAGGTTAAGCCGTTTTTCCTCGAGTTGGAGGCGTGTGGCGCCTTTCCCGAAACCGGACCACCTCACGTGATTTGGATTGGGGTGGGCCGAGGACATCCGCTGCTGTTCCAACTTCGACAGCAGGTAGACGACGTGCTGCTGAGCACCGGCCTCACCTTTGACCTAAAACCGTTCAGCCCACACGTCACGTTGGCTCGCTGCGTCGATCGTCCTCCCGATCCTGTCCGCCATTGGTTGAAGAAACACCACAACGAACTGGGGCCACTTTGGCCCGTTTCGCAGTTCACCCTTTACGCGAGCGAGCCCTCACCGACAGGCCGGATTTACCGCAAGGTCCGAGACTATCCGCTCCAGTAAGCACCCGGTGCGAATGATTTGGATACGCCGAGATTGATCACGCACCCAAACCACAACTCACAGCAGTCCAGCCTCACCGCTGGCGCTTTTCCAACGTAGCGCGGTAAAGCGCTTCCATTTCTTTTGCCGTCAGTGCTCGATCGTACACGGCGAGTCCGCCCAGCGCGCCCGAGAAACCTTCATTGTGCGTTGGCGCTTCGACCGTAGGGTAGCCCGGCCACTTCGGAAGCGCCCGCTGCGCCACGGTGAAGTCGGATCCATCATTCCCTCCATCAAAGATAGGTTTGTCCCAAAGAAACGGATTGTAAGGACCGTTCTCGTCAAGCTTGCCGTCTAGGTAGACGCGAATCTCTTTTTGATTAAACGTGAAGGCGACCATGTACCAGCGGTTGGTCTCCAGGCGGGTTTTTCCCGTCCCATAGGAAAAACAATAGGGCTTTCCTTCCGTCGCCCCGCCGACTTCGGAAACGTACCCATGCGTTTGAAAGCGGGCATCGGTGCGCTCCAGCGTACGATGATCCGTCTGCTTATGGCCACAGGTGAAAAGCGCATACTGCCGCTTGGCGTCCCGCTCATTCCACATCCCGGCAATGTACTGCCAAATTCCATCGTGCCTGCGCTGAATCCACGCGACCACCGAGACCTCTCTTTTTCCATGGAGATTTAGCCCGGGACAATCGTCGCGTTTGATCATCAACCATTGACCTTTCTTGAGCTCGAGGCCGGATGAACCGAAAATTCCGTCCTCCGACCGCGCAATCTGGCCATTCATTTCTTTGAGCGTGTAAGAGAACCGTCCCTGACTCGTCAGCCCACGATCAGAGCCCTTCGCTTGAAAGTCCCAGAAGCACAGCAGATCAGGCACGTTCAAGGGATGGACCTCTGCATAGGAACACCACGAGAAGGCCATCATTAGGAAGGCCACCAGTCCCAGCCGCGTCGGCGCACGGCGAACCCTACGAAGTCCACTTCGGTTTATTTGCGAGGTTGTCATTAAAAGGTTCCTTTCAAACCAAAGGTCCACAGCGATCCAAACTCCGAGCGCAAACGAAGCTGGGCACGCTCGGGGGTGTTGGGACCAAACGTCTCTTGATCCTGCGGTGCGTCCTTGATGTTTCGAAAGTTTGCGAAGAGGGAGAGCGACTTGTTNNCAGCTGGAATTGTCCTTCGAGATCAAGGTAGAGCCGGGCGGCGATCCAATTAAAAGTACCTGGCTCGATCCCGCGGCCCGTCACTTCCGCCCCGCGTCGCTGCGCCGTGTAGTTCCACCCCGCCCGAAGGCTGAAGCGCGGCTGCTTCATGTAGAGAATCAGGTTATACGTGCGCGGCACAAAGTTGGCGAAATTGGCTGCCGTCGGGCCTAAATTGCGGAGAGAGCTGACGTTTCCACGCACCTGCACCTTACCCAACGCCTTGGGTAAAAACTCCATCAAGTAATTGAATTCAAAGTCGATCCCCTGCGACCGCACTCCTTCAGCCAAGTTAAAGTTGGTCGCCACATCATAGCCCAAATAGGTCGCAGGATCGACATTGTAGAGCGCCAGGAATTCAGGTGTGGCGGGAAACACCGTGCTTCCGAAAAAATTCTCGAAGTCCCGTCGGAAAGCCCCCACGGACACATGGCTGGTCCCTTTTTGAAAATAGTATTCCAACCTCACGCGGGTGGTGCGCGCGCTCCACGGCTTGATACCTGCGTTGTTGACCGAAATCCGATTGGTGGCGCTCGGCGCCGACTCGATGTCCGGCAGGGTCAATCCCCCCGAGTACTGACCAAAATTCGGCCGGCCAATCGAATAGTAGTGAGAGGCACGAAAAAGGAGATCCTCCTTCAGACTAAACGTCCCATTGATGCTCGGAAAGTAGCGCAGGTACTCTTTCTCTGCTCGGTAACCGCGACTCAAATACGTCAACTGTGACACACCCAACGCATTGGTGGTGGGTACGACTAAGGCCGGCAGCGGCTGACCATCCGTGCCCAAAACAATATTCCCATTCGCATCCCGTCGGGGCACGATACGACCGGAGGCATCACGCTGAAAATTGCGCGTCGGGTCCGTGAGCGGCCCTTGCGCCTCCACATTCGTTTGCTCCACGCGAAGTCCGCCGGTGAGGCGTAGCCGATTTCGCATCAGCGCCAAATCCCCGCGGAGATAGACCGAAGAAATTGTAACCTCTGCATACCGTGATTCCGTTACCCGGTTCCGATACGCGGTGTTCTCGTTGGTCGTGAAGTAGCTCGGCTGGCTCTGATAGAGCGACCAGAGCTTATCTCCGCTCGGCCACTGCACCGTCGTGAAACCGTAAGGACCATAACGCTGCGAGAGGGATTCATCCAAGAAGATACCTGCGCCATCATCGCTCGCCGACGGCACCGTACTCGCTCGCCCATCCGCTCCGACATAAGAGTAGGGTGTGGTACCGCCATTCGTATCGCGGATCTGCTGCCGTAGATCGAAACCGACCTTTATCGTCAGCGGAACGTCCGCGATGAAAAATTGGCGCCGCAGATTGCCGTAGGCACTACGTTGCGAGTCCATGGTTTTGGCAGCCTCACCGCCGTTTCCTGTCGCCGCCGTATAGCTATCGAGNNATTCACCGCCGCACCCGTGGTCCCATCATTGATCGCGATGGCGGTCGGACGAAGGTAGAAGATGTCGTCAAAACCCACAGTCACATTGGTCCGTCGGTACTGACTGGTACGGAAGACCCCTTGGGTGATGTCTTCGAATTTGTTCTTAGACGTCGACACTGCCGCACCGGCCTCCGCCTTCCAGAGCGGACCATCATGCCGGTAAACCAAAGTGGGCGTGTACGTAAAACCAGAGCGGTCGCGCGCCTCTTGATTGATGATCAGCTCCCCCTGCCCCACCTGACTGCGAACGGAATTGAGCGAATACGCTGCGTCGTTCACCCGATTGATCTGAAAGGCCATTTCGTTAAAAGTCCATTCGCTCGTAAACGAGGCGTAGGCGAGAGCGAACGACACCCGATCCCGATCGCTGAGCCGATAGTCCACGGTGATACTTCCGGAGGTACGTCCGTTAAATTTAACGCGATCGTGAAAGCCGTAGCGCGTGAGGTACGGATTGCTCGCAGTCGTATCGGGTAGTCCGGCCGTCGGGTTGGTGGCCACACTGACCCCACGCCACTGCGCGGTCATCCGATCCTACGAAGTGTATTGATTGCTATATCCCGCCGACACGGTGAATCCAAAACGATCGTTCACCGGATACAGATACGAGAGATCAAAACCGGGCTGGAGCTTGAGGGTCGAATCCCGGCGCGGGCCCGGCGTTTTAGAAAAACTGCGCTCGTCATCCCGCATCATGACATAAGTGTTGAAATTGAACTGAGGCCGCACTCGTTCGAAGGCGCTGCGTGGCACGAAGTTGACCGAGCCCGCCAGAGCAGACCCCGGCGACTCCGGCGTAGGAGAGAGAACCACCTANNGATCGAAACCTGGAGCAGCTCGTTTTGCCGCACGCTGGGATCACCCGACGCGGTCGACGCGAGATTGAAACCAGCAAAGGTCACCGGCACGTTTGAAGGCGGCACACCGTCGATGGAAATGGTGTTAGCAACGCCTCCCGTATAATCAATGTTGATACCAGGTACGAACTTGAGGAATTCGCCCACGCTCCCATCAGGAATTGCGCCAAATTCATCGGTCGAAAGAACATTGAGCAAGTTCGGCGCAAAACGCCGCTCGTTCAGTGCAATGACGGGCGCTTCCATTTCCCTGGACGTCCCGACCGTGAACTTTTCGAGCACGATAGGAGAATCTTCCCGACCCGAGGAAATCTGCACGTCACGCTGCACCACCGAGCCCGCGACGACATCCACCACCTCGGTCCTAACTCCATAACCGGCGACGAGAAACTGCACCTCCATCCGTCCTACCGGTACGCGATCCAGGCGATAAAAGCCCGCGTTATCCGTAAACCCCTCCAAGCGGGTCCCTGCGACAGTTACGCGAGCCCGCTCGACGTAATCACCCGTCTCAACCTTAAGGACCCGTCCTTGCACCGTGCCGAAGGCAGTACTCTCAGATCCTGTTGGGCTGGCACCGGCACGAGGCGACGACCCCGACTCCGAACCTGCGATGGCGCGAACTAGGCTGAGCGCTCCGGTACTGCCGTCGACAGAGACCGCCAAGCCAGAACCCGCCACCAGACGTTCCAACGCGTCCCGAGGACGAAGGCGCCCTTTGACGCGATTGGTTTTAACCCCCTCCACCACCTCAGATGAGTAAAGAAGATGCCCTCCTGCCTGGGCCGAAAATTGCTTCAACGTTCCTGGAGCGACACCTGCCGCGATGTCGAAATCGCGCGGGTCTTCCTGACCAGCGTTGGCTGCAACCGCGTCTACGATGGAAGAAAAACTCCACAATACGGCGGCCAGGGCGGCCAAAAGCTTAAATTGAAACCGAACAAGGGGAAGGGGGTTCATGGTCCGCAGAGATAACGAACCGACCGCGGTAACTCTCTAAACGAAACCAAAAGAAAATTTCGTCCCTCCCCGACTTCCCACACGAACACAAAGTTTTAGCGACGAACTCGGAGAATGGTTTCTTCCGCATTCCTCTCTGCTACGACTCCAAAATTTGTCTCCAACATTTTCACGAAAGTAAGATAATCGCTCACCGGCAACGACCCGCCAAAGCGCTGAGATTCTAACTGAGCGTCGCCAATTACGAGCCGATGCCGACTGTAGCGATTGAGCTCGGCAACAACTTCCCCCAACGGCGTTTCATCGAAATCGAGGCGATTTTCCTGCCAAGCCAAAGCCTGTTTGATTTTTGGGGCAGCAACCGGCACGGCCACCAGCGCCGCCTGAGTTCCTTCGCGATTTGGGCTGACGTCGACAATGCGAAGGGCTTCACCCGCGGCGACAGGAGCTCCTGCCGCTTTCTCGGCTGCAGCCGCTGGAGCAGGAGAAGCCACTTTCACCACCCCCTCCGTAACGAGGACATCAACCGCTTCATCGCGCAATCGAACGTTGAAAGCGGTCCCCACCGCCTTCACATCTACGCCGCGAGCCTGCACCACGAACGGTCTCGCTGCTTGCTTGGCGACGGCAAAGTAAACCTCGCCGCGATTTAAAACGATACGGCGCTCGAACTCCGTAAATCGCACCTCCACCCTGCTGTCTGTATTAAGATGCATCACTGAACCGTCCGGCAGATCAACCTCTCGGGTCAGTCCCACCTCGGTACTCTCCTGAGCACCAAAAGAGCGGTGCTTCATCGCCTCTACGCGCCAAACGCCGATCCCAATCAGAACCAAGACCGCAGCCATTGCCATCACCAGAGACGTGCGATATTTTTTCCAGCCCGACCATCCGGAAAGAGGAGAACGCCGCGCTCCCACCTGCGAGAACGTGTCTTTCTCACGTGTCGTCATCGCGGATCCTGGCGTGGATTTCCGTTCCCAGGACGATGCGGATGGAGCTTCACCCATCAACGTCCACGTTTCTGCCAAAGCATCGTAGACCGCCTGATGTCGGGGATCGCTCGCCAGCCAAGCTTGGTGCTGCATTTCCTGTCGAGGCGTANNTTTCTTGCAGCACCAGCCAGTCGGCAGCGATCTGCTCGATAGCTTCCAAGGAGACGTCGTCCTTCTTATTAGTCATGGGACGCCGAATTCTGGATACACGCTTTGGCTACACCGTGCGCACACAGGTACTTTCGACAACGAATGAGACCGATTGCCAGCTGTGCGTTGACGGTAGCTTCTCGGATGCCCAAGCGATCAGCAATCTCTCGGTGGGAAAGTCCCTCAAGGCGGCGAAGGCGGACGATCTCACGACAGCGCTCAGGGAGCGCGCGAATGGCGTCGGCCAATAACTCCAACTCCTGCTCCCGGCTGAGACTCTCCGCAGCGTCAGGTCGATCGTCGAGAACCCGTGAAACAGGATCTTCTTCCAACGATCCCATGGGTACGACCTCGCGACGGCGCAGCAGATCCAANNGCCTGCAGCAAGTCATCGACATCATTCAAGGTGGGGAACCTCGCCTTCAAGTAGGCGCGCAGCTTCGACTCATGAGGTTGCACGTCATCGACAAACCAACTCGACTCCGCTCCAGCGTGGGCAGAAAACGTACTCTCATCCGCTCGGAGTGAGAGAGGAGAAGTCAAGGGCGGGATAGGTGTATCCGCAGATGAAGTCGCAATCGTGGAAATAGGCACTGGGGTGAATGCTTCCGAACGCTTAGCCCCGCAAATCATAGAAAAGCGAGTGTTTTTTGTCAGAGACGAATGCGGCGCGCCGCTCGTCCTCGACGCAGGCGGCCGTCACCTCACCGTTCCATCTACGATCCGAATGACGTGATCCGCCTCCTTTAGAAATCGCTCGGCATGAGTCGCAACCACCACGGTGGCGCCTGCGTCCACCCGTCGGCGAAGCGCCACCACCAACTCCGCTTCCGCTACAGTATCCAAAGCCGAGCTTGGCTCATCCAAGAGCATCAAAGGAGCCGTGCGGTAGAAGGTTCGCGCTAAAGCCAACCGCTGCCGTTGCCCTCCGGATAAGTTGGCTCCGCCTTCTTGAAGACTGGCATTGAACATCCCGGGCTGTGCGTGAATCCAGGTATCGATGCCAGCATCACGACAAGCCAGCAGAAGTCGCTCAAGGTCTGGCTCGCTTCCGTCAGGCACGAGATTTTCCAAAACGGTGCCGGTGAAAAGCTCCACCTGCTGAGGCAGGACCGCCATTCCTGCCACCAGCCCGCTACGCGAGAACAACTCCAGAGGAATCGATGCGAGGGTGATCCTTCCTTGAGCAGGCTGGAAATGACGTTGCAGCAGGGAGAGCACCGAGCTTTTACCTCCCCCGGACGGGCCAGTCAGTACGGTGAGCTTTCCCGCAGGAACAGAGAAACTCACCCCGATTAACGTCGGCAGCCGTCCAGCGTGCTGCAGAGAGACGTCATCAAATCGGATCTCCCCAAAATTTGTGGCAGAAAGCACGCGTGTTCCTCCTTCCGAATCGGGCTCAAGATCCATGATCTCATAAAGTCGATCGGTCGCCACGAGCGCTTCCTGCACTGCGCTGTTGAGTGTCATCATGGCGGAGACGGGCCCCACCAGAAACCCCGCCATCGTGTAGGCGCTCATCAGTTCCCCCAGAGAAAGATGCTGGTTCAACACGAGCCAGGACCCGCACCACAAGGTCGTCAGCAAATAAAGTTGGCTGCCTCCCTGGGTCAGCAATCCGACACTCATGGAAGCATACGTGCCGGATCGGGNNCAGATGCTGTTCCGCGCGCAGGATCTCCTTTGGCACCAATCCCAAAGCACGTACCGAGTTCTGAGCCTGCAACGACTCGGTCAAATGGCTCTGCCACTCTGCTAGCTTCACCGCTATCCGTCGCTGGCATGCTCCATTCACTTTATGGACCAAAGGATAAGCGAGCGCATGTACCATCAATAGTCCACCAGCGAGAAGCGCCAGTCGCCAGTCGTAGAAAAACAAGGCAGCCAGCGACACCGCCACCATCAGCGGATGCAGGCAAAGATTAACCAGCGTTTGATTCAGAAAGCTCCGGATCTTGGCGGCATCAGCAACTCTCGCCATGCGCTCCCCTACCCGCATACTGTCATGGAAGGTTTTCGGCAAACGCATCAGATGGCGGTAGTAACCAAGAATCAGATACGTGTCGATTCGCTGAGCGATACGCAATGAGAGGCTTCCCTGCAACCAGCTCAGTGCCACCCGAGCAGCAATCACACCCACCATGACCCAACTCAAAAGGAACAATGTTCGGGTATCCTGCTCAGGGATAACCGAGTCCACCAGTTTCTCGACATACAACGACATCGCCAGCCCGAGCACCGTGGCCAAGAGAGCGCCTACCAACGCCTGGCCCAGCAGTGCCCGATGAGGCTTCAAAAGATCCAGCCACCGTCGCGTCTGAGTTAAACCCACCGCGTTCGACGAGGACGACGACGGCTCGTCTCCCTTCGAAGCCAATAAAAAGACGCCGGTGCACAACCCCGTCAGCTTTTCCTTCTTCCAAGACTCCACCTTCCCGACCGCCGGATCCATCACCCGAGCCGACCGAGCGCCTACTTTCTCGATCACCACGTAGTGCAACTGCCGTGTCCCTTGCACGATATGCGCAACCGCAGGTAATGGAAGCTGGTCGCACTCTCCCGGGCTCGCCTTAACACCACGCATCCGGAGACCGGAGCGCTCACCCGCTTGCAGCAGTCCCAATGCCGTCGTTCCGTTCCGGTCGGTGCCCGCCCACTGTCTCAACAACGCCACCGGACGAGGCCGGCCCCATCGTTTGCAAAGGTACGCCAGACAGGTTACGCCGCAATCACTCTGATCCCGTTGCTTCATGAGAAAGGCCCGTGGCGCTTAACGAGCGTGAGTCGAGCGATCCGCGCGAGGCCTGAATTACTCGCGCGAAATCCTCTCGGCTCACACTCGTAAGCCACCCTCGGTCAGAGATCCGCAACGATCCCGAATCGGTCCATCATGGCTTGCATGGAAACCGGAGTGTACGCGGTCGGCGGTGGTGGAACATAGACCGGACTCCACCAATCCGGACCCATATCGAGAGGGGCAAATCCTCCTCGAACTTGATTTAGCTCAATCTCATTCAGTTTAGTGATCATAGCAGGGCATTCACTGGCATTACCCACCGGTTTCTCCCGAACTCGAAGACCACGAGTTGGGTTGGCGGGAAAGGTTCTGAGGAAAGGGCGTAGGGTCGCCAGTCGGGGAGAGATCATCGCCGTGTATCCAGTCCGACGCTTTGCGACGCAGGTGCAGAAAGAGTGTGGTCGTTCCCAAGAAGAGATGGACCTCCGCACCAAAACCCTTGCGGATGTGAGCCTCGCGTCCATCGCGATGGATCATGCGGTCAGCCAGCGGACGCAGGGTGACGCGGTACAGCGGGAGCGGAGCCGCGGGCTGGACGTCCGCAGCTACGGCCTCCACCACGCCACGCATGAGTCCCCATTCCATGGATGGTAAAGCGGAAAAAGCCACCTTGGCCTCCTGACCAGGTTTGACCAACGCCGCCGCGCGCGAGGGGACTGCCGCTTCGATCTGCAAGACGTCGTCTACTGAAATTCGTCCCAAGAGCTGACCCGCCACGACGACGGCTCCCGGCCGCAGCGGAGTCATTTCTAGAACAACTCCCGGGACAGAGGAGGAAAGTGTTAGCGTGGCCAATTCGGCTTCGGCGAGTTTTCTTTCTGCTTCTAGTCGATCTACTCCGCGCTCCGCCTCCTCGCGACTTCTTTCCCAACTGGCCAAAGCCTGCTGTTGAACCAGCCGTTTTTCAGCCTGAATGCGGGAAGCAAGGTGCTCTGCCTCGTCATACTCCTGTTCAGGAATGAGACCACGCGCTAGGAGTGGCTTGAGCCGAGCGAGGGTTTGCCGCGCCTGCTGCTCTTGCAGCCGCAGCGTCTCCGTCTTGGCCCGAAACTCCGCCAAGGCTTGTCGCGCCCAGTCACTCTCCAACCGAGGATCGGCGCTCCGAGCGTCACGAAGGTGAGCAATCAAGGCCGCCCAATCGAGATACTCCCGTTTCCCGCGAACCTGTTCGTCCTCCAAACGCCGCACGCGCGCGCGCAATGGACCATTGGCTAAGCGAAGCAACGTCTGTCCCTCCACGACCTCCGTTCCGCGTCCAATAAGTACCTCTTCCACCTGCGCCGTCATCGGAGATCTGATTTCGACCGTTTCCGTTTTCGGACGAACCTGGCCCACCACTCGCAGGGTGACATCAATAGGGATGACGGGTAACGCTGCTAAGCTCAGCGCAACCAGCCCAAGTGCAAACCCCACGATCCAAGGCCGATCAGGCCCGGCTTCGGCTTCCAGAGCCACGACCGTATCATGCGACGCTGACGCCGAGATCCAACTCGGTGCAGAAGGCTGAGCGATGCGCGGGAGCGAGGCCATGCGCTCACCTCACACAAACAGACGTCTAACCGCACGCCCACATCGACCCAAAATCAGGGGCAACGCGCCGGTGCGTCCACAGATGTCGTGGACCCCCGAACAGGTGTATGTCTAGCCCCTCAGCAGGGGTCATTGTTGTGAACGCTTGCCGCATCAGCGCTCCACGAAACAACCAGAGCTGCGCGTCAGGCCGGGATACTCACCTTAAAATGCAAAGCGGACACTCCTTATTAGGGGTGTCCGCGAAAAAAATCTATCCTAAGGCTTACTTGAAGAAACGCTCGGCATCAGCATCACCCGCCGAGATAGTNNCGACGGGAGCGAGGCTCCCTTTGAAGACTCTACACGTTCCGGCAGCTTGGTCAGCTGACGATGATTGATGACTGGGGCTTCGGCAACTTTGGCCACCTTCGTCGGTTTCGTTTTAACACGGCTCGGACGAGGCTTCGTGGTCCCGACCAAATGCTGCAGGCCAACCACCGCCTCGCGCATAGTCTTGGCTTGGGCGCTCAGCTCCTCAGAAGCACTCGCCGCCTCCTCTGAGGTAGCCGCATTGGCCTGGGTCACTTTGTCCATNNTGCCGTATTGACCTGAGAGATACCTTGAGATTGTTCGCTTGAGGCGGTCGCGATCTCCGCCACCAGTTCGTCCACCATACGGGCCTTGGTGACAATTTCTTCGAAGCTGACCGCGACTTTCGTGCTGATTTGTACACCGGCTTCGCTCCGCGTCACCGATTCCTCGATCCGTTCCGCAGTTTCCTTAGCGGACTGAGCGGAACGTTGCGCGAGTTGGCGGACTTCATCGGCCACCACGGCAAACCCTGCCCCTGCTTCGCCAGCTCGAGCCGCTTCTACTGCGGCATTCAGCGCCAGGATGTTGGTTTGGAAAGCAATTTCGTCGATCGTCTTAACGATCTTGGCGATACTGGTGGACGACGCTTTGATCGCATCCATGGCCTGCGTCATTTCGCTTGTGCAAGCAACGCCTGCCTCTGCCGCCGAGCGCGTCTGGTTAGAATATGTTTTCGCCTGACCCGCCGACTCGGCATTGCGCTTGGTCATGCTGGCGATTTCTTCAAGCGAAGCACTGGTCTCCTCAAGAGAAGCGGCCTGCTGAGTCGAGCCATCCGCGAGGGTCTGACTGGCTGAAGCCACTTGGACCGCGGCGGCAGCAGTCTGCTCGGCGGAAGCTTGGATCTGCTCGGTGATGGTGNNCCATGTACCATCCCGCCCCCATCCCCAAAACCAGGGCCACACCAGCTCCCACCCCGATCACCACCATCGCTTGATCCACCAATTGGTCGATGTCCTTTGCGGTCGTCGCACCATTTTTCGCGTTCCAATCAAAAATCTTGGTCGCATGTGCAATGGAGCGCTCGAATGCGGGCATCACTTCTGATCCAAGCACGGCTTCTGCCTCGTCCGCTTTACCGGCCTCCACCAACCCCAAATACTTGATCCGGGCCTTATCAAACACAGCGCGCAGGGTCGCGAGCTCCTCGAACATCGCTCGGTCTTCCGGCAATGTTATGGTGGCTTGATAGGTCGACAAATGACGATTGAGGTCACTTTCTGCGTGAGTAAGTTCTGCTTTGAGCTTCTGTCTTTGCTCGGGCGTGTCAGCGTCTCCCAATAGATTGAGACGGATGACATTACGACTTTCTCCCGCGACAAAATAGGCCGCGTTGATCGTACCAGGCATTACATCCGTCTCCATGAAGTGAGCTTCTTTGTTCACATCGGTAAGAAACTTCCACGTGATGAGACTGATACAGACGAGGAGCGTACAAAGTACACCACTCACTAAGGCGATCCGTTTAGAGACGGTAAGGCTATTCATACTAGGTGGGGAAAGATTGAAGATCGGAAGTCTTAGATACGTCCCAGTCGCCTCCCGTCTTGAGGTGAACGATCTTAAAAAAGCTCCCTACAACTACTTATCGATCGCAGTTTGAGGGTACCACCCATGAGCCATGAGCACTACTACCCATTTCTAGCATCCTCTCAGATCGCTCCAAGCGCCTCACTTCCGAATATAGCCAGGCCCCGACAACAACGTCCTCCGCCATGCGGCCGGTGTTACGTTCATCATGCTATGGAATGCCCGACAGAAATCGCTCGCGCAGGAATAGCCGCACTGCGCGGCGATTTCGTCCAATTTGAGAGAACTCTCGGAGAGTAGCTTCATCGAGGCTTCCAGACGCATACGCGAAAAGACGCGATTGGGGCTCTCCTTGCGGGTTTTTCGAAACATGCGTCGCAAGGTACTGGGCGAGACATGCATCTTTGCCGCGACTTGCTCCACCGACGGAGTGGACGCCAAGTTTGCGGCGAACCATACTCCCGCGGCGTCGACGGTGCGCTGGGCGACACTCGGAACCAGCGGCTGACGTAATATCGGCAGCTTCCGCAGAGCCAGCNNATTGGCCACTTCGACCAGCCGTTTGCGTTCGGACACGCTGATGGGCAGTACCAGATACCCACGCTCCCTCACCGCGGATTCGAGTTGGGCTGGAACTACTCCAAAGTGAAAAACGGTGATGTAAGCCCGATGCTTTTTATTACCCGTCCAACCATGATCGCTGCCCCGCGGGAACACCCATAGCGTGTTCGCTTTGAGCAAACTTTCCTCGTTTTGCCCCAGAATGGGCGCGCACTTCCCACTGACCACCGCAAAAAATTCCCAGTTCGCACGGCGTGGAGAAATAGTGGGTTGCACCCCGAAGCGACGATAACCCAGACCGACATAGCGGAGCATAGCCGGAGTATGCAAGCCGTCTGGAGCCGAGTAAAGGTTTCGCACAAAGCAGGATACCTAAGGATAAAACTCTGACCTCCACGCCGCCTGTCGCCAATCGCCCACCCGCCCAATCACTTGGCCGGCCCTAAGCGTATTTCGGACGTGAAGGATAAGGGTTTTCGAGGTGCGAACCATCTGGATCACATTCCCTGAGCCCCAGGTGGCAAGGCACCCGATAACCATCACGACCCCACGCAGCGACCACCAACGAGCATCATCGGGCCGTATCAGCTTTTTTGATAAAACCGAGCCACACGCTCGGCTGCGGCCAACGCTTCCGCATGATCATGGACAATACCATAAAGGGTCAGTGCATAAATGATCTCGTTGGTGTTCACATTCTTCGGCTGACCAGTATACGACTTTTCCTTCCCTACACCGGTCCGCGTGTTCCCGCTGACATCGATTTCTCCCGACGGCAAAATTTTCGTGAGCTGCCAGGCCACCGCCGCGTGAAATGATTCCTCCAACTCAGGCAGCTCCACGTGCAAGGCAAGCACTTGGCCCATGAGAATCGAGACCACGTTATAACTTGAATCACGTCCACCGTGCTCAATAAAAACGCCCTCCTTATCGCGTAGCGTCAGGCCGAGTTTCACCAATTTCCGGCACGCCTCCAAGTAGCGCGGCTCCTGCAATGCCTTCCCGCACAGGCCAAACGCCTTCGCGGCAATAAAGATTCGATTCACTGCCTTGGCGCTGCGAGCAGTAATGGTGTCATACCCACCCAGGATGAACTCACAGGCCCGCCGCATCTTGGGCTCGATCGCCATCAGACGCGCATGGAAGTGCGCTTCATGGGGCGATTGGCGGATGACAAGGACGGCTCGCCCCAACTCTTGCAGAAAAAAGTACGCCGTCTCCACCGCCGCCCCATAAGGCCGCGCACTCTCGCCATTGGGACGTAGTGCCGCCTCGAAGCTGCCGTCGGGCTGTTGATGAGCAAACGCGACCTCAATCCCGCGCCAGCACCGATCCGCCAAGGCGAGATCGCCCGCGGCGACGGCTGCCACCACTCCGCGGCAACTACCCCGCTGCGGGCCCGCCTCCAACCAATGACCGACACTACGGTTCGTCCCGGTGAGGCCTTTGTCGTTAGGAACATCACCCGCCGACAAGGCCGCTAGTCGGCCTGCCGGAAAAGATCGAAGCACATCATACTCCCGTAATGGTTCCCGTGCCGAGCTGGCAGACAAAATTCCAGCAGCCCAGCAACAGGCCAGAACCATCACACGGGTCAACGGTATCGCTCTCGTCACGTCGTCCATAAGAGGTCCCGGTCCGCTCAAAGATCGAAGGTTGTCGTAAGAATAAACTGCCGCGGATTTACGATACGGTACGCATAAGGCACTCCGTCTGGGTTGACGCCCACCGCTTGAAGTCGTCCATCTTCAAACAAATCACGGATATTGAGCTGCACTTTGCCGCGAATCTTGTCCCTCCATAGTTTGAATTTATATCCGGCGGATACATCAAAGTAGGCGCGAGCCTTGTCATAGTAGGGCTTGTCACTGTCCAGGAAGAGCACCGTACCAGCGTAAGGTCCGCTCGTCTCAGCCGGGGCAGCGCCAAATCCAATCGACGCCTTGCTCTCCCAACGCACGGCTCCACCGATGTTGAAATTCCGCAGCCGGCCCTCGGTAAAATCATAGTTCGTCAGCGCGGCAAACCGGTATTCACGAATCTGTGACCGCGGACGGCCTGCATTGGTAGCCGCCGCCCAATAGGGTCCCCATTGATCCGCGATAAAACGCGTTTCCGGCGTGCGCGTATCGTTCGGCGGAATCGTGGTCCACCAGGTCGGCCCCTGGCCATCGCCCGGCACGATGTCGCTGCGTAACGTCGTCCACACAGGAAGCCGGCTCTGCCACCAGTCATAGATTTCTGGAGAAACCCGATCATCCTGAGCTTGGGTCTGGGATCCCGTGAACTTGATTCGCCAGTTGCGGGTGGGATTATAAGTCGCCTCAAGCTCGAAACCCTTCGAGGAAACATCCGTGGTACCGACCGTCTGAGGCTGGCTGGGACCCGAATAAATAAGTCGGCTTAACCACTCCTCCGACTGCCCCATCAGCGCAGCCACCGCGGTGAGCATTTGAGCGTCGGTGGGATTCGCTATCCCCTGCGCCGCGAAACGCCCACGTGCGATGTTTGTCGCAAAGTAGNNGAGGAAGTTTGGATTTCATTGTTAGAGCCGGGTCGACCTTCCATGTCGAGGTACCGGTTGCCTAAGGTACCCACTTCACTGCCTCGAGAATTCAGCTCCTTTGTGGTGAAGCGATTGATACGCAATTGAAACTTCCCGTCTAACGCTGTAATGCTCACGCCCCATTCGGTCGCGAACCCTTCCGGGTTAGGAACATTACCCAAACCCAACGACTGCCTCACGACCTGAGGCGCAAAGCTGTCCGACTTGTTGAAGTGAAAATTTAACCAACGCGTAGCTTTAAGCACCGCCCCATACGTCTTCGTATCACCGTTGACCTCAGCCCAGCCAGGAAGATTGACGATCACGCCAGAAGGCGAAACAAAACCTTGAGTGGGTCCAAATATGTTCGTGTTCGACAGGTCGGCGAGCCCCGTTGTCGAGTTGATGAACGCCCCCGCACTCGTACGAGCGCGTTGACGATCCCGACGGAAGCCAACAGTCGTTACTAGACGATCTTTGAAGAAAAAGCTCTGCAGCGTGGCGTTGAGCGTGCGGGTCTCGGTGCGCTGCCGAGCTCCTTGTCCATTATTCAATTCATCCGTGACGGTCACCGGCTCCGTCACCCACGTTCCCGTACGATTGTTGTACCAGGTGAGTGGATAAGTCCCAACGATATTATCCGTGATCGACGGACCATAATCGACGTTCTGGCCTTGCGCATCTCCAAGATAGTAGCGTTGAGCAATGTTTTGTGTCCCAATGCGATTGGCTTGATTGATAAATACGTTGTTCGACGTGACCCGTGCCGCAGTCGTAAACGGAGTAGAATCGCTTCGGTTGGTCTCACCGTGGAGACCTAAACGCTGCTGACCAATCCACGAGAGGAGTCGCGGCAGTTCACCGGGCGTGAATTGATAAGCCAAGTCGGCCGCCTGAATATCGATGATCTGAGGACGACGGGTGCGGCTGGGCGCGCGTGCCTGAATGTAAGGACGTTTGAAATACGGATTAGGAGTGCCATCGAGTTTCTTCTCGTTGACGTCCACGTAAATGACGCTCTCCAGGTTATCGATTCCACCAAAGTAATCGCTCTGAAACTCTTGTCGGAAATAACCTAGTTTGCCGGCGACCAGATGATGACGGGTGTTGAGGAAGACTTGCTCGCCTTCCACGCTAAACGTATCTGCATCATCGATACCAAAGTTCGCAGCGACTGCGTTGACCGAGGTCCAATCATAGACAGATTTGTCCGCCGTTCCGGGAATCAGATACAGGGGTAAGCCCGTCGGCCCGAGGATATCCCGGAAGCGCATGATGTTGGTACCGCTTTGCAGATACCTCAATGTGCTGTTTCCACCGCTGAACGGATTGGCCGGATTGCCGGTGGTGGGGTTATTGGTCCGCTGGACGGTAAAGTATTCGATCGAGTGATTGTCGATGTAGACGCCCGGGCTGTTGTAAAAGCCGTTATAACCTCCGATCAAGCCGGCCGGTAAATTCGCGTCGTTAGTGATCACGCCCGACTTCNNAAACGTGACGGTTTGCGTGGTGGGATCCCAGGTGGGACTGCCGGCCGCCTTCCACTCGGCAGTGGTGTCGCGCGGGGTAATCGAGTTAGGCCGGCGATACTCATTATGGTACCGCTCATAGGTTGCGCGAATCACGGTGTTTTTGAACGGCCGAGCCAGCACCGTGGCAAACTGCCGGTCAATGCGCTCGGAAGAAGGCTTGCGGGTAAACCCCTTGGCTTCATTCACCGCTGCANNCTTTGACGATGGCCACCCCAGTCATCGAAGCGTAGCGTCGCGCTAGCCGACACCCGATCCGGATTGGCCTGGGTCGGCACAATATTGATCGTACCTGACGCCGCGCCCAACCCGAAAAGATTGGAGTTAGGGCCACGTGACACCTCAATGGCATCCACATTGTACAGATCGAAGGGAATGCTGTTGTTGCTAGCGAAATTTCCCCAAGCGGTATTGGCCCCGCCCGCATTTTGCCCCGCAGTGCTGATCCCGCGAATACGGTTGGATTGTTGCGGATTCGACTGCACTTGGTCGTTCACGCCCCCAGAGCGGTTACGATTGAACGTAGNNACCTCCGTACTCGCTTCATAACGGAGCACGTCATTGATATCCAGCACCGCGGTATCCAACATCTGCTGCTTTGTCACCACGGTGATCGAAGCGCCCAGATCCTCCAGCTTGGAGTTGAGCCGGGTCCCTGACAACGTATTGGACGCCTGATAGCCCCGGTCATCGGAGACAACGGCATACGGAGAAAGCGCAATCACCTCATCTGGGGAAGCTCCGGTTCCTTCGGTCGGTGTACCCGCACGACGAGCCTCGTCGGCGCGAAGGCGGGATAGCTCGTCGGAATCAAGACGCCCATTGTTATTCGCATCATAGCGGCGAAGCGTGGCCGCATCATCAGCAGGACTCACCTGCTGCGCTTTGGCCGACAAAGCCGAAAGCAGAACGAGCAACGAGCATGCACCGCGACGCCAGCCGAGGACCTGGAGGGTATTCATAGGGTTGTAACAGGGAGATGCCCACGCACTGGAAAGCGCAGGCTGGGGGTATATCCTGGACCCCGTCAGCCTATCACGAATGCGTGAAATCCGATAGCGTTGGACCGCTCAAAAACTATGCAAAAACGAGCAGCTGCCAGGCAGGCATTTGCTCGTTTTCTAACAGCTTAAGCGGCTTCGCCCCGCAGGCAGCCGTTGCCATGGCGCCCGCGAAGGGCGCTCTCCTCAACGCCACCCTAGGCTCGGAGCCACATGCGTAAGCAGCGCCTCCATCACGTGGACGTTATAGGCCACGCCCAGTTGATTGGGAATGGTGAGCAACAGCGTGTCCGCTTCAGCGATGGCCTCGTCTTTTCGTAGTTGCTCGATGAGCATATCCGGCTCGGCAGCGTAGCTTCGCCCAAAAATTGCCCGGGTCGTCGCGTCGATGAAGCCAATTTGATCTGCAGGTTCATCCTCCTGACCGAAATAAGCCCGGTCGCGATCATCCATGATCGGAAAAATGCTCCGACTGACGGAGACGCGAGGGGTCCGCGCATGACCCGCCTCCGCCCACGCAGCACGAAAAGCCCGGATCTGCGCAGCTTGCTGGACGTGAAGCGGCTCTCCTGACTCGTCAAATTTGAGCGTTGAGCTCTGCAGGTTCATGCCCTGCTTGGCCGCCCAGATCGCGGTAGCGTTGGTGGCCGATCCCCACCAAATTCGTTCCCGCAGCCCCGCCGAATAGGGCTCCAAGCGGAGTAGGCCGGGAGGATTCGGAAACATCGGACGTGGATTTGGCTTCGCGAACCCCTTTCCACCTAAAAGCTCAAGAAAGGTCTCCGCATGCCGACGTCCCATCGCCGCATCATCCTCCCCTTCCCTCAGCTGATAACCAAAGTGTTTCCACCCATCGATCACCTGCTCGGGCGAACCTCGACTGATCCCCAATTGCAGACGCGACCCCGCGATGAGATCGGCCGCACCTGCATCCTCTGCCATGTAGTGCGGATTCTCATACCGCATGTCGATCACTGCTGTTCCGATCTCAATTTTCTTGGTCCGAGCCCCGACTGCCGCGAGCAGCGGAAACGGTGACGCCAGTTGTCGGGCAAAATGATGGACTCGAAAATAGGCGCCATCCACACCTAAGCGCTCAGCCTCAACCGCAAGATCGATCGACTGCAACAGCACGTCTGCAGCCGAGCGCGTCTGTGACTGCGGGGAAGGTGTCCAATGACCAAATGACAGGAACCCGATTTTCTTCATGAGCGATAGCGTATCGACACAAGAGAAGTCCGCAACGAACCAACCTCAACCCATTAGTTTCCAGCAGTTAATCGATTTCCACTCGGTGGACGCGTCCGTATTCGGCCCATCGCTTTCATCTTTCCAGCGTATCTGCTAAGCCGCTTTATCTCCCCACGTCCTCGCACATGACTTCGCACCGATTCCCCTTTCTCTTGGGCCTAATCCTGTTGGTCCCATCTCTGATCACGGCAGCTGCACGCGCCAGCACAAGCGCCTATCGTCTCTCTCTAGACACCCTGTCCGAAGGGTTCGACCGTACGACATGTTGGGTCCACGCACGGGCAGGTGTGGTACCCGGGGCGACGCCCGCCATTGTTTTGACCCTCCAAAAACTGCAGCTAACGGGCAATGATGTCTTTTTCGCTTTAAACGAAATGCGTTCCGACGACCTGGGAAAAACGTGGAGCGGCCCCACAGAACATGGCGCTACGCTAGGACGCCGCGACGCTGGTAACGGGATTCAGGTTGGAGTTTCCGACTACTGGCCCAAATGGCACGCCCAATCCGGAAAACTGCTTGGGATCGGCCATACCGTTCACTACGCAGGCGACAAAATCGCTCACGATGCCCCGAGAGCCACGGCGTATTCCATCTATGATCCTCAGGAAAGGACCTGGACGCCTTGGACCACCCTGGCCGTGGATGACCCAGATCTCAATTTCAACGCCGGAGCCGGATGTTCACAACGGGTCGATCTGCCTAATGGGGACATCCTCTTGCCGGTGTATTTTCGGCGCCGAGGTGAGAAGGTCCTTCACTCCGTCGTACTGCGGTGTGCCTTTGACGGAAAAACACTTCGCATCCTCGAACGCGGAAACGCCCTATCCGTGCCCATTGATCGCGGCCTGTACGAGCCGTCACTCACGCTCTTCAAAGGGCGCTTCTACCTCACCCTGCGCAATGACCGTGCCGGCTACGTTGCCACCAGTTCAGATGGAGTCCATTTCTCTAAGCCGGCGATCTGGACCTGGGACGACGGGTCGGAGCTCGGCAACTACAACACGCAGACCCACTGGGTCACCCACAGCGATCGCCTCTACCTCGCCTACACCCGCAAAGGCGCGAACAACGACCATGTCTTCCGTCATCGAGCCCCCCTCTTCCTCGGAGAGGTCAATCCAGAGACCTTGACCGTGATCAAGTCCAGCGAACGTATTCTCGTCCCGCACCGAGGAGCCCGGCTAGGCAACTTCGGTGTCACCGAAGTAAACGAAAAGGAAACCTGGGTCACTGTCACAGAATGGATGCAAACCTGGGGACCCAATTCCAGCGACTACACCATCCCCATGAAATACGGCTCCAACAATGCCGTTTTCGCCGCGCGTATCCACTGGTCGGAACCCAACACGACCTGGAACGCCCGCTGAGCCACCCGTTCCGAATTTCAGCTGTCAGCTTTTCTCAATTTCCGCATTTCCGCTTTTTTTGCCTAGTAGTCTTTGAGCTGAACTTTCTGCAGCTCCTCCCAGTTTAATTCACCTGGTTTAATAGGCGTGTTGGTACCGAGGAAGAATTCGGGATGATTCTGGCTGGTGTACACATGATCGTAGCCGTCCGCGACTTTCGTGCGCTCGCCGGTGGTGGGGTTCACGTATTGCGATTCACCTCGGATCGTATCCACGCGAATGCGTTGCTCGCGATCCATGTCGGTCATGCGCTGATTAAAACGGGCCGTATTCGTTTCTCCAAATTGACGAATGGCCGCCATGCGCTGGTTGTGACCTCGGGTCATTGCCTCGGTATTGGCCTGAATCTGACTCATCGTCGCCTGATGCTGCCGGCGGCTGGCTTCCTGATTAGCTTGGTAGCCACGTGCTTGAGCCTCCTGCTCTAGCTTCATCCAGGTGGGATTTCTCACGATCGAGTCCTGGGCCACTCGCGTATGGGCGTGAACCGCCTCAAGTTCGTCCGACGTTTGCGTGATCGAGGGGACGACGCTCCAAGTGTGATAGCGATCCGTCTGGATCTGCCGAGAAGCATAGACAATGCGACACTCGATACGCGCCCGATTGCCGTTGGCAAGGGTCGCATCGACCGAGCCTCGCGATTCCACCTGCCCCTCGTCACGAGAAATCTCCGGGGCCGTGAGCTCATTTCCGAGAGCGCTCAACGTCACCCCAGATCGTTGAAGCGTAGGAAGAAGAATGTTTTTGATGTAAGCAACCGGAGGCATCGGAGGCAGCTCATTAAGAGATGATTGCAGCGGCATCCCCATCGACCGCTTTTGAGCCCGCAGATTATCGCTCAACGGCCCCTCACTATAATTATAGTGCGTGGAGGGGAAATAGACGATCTGCGAGCGTCCATCGGGTGAGTTCAAGGTGATCGAAACCTGCGGTACCCCGACGGCGCCATCCCACCGCCGATGAAACTCCTGCTGCGCCCGCCAATCGCTTGGTACCTTCAGCGCGAACGCTACCATGCGGTCACGGTCAGGATCGAGGATGCCGAGAAGACGATAAGGAGCACCGCGCGAGGACGGCAATTCTACCGGGGAAGATTTGCTACAGCCAGCATTGGTTAACGTGAGCGCTACCACTGCGGTAAGGAAGGCAAGCAGACGCATGGACAAATCTTTGGCTTGGGGATGTCCATCCGGCAAGAAGACTCAGTGTAGGAGGAAGGGCGGCCTAAGGACTCGGAAAACTCGGAAGAACGTTTGGCCGCGGAACCAGCCAAAACAGCGAAGACCGAAGCCTCACTTTAGAACGCGAGGTTCTCTTACAATTGAGACGACCCCGACCAGTGACGCCTGATATTCTGCCGAGGGACGACCAGGGCGTTGCAGAAAGACTGACTGAAAGACAGCGACGCACACAGGATTCGTTTTTCGGACGGGCTGAAGCCCGGACTCCAAACGAGGAGACGGCGATTTGAGGCACGGGCAACACGGAGCGCACCCGCCAAAGCGAGATCAGCCACCCGAAAGAATGTACTCGAGGGGCGAAGTTCCCCAAAGGGTTAGCTCACGCGGGGGAGAAATCCTTGGTGTGGAGTGCGCGGGCTTGGGTCAGTTCATCCGCGGAGTACGGGGAGGCGTCGGATGCAGCGGCGCAGTCCAGGATTTCATCGAGTTTCTTCGAGCCAGATAGGACGAGTGAAACGTGAGGATTATCGAGAACCCAACGCATGGCCGCTGCGGCAAGCGAGCGGACGTCTCTGCGTACCAGCAAGGCCTTGTACTGATCCGCCAGTGCCACGCGCTCGTGGATTTCTTCGCGAGAATAACGCGAGTTCAGCGAGCCGGGCGGGAACGCGATATCCTTGGTAAAGACACCGGCCAGGAAACCGTTGGCCAGGGATTCACGAGCGACGATACCTACTCCCATTTGGCCGAGTTCATTGAGGATGGGTTCCCATTCGCGGTAGGTCAGGCTGTAGGCAATCTGAGCCACATCGATACGACCGTCCTTAGCCCAGGTCTTGGTCATTTCCCCGGTGTCTTTGATAAAGCCGGTCGACGTGCCGACAAAACGCACCTTGCCGTTACGTTTCAGCGTATCCAACGCACCCCACACGTCGTCACGGATCTTGTTCGGGTGCGTTGGAGAGTGAAAGAAGAGGACATCCAAGCGATCGGTGCCGAGGCGCTTGAGGCTTTGCTCGACAGACCAGACTACGGTGTCGCCATCAAATAACTCATTGGTGTGCACCCGCGAATGGTAACGTCCGAACTTTGTCGCGATCGTCACCTTGTCACGATCGGTACCCAAAGCTTGGCCAAGCACTTTCTCTGCAATACCGTCCGCCTCCTTGGTACCATACAGCGGAGCGGTATCGAAAAAGTTGATGCCCGCATCGAGTGCACCGCGGATGGCCTTATTGGCATCACCGGAATCGACCGCGCCATAAATCGAGGGTGAACCAAAGGCCCAGGTGCCAAGGCTGACTTCGCTGACCTTGATGCCCGTGCGTCCGAGAGTGCGGTAGTTCATGAGATCGATAAGTAAAAAGGAAAGGACTGACGTGGTCTTTGAGGCACAATGCCGCGTGGTCTAGCGGAGGGCCTCGGTGATTTTCTGCTTTGCAGCAGCAACAAAGGCTTCGATGTAAACGCGTCCCTTTTCAGCGGACGCAGCGCGCGGGTCCGGCCCCCAAACGGCGTCGTCTGCCAGCGTCGGTACCCGATCTTGGGGCAAACGTGAGAGATCCACGCTTTGCGGGTATAGACTCATTAAGAATGAGACCTCACCCAGCGCAGCGTGGTTCACAATAACGATGTCCTTGGAGATCAGGTCCGTTTCCGACGTGCAGATTACCGTAGTCGTGGTCTGCGCAGCATTCATCCGCGCTGCTTCCTCCTTGAGAATATCGTAGTGCGGCTGGCCGACATGACCAGGAAGCAGGAAAACGACGCGGAATTTTTCGTCGACGAGCTGCTCCAGATGTTCACGAGCGAGTGTGCGGACGGTTTCCTCTTTGAAGTTCAGCGAGTGCCGACGATGGCTGAGATCTTTGACCTCTTTAATCGTGTTCGCAGCGACATAAACCGGCGGAAGGACCAAACCACCCGCGACCCTCGCAAGTTCAACGCAAAGTCCATGCGCTTTCAGTCCGTCCAAGCCAACCGCCGCATGTTTGCCATGGTACTCGAGCGCCCCCCAAGGGAGATAAGCCACCGGCGTACGGGCGACGATTGCCTCAATTTCAGCAGGTAACAGTTGCTCATAGAGTCCCCAAGCAGGCGTAGTGGCGGTGGCGTTCATCGGGAAGTTTCTTGGAGGATGCCGCCCGCAGACAGGTCTCGCCAAGGTTTTTGCGTCTGAAATTTCAGCGATTTTGGCCCGGACTGCCGTGACGAGCGGACCGACTTTCGGACGCCGGCCTGCAGTTCAAAAGGCGATCAGTGCCCCTCGAACACCTTCCTTCTTTCGATGACGTCATCCCGCTCTTACCCGAAAGGGACCACGAAACTCGCCCGGGTGAACGCGGCGTCCTTTCTGCGAGAGAACAATTTCCCCCGATCGAGCCATGGCTTCCAGCGTGGGCCGGAGTTCACGAAGTGTACTGCCGACCGCCCGGGAAAGCTTCCCCGGGCATTGGGTCGTACCCGGTTTCAACGTCGCCAATTCGGCTCGGATTTTCTCTTGCACGTTCTGAAGGAACGTCGCTTTCGCGGGTGCGCAACCCTTGCTCTATCGTAGCGGTAGTGGCGATATGGTGAGATGACCTACAACGTCACGGGCGCCACGCTGACGCTTTCAACATAGAGCTCCGCCTCGATCCGAGAAACTCGTTCGCCATCTCCGACCGAACGGCTCAATCGAACCAGACCCACTTGCGATAACGACAAGGTGACGAGCGGATTTTTCATCGCTGGGTCCAGCAGGGAAAGCGTGGCACTCTTTTCTTGAGCATCTGAATTTTTCCCTTGGAGAAGAAAACGATCACGCCATTGCGTCCAGGCCTCGGCGTCTGCCGAAGAAATCGAGATCAAAAGGTTGGATACCTCCAGCTTTCCGGATTCGCGACTAATGACCAAGCTGGAAACCGTCGCGATACGGTTAGAAGGCAGACCTTCCACCGTCAGCCGAAAGTTTGAAGCCAACGCGGCCTTGCCCTTAGCACCGAGGGGAATCGCCACCGCAGGACCAGCCAAGGCGCGCGTAGAAGAGACTTCGAAAGTCAGGATGATGCGGGTAGATTCTTTCGAAGCCCCATCCAGCGCTGGGAACTCAACCTTGGTGAGAACCGCATTGCTCGCTTCGAGGGTGGGTGAATTGGTCGCATGCAGCAGCAGTGCCACCGGCGCGGGAGCGCCTGCGCAGAAGTCCGCAACCACCCCCGCAAGCGGCGCCTGGAGAACGCCGGAGACTTCCAGTACGACGGGGTCATAGACGACCTTGCCGATCTGTTTTTTGTTTCCGTTGGTTTGCACGATGCCGCGAGGTTCTCCGCCCGACCAACCGAGCAAGCCTGCGTAAACCGCACCGTTAATCGTAACCGCTGCCCGATCACCGAGGTAGGTTCGGCTCTCGGCACTCACGAGACCGGCCGTGCATGCTGCGATCAACAGGCTGACGAGAAGAAATCGATTCATATAGGGAGATAGGGAGATAAAAAGGTGAAGGGCATATCGGCAGCCATGAACCTTCGAGGAAAAGCTGAAATACGGAAATGGAGAAAAGCTGAAATTTGAAAGTAGGACTAGAGGTCGAGCCCGCGCAAAGATCTGCGAAATTTCATAGTTTCAGCGTTTCGATATCTCTCCATTTCATCCTTTCCGCTTTTCACCGGCCGCAGCCGCGCCTGCCAGGCCCCCACTTTAGGAGGATAACTTTTACTTCGCGCCTGCGCAGAGCGCCCTTCACTTTCATGCGTTCCCCCGCTCGCGTCTCCCTACTTGGTCTATCTTTTCTTATGTCCTCCCCTACTGCTTTCACGGTCTCACGCCGCACGTTTCTCAAAGCCTCTGGTCTTGCACTGGGAGCAGCCGCCTTGCCGTCGTTCGGACAATCCGCTCGCACGCAGAAAACGGTTCTCCTGCACAATGCGTGGGCGGTGAAAAATATCGGCGACATTGGTCACACACCTGGNNGTTGCGATTCCTGGAGCAGTACCTTCCCGAAGCCAAGGTGATCCTCTGGGCTCAACGGACGAATCCCGATGTCGATGCGATGCTCATGCGGCGGTTTCCGAAATTGGAAATCGTGAAAGGTTCGCTTTCCGAAAAAGATGGCCCCGTTCAAAAAGCCATCGCTCGCTCCGACTTTTTCCTCCGCGGACCGGGCATGGGTCAGGCCACCGATTTCATGGTTTACTGCCAAAAGATCGGGAAACCCTGGGGTCTTCAGGGGCAGTCGTATTTCCCGGATATGGTCAATGGACCCGGCTCAGAAAACCGCATCGCTCTGCTCAACAGCGCTGCGTTCATTTACTGCCGCGACTCCAAAACCATCGAGGTCCTTCGCAAAGCCGGNNCGTCCTCGAGTTCGCTCCGGACGGCTGCTTCGGCATTGATGTGCGCGATGAGGCCAAAGCGCTGGCCCGGATGAAAAAACACGGGCTGGAGGAAAAGAAGTTCATCACGCTGCAACTCCGAACGCACTCGCCGACAACTCCGGGGGTCGACGATAAAAGGCCACAGAAACTCAATCCGCTCCACCCCACACCACAGAACATCGCCGACGATACACGCCGCGCCAAGGTGTATCAGGACCTCATCGCGATGTGGGTGAAGGAGACTGGCTGGAAGGTCGTGATCGCGCCGGAGGTGGAGAAGGAGATGATCTACAACAAAAAGTTCATTTATGACACCTTACCCGACTCGCTCAAAAAGCACGTAGTCAATTTCGACAGCTTCTGGAATGTCGACGAAGCCTGCTCCTTCTACGCCCGCGCTCATACGGTGATCTGTCACGAACCACACACACCGATCATGGCCTTGGCGATGGGCACGCCGATGATGCACACCTTCTCGGAATTCCACTCTCCCAAATGCTGGATGTTTAAAGATATTGGCTTGGAAGAATGGGCACCCGAGTTCGATAGCACCCCTGCGACCAAGATGTTCGAGACGCTGATGAGCATCCACCGCGATTATCCCGCCGCCCAAGCCAAGGTTAAAAAAGCTATGGCGTATGTAGAATCACGCGCGAAGTCACAGATGACGGTGTTGAAGGGCGTGATTGGAGCGTGAGGAGAAATGAGGAAATTGAGAAAAGCGGAAAAGCTGAAAGCGGAGCGGAGAGCGGAAATTTGGATACGCTCAAGCCATGTAATGAGCTCGCACGTAAATTATGCTCACATTGCGTCACTCTTCAGAGGCGAGGATTTGCCTCATGACGGTGCCCTCGGCGGTAGGCATGGCTAGGCCTAGGAGGTGAGCAATCGTCGGAGCGACATCGAGATTGCGGACTCGCTTCAACGTTTCACCTCGTTTGACACCAGCACCGCTAGCGATGAAAATCCCGTCGAGCTGTGGATCGCTCGCCAAGTAACCATGGGCGCCAAACCAATCCACAGCCGGAGTGACCACAGCGTCTCCCACCGGCCCCTTCGAATTGAACCAATAGCCCGCTTTTGCAAAGAGAACGAGGTCACTCATCCCTTGATTCTCTGCATCCGTGGGCATGCCTAATTTTGGCGCATCTGCGGCATCAACAACCTGGTCAATCCCTTCTACGGTTTGATAGAGCGTCCGCAGTTTAGACTTCAGCTCCTCTTTTCGATTCAGGTTCGTGATAAACAGCATTGCGACCCCTCCTTGCGTGACGACGTAGGCATCGCACTGGGCGATTGAAGGTCCAGCTGGTCGTAGGTAACCCGCCTGCTTAAGCACAACATTCGGGTGCAGAAACTTCTCCACCTGCTTGAATCCATGGTCCGTGGTGACAATAAACGTAGTCCGATCCCGAAGACCGCTCTCATTTACAGTTTTCACCAGATCCCCCACTAGCCTGTCCGCATACGAGAGCGCAGTATAACTGGGAGGAGACCCAGGACCGTAGCGATGATGGGTGACATCAGTATTCACAATATGGAGCATCAAAAGGTTGGGCCGATGCTTTGAGAAAACATATTGCGCTGCTCTGGTCCAAGCTTGGTCGAGCCAGGGAACATTCTTTCGCCCGCTCAATTGCATCCAACTAATTTCGGTTTCAGTGAAGACATTAGCGGCGAGCATTTCTCTCTCCAGTTTACCATCCATTGATGGCACTTCTGGAAAGCTCCAGCTCACAGCCCTTGATCTGGTTAGTGCCGGCCAAGCCGACTCCCCTACCGTTAGTCCTGCCGCGTGTACAAGGTCATCGAGTGCCGGGACGTGGATCAGCGCCTCTTTAACTGCATGCGGGTCGACTCGCGGAGGCTGGTCCTCTCCACGACGTACCAGCAATCCATTATAGAGCACACCGTGTTTCCGCGAGGTTGCACCCGTGATTAATGTGGTGTGATTGATCCAGGTTACAGACGGATTCGCCACTGTCATCGCGTCTGCCGCTACACCCTCTGATGCCAACGCACGCAACGTGGGGAGTGCCACCGAAGGATCCCGCCACAAGTAGGCCGGAAACCCGTCAATGCTGATCAGAATCACGTGCCGATCTCGATGGGGTGAGGCTTCCGCAACATTGAGGAAAAAGGCTACCAGGACCGCAAAAAGTGTCTTCAGGACGCGACGCATGGGATACCTCAAAACGTTCCACCCACACCAAACTTAACTACGGTCGAGGCCCGATCGGACGCTGTTTTCCGATCGGGAATGTACATGTACTGATGGCCAATCCCTTCATTGAAAACATTGATCACATCCACAAAGAGGCGAACCCTCGGGTTAACCGCATAAGCAATGTTCAGATCCCATGGGGTATGCGCCACACCAAACTGCCGACGGCTCGGATCGGCCTGGTAGACCAGCAAACGTTCTCCGGTGTAGTTCGCTTTGACGCGGATGGTCCAGTTGTATCCGATGTACGATAGCCCCATGTTGCCGCTTCTCGGGGTAAAATTCGGAAGCTCGCCCTGGGTTATCGTCGCTCCCGGTGTGCCATAGTCTCCCTCAGTCTCAAGCCAGGTAAAGTTGGCAAACGCACCGAATCCCTTCCAGAAACCAGGGAGCCTGCTGAACTGCTGCTGGAACGACATCTCCAATCCGCGTACATCAGCGGAGCCACCGTTTAAATCCGTCGTCAGCGCGTATCCAACGTAGGCATCACCGTAAGGATTGCCCGCTTCAAGAATTCCATTGCGACTGCGATAAATGAAGTCCGAGATCTTCTTCTGAAATACAGCCACGGACAACAACCCAGCGGGCTCATAGTAATACTCAAGCGTGAGATCGATGTTGTCAGAATATTGGGGACGAAGATCCGGATTATTCGCCGTGATGGTCAGCAGGTCGTTGTTGATGCTACTATCAGGGATAAGTGAACCGAAATTTGGACGACCGATTCCCGTTGAATAACTCGCGCGTGCAAGCAGTCGGCGCGTGAGGTTGTATTTGAAGTGAATACTAGGAAAGTAGTCCTGATACTGGCCGCGTGCGGTTATTTCACCTGCATATTCTGCCAAGACCCTACGCACGGACTCTTCGGTGGTAACAGGCCCGACCCAAGCGGCCCGTCGGGCTTTTTCTTCCGCTGTGATCTCCTGTTTGTGTCCATGACCTTTGACGCGAGTTTCCTCCATACGCACACCACCCACCACACCAAGTCGACCAAAGCGCATCTCCGCCATGACATAGGCACTTCCGACAGTCTCATTCGCCTTGGTATCAAAACGAACGGAATCCCTCGCTCCGCTGACTAAGTCTTCACGAACCAATCCGGGATTCGCTTGGATCTCTTTCTGCAAAACGGGAAGGTTGATCCAACGAAGGCCAGGGAGCATTCCTATCGGTTCATAGTTGTAGCCCAAATCAAAGAACCGTCCTAAGTCATCATCATTCGCTGCCCCTATAGGACCAACCACCCCATTAGGGCCGACATAACTGTACAGTTGGCGGCTCTGGTCTTTCTCTCGAGTTTGCAGACGCAAACGAAGTCCAGACTTCACTGCAATCGGCCACCGCGTCGGCAACGGTTTGCGCAGATTGATTTGCGCTCCGATGATACGGTCCCGGCTATCGATTTCAGGAGTATCAATTGTATTGAGTGTGGTGTTACGCCAATCTGAAACGTCTGGCCCGGAAGCCTGGGTGATCCTAAGCCAATCATGCGACACCGATCGGTCCTGTCTGAATCCGGCTGGGGCCGACACACGAGTAGGGATAAATCGATACTCCGTTCCCTTCGAGGGTGAATAGTTAGCGCTAAAGTCCAGCTTACCACCCCACACCACACTCTCGCCGCCGGCCTGGAGGTTCAGTGTGCGAATGTCCCGCTCACGATAGTTTTCCGTGAAGGTGAGTGTTTGGTTCCTGGTCTCGGTNNTCCGAAGTCACGGAAACGATGTTGGCTGCCGTTGGTGTGCCCAGCACCCCCCAACGTCTGCGAAGCTGATCTTCATAGAACGAGCCCATGGTGTTGAGATAAACCCGTGCCGTCTCGCTTATCTTGAAATCGAGGCGAAGACCTAGCCCCGCTCGCGTATGTTTCAATTGATCCTGACCAAAGGCGCTCCCATTGAACCACACCGGGCGATCAGTAGCGGTAGTTGCCTCAAACAGAATGTTGTTACTGTCTNNCTCGCGGTGAACATGATTCCGAGCCGTCCCTTGGCGACCAAGTTAGAATAGGTCAAATTTGCCATCGGCCGAAATGTCCTTTGAACGACATTGTAAGTATGGCCGAATTGATAGGTTGTCCGCTGTCCCTTGCGATCCAAGGCGCTCTTGGTCTTTAAGTTCACGGCACCGCCAATCGAATCTGCATCTTGATCAGGCGTCATCGCTTTGGTCACCTCAATCGTCTCGATGAAATCGGCCGGCACCTTGTCGATTTCGAATCCGCGATCGAAAGACCGTGTCGAGCCGTTAGCCGCCCGGGTCCCATCGACCGTTACCGCGTTGAGATTCGCGTTGATCCCCCGCACCTGAATTTTGAAGACCTCACCTTCTGACTCTTCTTTACTGATTCCGGGAAGCCGCAAAAGAAAGTTACCGATGTTGAGATCTGCCACGTTTCCAAACGCATCTGACGAGATTACATTTTTAACGTTACCCGCGTTACGTTGCTGCGTAATGGCCAGCGCATTACCCTCTCGCTCGCCTTCAACTACAAACTTCGAAAGCTGGTACACCGATGATGTGAGACCCATTCCTTGTTCAACCGTCGCGCCAGTCTCCACAGTCAAATCCACTGATTTTGAGTCGAGACCGGAGTAACTGGCAGTGAGCGTGTACGTTCCGCCGACAGGAACACTGAAAGCAAAACGACCGTCTCTCGCGCTGAGCGTAGATAAGCCGCCGGGCTCCAGCACCAGGACTGCACCTTCCAAATTCGCCGCCGTCGCAGCATTGCTGACAGAGCCTCGAATGACTGTGGAGCCTCGCCTGAGATCACTCCTTGCCGGGCTTACGTCGCTGGGGCGGTCGCTTCCGCTGATCGGCGCCGCCCCCATTGCTTTTGGGGATGAACCTTTCTTCAGGGAAAATGCCCCCGTGCTTTCATCTTGAACGACGACGACATCAGTATCCGCCAGCATGGAGTCAAGTGCCTGCCGGGCCGTCATTTCACCCTCAACCGCACGCGTGCGAAGATTGCGCGTTACACTACTTGGGTAAAATACTTCCAATTCTGCCTGCTGAGAAAAAAGCTTAATGGACTTTTCTGCGCTATCGGCAGGCAAACGAAAGTGCTTTTTGCTCTCGTTCTCTGCCGCCGCGACAAGCGAGCAAAGAAACGCAAACGTTGCATACAAGAGGTAAAAACGAACCTTCGGATGTGGGCATGCAGTAGCCATCGGCAAAGAGATAGGGGTGGTAGAGAGAGGGTGCGCCACAAGATCTTCGAGCGCATACCCACAGTTAGGAACGCTTCACCCCGAAAAAACTGTTATCCTATTTTAAAAACTTCAGCACAGCAGACCCACTTGGTGCTCCACCGAAGCACCCTTCCCCCCGTTTTCCCTGAAACGCGACGTTCACCCTTTCTAACGACGTTTGGTCAACGTTATCGTGTCACCCACCCGCGTGGTCTGCAGATCGAAACTCGACTCGAGTAGCCGTATAAGTGTCTCTGTATTATCGGCCCGGAAGAGCCCATTGACCGGCAAACGAGCAAGGTCAACGTCTCCCACTACAAGCTTCAGGTCGGAATGCCGATTGAGCAATTCGACAGCTTCTTGGAGCGGTGTATCCGAGAATTCGACGCGCGGTGAACGCCAAGCGAGCAGATCCGAAATCTCCGTTTTGGAAATGGGTACTGCAGACAAGAGCACGGGAGCTCGTGTGCGATGGAGAGAGAGTCTTTCTCCAGCGTCTACCAGAGCCGAAAACACCCCAGGCGCCTGCTCCAACGAGGCTGATGCACTCGTCGTATTTTGTCGGTGCTCGACTGCTACTCGTCCCTCTGTGACCACCACGTCCAACTCCTCCTGACTCAAAACCACCGCGAACGCTGTTCCTACCGCACGAATNNGGATCTTTTTTGACGTGAAAAAGCGCATCACCCCGAAGCAGATGAACTCGGCGAATATCGTCCTCATACGCTACCCGTATCTCCGCACCCGAGCGCAGATCCACTCTCGTACCGTCAGGCAGCAACCGATAGTCTGGATGATGCACCACCGCTGTTTGCAGCAGGGGCTGCTCGGTGCGCGTCCAGAATTGATGGGTAAAATT
>DKKJ01000206.1:33398-34369 GCA_002455175.1 Opitutaceae bacterium UBA6669
CTTCCACCGTTCAAATCGCACCTGTTCTTCAGCTGACAATCCGGCGTCACGCCGAACCACCCAATCCGAAGCAACGGATTCAATCTCTGCTGTCGAAAGCGGCCGGTACGAAGGGATCATGGCCGGCCCTCCCGAATGACTCCGCGCGCCCTGAGGTAATCCTGCACACGCTGAAGCCCTTTGCGCGTCTGCACATGGACTGTTTCTTCGGAAATCGACAGCCGTGCCGCCGTCTCCGCCGGGGACAACCCGTGTAGCTTGCGCAGAACAATGACTTCGCGTCGGCGTCGAGGCAAAGTGGCAATCGCCTGAAGCAACAGCTGAAACTCCTGATTGGCGCAGGCCACTTCCGTTGCATTTGCGCGGTCCTCTACAACCTCCATCGCCGTCCCGTCCACAAACGCCTCCGACACGAACGGAGCCACTTTGTTGTGACGAATGCTGTCGAGTGCCAGACGACGCGCGATTTGAAAGAGAAACGCCTTTACGGATGTCTTTACTGTACCTGCAACGTCAGTGATAGGACGCGTAGCTTGTCGCTTCCAAATCCGGAGATACGACTCCTGAACAACGTCATCAATATCTCGAACGTGGGGAAAAGCCTGCTTGAGGTAGTTCTTGAGTGAAGCTTCATGGGGCTGCACCTGGCTACTAAACCACTGGGCCTGCGAAGGATCCTGAGTGGGCGCCGAGTTGGAGGTGGTGACAGGGGGAATCACAGAAGTCGGGTTTGCCTGCGATAGGTGTTCCCCGAATTCGCCGCAAGTCTGGAATCAATGGGCGACGGGCAAAGAGACCTCCTCCAGAGTCCGATTGCCTGCAGTTACCACCGGGTAACCGCAGTGTTGATAAAACTGAAAACGGAAAGCTGAGAGCTGAAATTCGTGCGAGGACTATTCCGAATCTCACCGTTTCCGCGTTTCTGTATTTCCCTATTTCCGTAGGAGGGACACGCTCTGTCGTGTCCGGGG
>DKKJ01000047.1:0-173 GCA_002455175.1 Opitutaceae bacterium UBA6669
TCGCCCGCGCCGTGATCCTCACGCACCCCGCCCGACGCGCGACCCCTCCGCACCCTACCAGCCGTCAATGAAGTTGCTCGCTAGGTTGTTGGCCAGTGACGGGGCTACTCTTGGGGAATGGACGCTGGACCCGGATGTCTGTACCTGTTGTCACAATTCCGTTGTTACATTAC
>DKKJ01000047.1:186-3687 GCA_002455175.1 Opitutaceae bacterium UBA6669
GTTTACCATTGCGAAGGATCAGCCGCGGGTGCAGGCGCGCGTTTCCAAGAATGCGGGTGAAACATTGACCGATCCGATGATCATCGACTTGGGACGGCCTATGGGACGTCTTGAAACGGTTCTCCTAGAGACAGGGTCTGCGGCTTTGCTCTGGATGGAAATGGGCCAAGGGGAAAATATCGCTGGGATCTATGTGAGGACGATGACTCAAGACGGGGTCCTCTCACCTGCGGCTCTCATTATTGAGTCTTCGCAAGCGCGGGCCAGCGGCTTTCCACGGGCAGCGGTGCGCGGAACTGATAAATTGCTTTTATCCTACACTGAAGCAGGCAAGACCAACCAAGTGAAGGTACTTGAGGTGACTCTGTCGCAGCTGATCGAATCACGGTCGATTGAGTCTGCACCGACGACCCAGCGCTTGAGCTCGGTTCGTCCCACACCCGAGTTTTGTTCGGCATCGCGCGAGGACGTGGGGCTGAGCCTGCAGTGAGCAGAAGTGGGATTTCACCAGTTTGTGTTTAAAATCTTTACTTCGCCTGTCCTTCACGGCCTGGAAACCGTGAGAATCTAGAGAGAAATGGAACAGGGCAGGCGAAGTTTCCTCTGGGATATTCTGTAGGGAGTGGGCTTCCCATTCGCATAGAGTGGAGATTTCTCTACTCCCTAGAGGGGAGATCCCCCGCTGTGGGCTGCGGGGCACTGAAAGCCTAAAGTCTTGTCAGGTGAAGCCTATGAGACTGGTTCAACTCCGCGATGGAGAAGTGATATCCGAGCTTCGTGCTGATACGCTTTCTGGGCTGAAGGCCCAAGTTCCCGTAGGAAAAGGCTGGCTGATGGGATGGCNNGGTATTGACGGTCTAGTCGGGCGCTCGCCGTTTGAAATCGAAAAGCGACGTGAGCACCACCCACCCGACCGATTCCTCAGAGAATTTGAGCCTGGCTAAAAGCGGGCGGAGGGCGGTTTCTTTTTATCCAGAAGGCCGCGGTTTGTGAGATTGTCTGGGTGGCGACACCGAAGTCTACGGGTTTGACGATAAAGCAGTTGGCTCCTTGATCATAGGCATGGAGCACATCTGCTTCTAGGCAGGAGGAGCTCATCACCGCCACCGGAAGGTGTTTCAGGGAAAACGCGCCTCGGATGTGTCGTAAGACCTCGAGGCCATCCACAAAGGGAAGTTTGAGGTCCAAAAGCACGATCGAGGGGTTGACCGGAGTTCTGTCAGAAAAAACTCCGCGACAAGACAGGTAATCCAGCGCGTCTTTCCCGTTGCGGACCACCGCGGTTGATTCGTGAAGCCCGACACGGCGTAAGGCCCGGAGAGCGAAGGTCAGATCGTCATCGCTGTCTTCGACCAAAAGGATGGGCTTCGTCATGTGCTTTTAAGGTGTCGACAGCTACTTATGCAGAAGGATGCTGTTCGTAGCTTCATTGCAACACGGCGTAGGCTCAAGCAGAAATCAACCAGTGAATCGTAGAAGATCGCTTCCGCTCACTGTATAGGCATTTGCTGATACACGAATCCGCTCCTTTCCCGGTATCCACGTTCTAATGTGAGTGGGAACCGACATGTGAAAAATGGTCTAACGCGTCGTATAATCTAAATGTGCGCGCATGTGCGGCGAGAAGAAGACGCAGATGGCAACGTTTTAACTCCTAACAATTGGTCTCTATTACCTATGGCAACTGATACTTTTCACGATCTGTTTATTNNCATCTATAATGCGGAGCAGCAACTTACCAAAGCGCTCCCGAAAATGGCCAAAGCGGCGGAAAGTAAGACTTTGAAAGAGGCATTCGCGTCTCACCTCGAAGAAACTCGAGTTCATATCGAACGATTGGAAGAGGCCTTCGAGCTTCTGGAGGAAAAAGCCAGAGGTAAGACCTGCAAGGCTATGAAAGGTCTGGTTGAGGAAGGTAGCGAAGCGATTGAAGAGAGCGACCCTGGGGTGGTCCGAGACGTTCAGCTGATCGGAGCCGCCCAGCGAGTAGAGCACTACGAGATCGCCGCCTATGGTACGGTGGTTGCGATGGCGCGGCTTATGAAACACAACGAGGTGGCTGACTTACTCCAAGAAACGCTCGACGAAGAAGGGGCGGCGGACAAAAAGCTCACTGCCATCTCTAAGTCGGTGAACAAAGCTGCCTTCCAGGAAGCTCCGGGTATGTAGTGCGGCGTCAATCCATCGCCCGCGGCTGCAAGCATTAGCAGAGGGATGCGGAGAGGTGCCTGCGTGGGTATTGGTGCGGGTGGAGGGAATCGAACCCTCCTCTCATGCTTGGGAAGCACGCATTCTACCGATGAACTACANNCCCGCGCTTGTTGGTTCGTCGAACGTGGGACGGTGAGGACGAAGGTCAAACTTAACTTTTGCTTGGGGTTGAGAAGCTGGGACCTACGTGAAGGTCACAGTCATTCCTAGTCGAAAGAGCGCGTAACCACGGCGCTACACCCCTGCTTTGGGGCTGTGGATGAGTTGCGCTGCGCACGGCACGCACGTGAGTGTAGACGAGAGGCCAAGAAGGCCTCTCATTATGCCAACTTTTCGTTATCAAGCGGTGGGACCGACCCCAGAGCAGGCAGTGAGAGGAGCGATGCAAGCGCCTTCACTGCAATCCGTGGTGGAGCAGTTGAAATCTCAGGGGCTTTACCCAACTCAGGTCGATCCGGTGATTTCACGAACGGGGCTCTTTCGGCGCAAGGCGCGCCGTGATCCGTCATTGCGGATACTTCGACCGGCATCTCCCTCCGGATTCTGGAAGAAAACAAGAGTCAGGAAAGCGGCAGTGGCAGTATGGACGCGACAGCTGGCTACTTTGCTTTCAGCCGGGGTTCCTCTTTTGCGTGGACTCGAAGANNCCGCCAGGAGAGAAACGTACCGCTACAGAAAGTGATCCGTGACTTGGCGGAGGGCGTGAAGGCGGGGGAGCGCCTTTCCGTGCGGATGGCGAAGTATGATGGGGTATTCGATCCGCTCTATACTCAACTCGTAAAAGCGGGAGAGGCAGGTGGCCGACTCGATGAGGTTTTGGAACGCTCGGCTGGATTCTTAGAAAAAGGGCAGCGGTTGCGAGGAAAGGTACAGGCCGCGCTCGCTTACCCCATCATTATCGCGGTGGTGGCGGCAGCTATCGTGGGAGCGTTGACTACATTTGTGGTGCCGAAATTCGAACAAATCTTCGCATCACAGCTCCAAGGACGACCGCTTCCTGCTCTCACCCAAGTGGTCATTACCCTANNTCACGCTGGACGTCGGGTCATCTGCTGGAACTGGCGGTGGGCCTAGGAGTGGGAGGAGCAATTGCTCTCTGGATAGGTAGGCAGGCGTGGGGGAGGCAACGGATCGAGCGTGTGGGGCTGGCGTTACCGGTAGTCGGCGGATTTATTCTTCAATTGGCGGTGGCGCGATTTGCAAGAACCCTGGGCACGCTGCTGAGTTCGGGTGTTCCGATTTTACAGTCCCTTACGCTCACGCGGGAGACAACCGGAGCTCTATCGGTAG
>DKKJ01000216.1 GCA_002455175.1 Opitutaceae bacterium UBA6669
CGCGAAAATGCTCAACGTAGTGGCCTCTATCCGGTGAGCCTGCCTTACGATTCATCTCCTGACCCTGATTCTGATGCCGAGCAACCCATTGATGCGCGTGAAAAGCCGATGGGGTTTTTCGAGCACCTCGATGAACTGAGATCGACACTGGTAAAGTCGGCGATTGCGTTCGTGATCGCGGCGTCAGGAGTGGGGTTTTTCCTCAAAGAATTTAATCACGTCCTGCTCCAGCCATTGCATACGATTGCTGCGAAGTATCCGGACGTTTCTGTCGATCTGGGTACAACCACGATCATGGAGGGCTTTTCCGTGGTCATCCAGATGTGTGCGGTCGGCGGTCTCTGGTTCGCTTCGCCGTTCATCGTCTTTTNNTCCTGCTCTAACCGAGAAGGAGTTGAAAATGGTCCTGCCTGTCGGAGCCTCGGCGATTCTTCTTTTCGCGATGGGGTGTACCTTCAGCTTTCTCCTTTTGGTCCCTAGTACCATTCAGGTGTCGTTGGAGCTGAACCAACTGTTCGGCTTCGTTGTCCGCTGGACCCCCGCTGCCTATTATAGTCTTTTGACCTGGCTGGTTCTCGGTGTAGGGGCCTCCTTTGAATTTCCCTTGGTGATTGTGATGGCAGTGTACCTTGGCTTGCTTGAAGTGCAGACACTTAGGAAATACCGGCGGCATGCGATCATCGCGATCTTCGTCATGGCGGCGATCGTTACGCCTACCCCGGATCCGTTCACCCAGACGATGTTCGCGGCTCCGCTCTATGTTCTCTACGAAATTGCCATCATCGCCGGCTCAAGGATCACTAAGCGCCGCGCCGCCGAAGAAATGAGCTAAGGAGCACTCGTGAGGGGTGTTTCAGCCCCTCACTGGTTTCGATACGGGTAAAAACCCTGCTCGCACGGAGGAGGGTTAAGGCCGCTGCCTCATGTAGCCAACGCTTATGGGCGGGAGGTAGTCGACTTCAGGTACGGCGCGAACTTGGAATCGTTCGCCAAGTACTTCGAAAGGGCTTCGATCGCGGCAAAGGTCTCTTGGCTGACGTGGTGCTCAAGGCCTTCGACATCATGCTCAATTACGGCTTCGGGCAGGTGGAGTTGCCGCAAGAATGTCGTCAGAAGTTCATGACGGTGCGCGATTCGCGTCGCGACGGCTTCACCCACATGGGTCAACACCATACCTCGGTACTTCTCGTACTTTACAAACCCTTCAGCATCAAGACGTTGCACCATTGTGGTAACGCTCGCTTGCGAGATTTTAAGCTCGGCTGCGATGTCGACCACACGCGCGTAGCCTTTGCTACGAATCAGGTCACGAATTCGCTCAAGGTAGTCTTCCACGGCCGCGGTGGTCCGCGGAGTGCCGGCGTCGGTGGACGAAGGTTCTGACACGCGGGAAAAATCGGCCCCGCGAGCGAGCTGAGTCAACCGTTACTTCCGGCGATCTTCAAGCTGCGCCTTCAGGACGACGCGAAACATTTGCACGGCGAGCCAGAACACGCCTGCCATACATCCTGCGCTCAACCCTCCCCAGAGGAGGATCATCTTCGGATCGTTCGAGGGCACATGGGAACGTACCAGGAAGTACATCAAGAAGAAGAAGCCGATCACGAGGATCGCATCCACCACCAGGCTGACTGCTGTGACCGACGACTTGGATCCAGACGAGGACATGATGAATCGACCGTAGGGAAGTGGTTTCGAGGATGTCGACAACTTTGGCTGGAGATCGCTTGATTTCGATTGATCTGCCAACTGTTGACTTTAACCGGAGCGTGCTCCTTCGCGTTCGTCTTCTCCTCCTGCCGCAACTGCCGTCTAGGGAGCCGGGGCGCGGTTGAGAATGAAGACTTCTGATTGAGTCGCCGACCCCACGCGCAGCGCGAGTTTCAGTTCTATGGCGTCCAAATTAGCGAGACTCCCTCGCATTGGTTCGAGTGAGAATGATTCGCCCGGAGCGAGCGTCGCACGATCTGGAATGGGAACGAAGTTGCCCAAGAGGCTGATGACATCGGTGACCACCACGGTCGCGGGAGTGGTGGATTCATTTTTGAATGAGAGGACGAGTGCTTGTCGGGGAAAGGCTGCCATACCACCGCCGCCTCGACTTCCGCCGGGTCGTGGCCCCATGCCCTCGCCAAATCCCCCGCGCATCGGGCCGCCACCACCAAATCCACCGCCAGGTCCGGCGGAACTTTCATCGTTGGAGGAACGTTGGGCTCGTGGCGGAGGCAGGGATGCGGTGAGGCGTGCGGTGACGCGAATAGGATGAGCCTTCTCAAAGTAGACAAAATTGCCTTCAAGCGTCGGCTGGGGCGGACCCATTTTTTCGCGAAATGCCTCGCGCCGACTTTCTGGTGTCGAGCACGCAGAAAGAAGAAGCAGCGAAACGACGAACCAGGTGCTTATGCGGGCAAAGACCGGCAATTTATCAGGCATACGGAGAGAGGAGCAACGGTGCGACCCCAGGCGACATCGACGGATCCCATGAATTTTGCGCCGTCAGGGATCCCGTGGCCTCATGAGCTCGTTCAGCCTAAACCGTCGTTTTTGTACTTTTCTGGGTTCGCCAGCTGGTCCTTCCAGCTGAGCATCTTGGCTTGAGCTCCAAAATGTTCGGCGCGCGGCTTGTCTCCTCGCTCCATCCAGATTCGGGACAGCGTGGTGTTGATGAAGAGATCGGTCGNNGGTCGGGCGGAGCGCATGGGCTCTTTCGCCTGCCGCAAGGGCGTCGTCCAATCGTCTGAGAGAGAAGTTGACCTCGGCCAGAGCGTGCCACGCTTCAAAAGACGTCGGTGACGCTGCGCAGGCTCGAGTAAGTTTTTCTAACGCCGCTTCCGTTTCACCCAACGTGAAATCGAGCGTTCCCTCTTCAATCAAAGTTTGCAGTTCGTCTGCCGTCATCCCTCCCACATAAAGCGAGGTAGGCAGCGAGACAACCCCTCAAATTGGAGATTGGCGAGCAGGGGACGGGAGATGGCGATACCTCGAGAGTAGGGCGACAAAAAGCCAGCCCCACGGGAGGCTGGCTAAGGTTGCCCGGAGCGGGCAGAGCAATGCAGCTCAGCTTACTGTTTTACCGCTTCGACGTTGATCGTGATTTCGACTTCATTGCCGACCACACCAGGCCCGTAGGTAAGTCCGAAGTCCCGGCGATCGACCTTGGTCTTGGCTTCCCAGCCGGAAAGCGTTTTCCCGCCCGAACCGGGTCCGATTCCGAGAAGCTTGGTTTCAAGAGTAACTTGCTTGGTGACGTCTTTGATCGTGAGGTCGCCTACCACGTTGAAGGTGTCTTCGCTGATTTTCGTCCAAGACTTACTCTTGAATGTGATGGTGGGAAATTTGCTGGTAAGAAAGAAATCCTCATTATTGAGGTGGGCGTCGCGCTTTTCCTGGTTCGTGTTGACGCTCGCGGTTTGAATCACGGCTTCCGCTTTGCTCGCCGAAGGATTGGCGGGGTCGAAGGTGAGTGATCCTTCAAATTTTGAGAAAATTCCCGGCACCTTTGAAACGAAGTGTCGAACGGTAAATCCGATCGAGGAGTGAGCGGGATCGATTTTCCACGTATCAGGGGCCGCACGGCCGGTAACAGCAAGGCCAGCGATGGCCAGCGAGAGAATAAGACCACGGACGGTGCTAACTTTCATAAGCGTTATTTAGACTTTGATCTTGAACCACCTCGGAAGGCAGCGGAGTTGCGAAAGATTGCAAGCGAGGCGGCTAGATTGTTGCAGAGAGGGCTCTTCTGGAATCAAAGAATGAGCATAGCGTCCCCATAGCTGAAAAAGCGATAACGATGCGCTATCGCGACTTCGTAGATCTCTTTCAGCCAACGAATTCCATGGGTATCTCCGGGCGTCAGGAATGCGGCTACCAGGCAGAGCAAAGTCGAGCGCGGCTGATGAAAATTTGTAATGAGCGCGTCCACGCCGCGAAACGTACGCGGCGGGTAGATAAAGAGCGAAGCTTCGCCCGTGTAAGGATGTGGAAGCGCCGGGAGTGCCGGATGGTTTGAGAGGAAGTCTTCGATCGTTCTGACCGACGTGGTACCGACAGCAATCCGTCGGCCCGAGGAAGGGATAGAAAAAAGTGCGTGTTGGGTCTCGATGGGAAGTTCGTAGAGCTCGCGATGGATTGCGTGCTCCTCAATGGTGGGTGTGGAGATGGGTTTAAATGTCCCCAGACCCACGTGAAGCGTGATGTCGAACGCTCGTACTCCGCGCAGCTGCAGTGTATCGAGAAGCTCCGGGGTGAAGTGGAGTCCTGCTGTGGGCGCGGCAACTGCGACCTGACGCTCGCGTTGAGCGTATACGGTTTGGTAGCGATCGAGATCCTCGGTGCGTCGAGCCGGAGCGGTTTCCGCGTTCCGCTCGATANNCACCTCGCCAATCCGGTTGGCGACGGTGAGGATGGATTCACCCGGAGGTGTGTCGAAACGAACTCGGCCACGACCTTCAGGGTCCTTCTCTAGAACTGTGGCAGCAAAGTGACCCGTGAAGGAGAAACTCGCGCCAACGGGAAGTTTTTTGCCAGGCCGCAACAGACACCACCAGGTATTTGCTTCGGTGGTCGGGTGCAGGAGAAAGCATTCCATGGCGCCTCCGCCGGAACGGTGGGCAAGTATCCGTGCAGGAAAGACGGCCGCGTTGTTGCGGATCAAGGCATCCCCAGCATGGAGATACTCTGGAAGATCCCGGAACGTGCGGTGGGCCAATGTGCGTGTTTGGCGGTCAACAACCAGTAGCCGCGAGTGATCACGCTTTTCCGCCGGAGTCTGCGCGACGAGCTCGGGAGGGAGCGTGTAATCAAAAAGATCCGTGGAGAGAGAAGACACGTGAGGAACGAAGCGGTCACAAAAAGTCTGCCGACGCGAGAAGGGCGAGTGCTTTCAGCCGCAAAGTTTATCCTTGCCCGGATCCCCGAGACAGCCGTACTACCTTCTTTCCACTCCCTTGAGTGGGTCAGAAACGTGGTGTTTTACGGTGTTACCCGTAGCTCACTCTGGTTCCGACAGTAATGAGACGCCGATGTAGCTCAGTGGTAGAGCAACGCTTTCGTAAAGCGTGGGTCGTCGGTTCAATCCCGACCATCGGCTCCATTGGGAGCCCCGCGCCCTCGCTGGGTAGGGTGTACGATCACCGGACGACTAGTTGTTGGAAATCGCGTCGTCAGGAAGACTGCCTTGGAGGCGTTTGCGCAGCTTGATGGCCTCGATATCACGCCGGAGCTGCCGAGAGAAAATCTCCAATCGTTCGTGCACGTCCAGGGTTTCGAGGAGCTTCTGTTTGAGCAAAGGGCTTTCGCAGAGATTAAAAGCCGCAATATCGACGAAGACTTCGGGGTCGTCGATCGTGCGGAGAAAGCGCGTGATTTCGCGTGGGGATTCTTCTTCAAGCTGTTGCTTGAGCTTGAGTAAGCGATCAATGCGCGCACGGAGTTGTTGGTTGACCGCGAGGTCAGCGCCGGGCTCGCTCGCGAGAGTACGGATTTGGATTCTGCGGTAGGGGCTCTCCTGCAAAGTTTTAACGACTTCGATCCGGGCCAAGCCTTGGAGGAGAAGATTGGAGGTGCCGTTCTCATTCTCCTGGCAAGCGCGGACAATTCCCAACGTGGCCACGCGGTGAAGGGGTTCAAAAGCCCCCGGCTCACCGTCGGGATCAAGGCCCCCTACAGCAAAGAGCCGGTGGGTAGCGAGAGCCTCCTTGAGCATCAAGCGATAGCGGGGCTCAAAAATATGAAGGGGCAGCAATGCTTGGGGAAAGAAAGCCACGTTAGGCAGGGTCATCACCGCGACGTCTTCCGGTACGAGGATTTCTGCTTCCATATCCATGTAGCGAACACACTAACGCCTTCTGTCATCGGCGCAAGGGTGTGCCATTTCTCGTGAGGCGAGACAGCAGCTGGCACGTTCACTGTGCCAAGGTGGGACGCTATGGCGCAGAAAACGGACGCCTCTAAACGCCGTATAGCGAGGTGTTATCTTTTTATTATCTAATTATAAGTTAGTTATGTAAACTTGTCGGCGAAGGGAACGGCCATTGCTTAACCAAGGGCATGAGCCGCATTTTAGGTATCGATTTAGGAACCACCAATTCCTGTATGGCTGTGATGGAGGGTGGAGAACCCGTGGTGATCCCCAATGCTGAAGGTGCTCGCACGACGCCTTCCGTGGTGGCCTTCACCAAATCGGGCGAACGGTTGGTTGGTCAAGCTGCCAAACGGCAAGCGGTCACCAA
>DKKJ01000280.1 GCA_002455175.1 Opitutaceae bacterium UBA6669
GCGGATATGTCTCTTTGCTCGCGACAAGTATGGACGAGGCCACTCAGCGGGCGATGACCCACCCCGGTTTGACCTACGGTATGAAAATCGAAATCCGGCCGTTCGCGCAGAACTGTCACCTTGGAGTCGTCGGCCGCAGCGCAGACCGCTGACCGTCAACCTTCTTTAGCTCCAGGGGCCTTCCTCTGGATTGCAGCTGTCCGCTTACAGCTTTCTGCTTTTCCTCCCCCTTCCCTGTCCGGAAGGACGGCGNNGGTATGGGAACGCACCGTTCCATGATCATGCCGTCTTCTCCTCTTCGTCGACCGTACCTGCTCCTTTTTCGCGAGTCTTCGCCCGATCGTTACGAAGCACTTTCCGTCGATGAACGCCAAGTGCTGATGCAAAAATGGAACAATTGGTACCAAGAGCTCCACGACACAGGTCGCGTATCGCACGGGCACCCTCTCGATCCTGACGGCTGCCGGGTGTCCGGTGCGGACGGCCAACGCGTGGTTCCATTTCGTAGCCAGGAGGCTGAGCTAGCGGTCGCAGGGTATTTCGTCGTGACGGTAGCAAATCTGGATGAAGCGACCGAGATTGCCCAGCAATGCCCCACCCTTTTCCTCGGTATGACCGTCGAAGTGCGNNGTGCGATCACGGAGTGTTGCCACCTGGCCCGCTCTCTGCAGCCTTCTCCCACGTTCTAGCTCTTTTGGCCTCGCTATGGACCCCTTTCCCACCTCTTCGAGTTCTAACTCCGGACCTCCTTCGGAAGAACAGGCCTCACAGGTAGTGGAACACTTTTTCCGCCACGAGAGTGGACGACTCCACGGCGCTCTCACACGGATGCTCGGTCCCGGAAATCTCTCGCTCGTGGAAGACGTCACTCAGGGCGCCTTGCTCCGTGCAATGAAGACGTGGTCGATTGGCGGCATTCCGCCTAACCCGTCGGCGTGGATCACCCAAGTGGCGATGAATTTGGCTCGCGACACCTTGCGGCATCGAAAGATGGCCCACGGCAAAGAGGAGAACGTGATCGTGCATTTTGAGCAAACGCGTTCTGAACCGACGGACGTGCGTGCGGAAGCCCATGAAATCAGAGACGATGCCCTACGCCTCATGTTTGTTTGCTGTCACCCCTCTCAGCCAGCGGATGCCCAAGTCATCCTCGCGCTGAAGGTGCTCTGTGGTTTCAGCACCGGAGAGATTGCTAAGGCATTTCTCAGCTCCGAGGCGGCGATCGAAAAGCAACTCACTCGAACCAAATCTCGTATCCGAGAAGCAAATATCGGGTTCGAAATTCCAACCGGCGAGGACCTCACAGAACGGCTCGATGGCGTGCTGGCCGCACTGTACCTCATGTTCAACGAGGGCTACAAGGCATCGACTGGGGACCAACTCCTTCGCGAGGACTTGTGCCAGGAAGCAATTCGTTTGGTTTCCCTCCTCGCGGAGCACCCGGTCGGACAAACACCTCAAAGCTTCGCGCTCTTGGCGCTCATGCTCCTCACGTCCGCCCGTTTCCCCAGCCGGATTGACGAACAGGGGGAACTCCTTCGGCTCGACGATCAAGATCGCGAAAAGTGGAACCAGGCGTTAATCCAGCGAGGACTCATCGCCCTGGTGAAAGCGGCTCAAGGGAACGAGCTGACAGAGTACCATCTCCAAGCAGGCATCGCCGCCTGCCACTGCACCGCCGCCAGCTACGCCGAGACGGACTGGGGACGCATTGTACGGCACTACGACGACCTCCTCCGTATCAAACCCTCGCCGGTCGTCGCATTAAATCGAGCGGTGGCGGTAGCCCAGCTCCTCGGCCCGAAGTCCGGACTCGAAGCGTTGGCCGAAATTGAACAGCGAGATCGGCTTGAATCCCATTACCTCCTGCACGCTGTCGAAGGCGAGTTCCACGCGCAGCTTCACAACCAAGCGGCGGCAGCGCAAAGCTTCCGGCGCGCGTTGCAACTGGCTGCGGTGGGACCAGAGCAAGCACATCTCTCCCGCATGCTCGACCGTGCATTGGCTCCCTTGGAAAAACCAGCCTCGCGCTCTCGCGTCGCTAAAACCCGTCCTCAGTCGCCATCCAAGCGGTGATTCTCGTTCTTACATCGTCGCTTTCTTGCAGACACCATCCCCTCCTATGATCTCAAAAATCCTCATCGGCCTTGCTCTCGCCTTGGCCGTACTCGTTATCGTGATCGTTCTTCAGCCAGGTGACTTTAGAGTCACACGAACAACCACAGTTTCCGCGCCTACTTCGACTATTTTCCCCTACGTTAATGACTTTCATCATTGGTCGAAATGGTCGCCATGGGCCAAGCTCGATCCTAATATGAAGGAGGTCTATGAAGGACCCGCACAGGGAGCAGGCGCCATCTATTCTTGGTCGGGTGACAACAAAGTGGGCGAAGGCAGGATGACCATTCGAGAAAGCCGTCCCACAGAACACGTCGCCATCCACCTCGAATTTCTCAAGCCTTTCGAAGCAACGAACACGACTGAATTCACGTTCAAAGCAGAGGGAGCACAAACTCAGGTCGTGTGGACCATGTACGGGAAAAGCAATTTCCTATCAAAAGCTATGGGACTGTTCATGAACATGGACAAAATGATCGGAGCCGATTTCGAAAAAGGTCTCGCTCAGCTTAAGGCGATCTCCGAATCGGCGCCTAAGTCTTAATTTCCAAGCTTGAGAGAGCAGCAAGATTACCTCGCTCAGGACCATCCATAACCCGGTGACGGGTAATTGACATCGACAACGCCCCGTAGACTCCAACCATGGGCGTGTATGGGACAACTCGACCACCTCTTCGCGAGGAACCGCGCCTGGGCTGATGCCATCCGTGAACGGGAACCAGACTTCTTCCTGAAGCTTTCCCGCCAGCAATCTCCAGAATACCTCTGGATTGGATGCTCCGACAGTCGGGTTCCCGCCAATGAAATCGTCAACCTGCTTCCTGGGGAACTCTTCGTTCACCGGAATGTGGCCAACGTCGTCGTTCACACCGACTTAAACTGCCTATCCGTTATGCAGTTCGCCATCGATGTCCTCAAAGTGAAGCACATCATGGTGGTGGGACACTACGGGTGCTCGGGCGTTCGGGCCGCACTCCGCTGCGAACGAATCGGCATCGCCGATAACTGGCTGCGCCATGTCCAAGACGTCTCCGACCGCCACAAATCCTGCGTTCATTCTGCTCCTAACGATCGCGCCCGGACCAACGTTCTCTGCGAACTCAATGTGGTCGAACAAGTCGTCAACGTCTGTCAAACCACGATCGTCCGCGACGCCTGGGACAGAAAACAACCCCTCACTATCCACAGCTGGATCTACGCGCTCAGTGACGGTATCCTCCGAAACCTCGGCATGAGCATTTCCTCATCCGAGCAACTTGAGGCGCAATACCACGAGTCGCTGAAATCAATCGAAGAAGGGCGGATTCGTGGATCCAACGATTTGATCGATTAAGTCTCGGACTAAGGTCTCGCTTCGGACTCAAAAAAAGCTCGCTCTCCCGATTGGAGTGCGAGCTTTTTACTTTAGAGATCGGTTGAAACTCAGTCCACTTCCCACACCTCGACAATGACGGCACCCGCAGTGCCTGCAGTCTTGCTCTTCGCCTGGACCGTGTACGCACCGGGAGCAAGGTTGGCGATGAGGACAGAATCCAAGCTGCCTGCAGCCAGAGCAAACGCACCGATTTGACCAGCGATGGTCGCAGCCTGCGTCCCCGTCCAATTGTCGTTTTCTCCAATCTTGGTCGCGCCTGAATACAGCTCCAGAACCGGGTCAGGATGAATATTGGGGACCTGGAACTGCGCTAGTCCTGGGCCGACGACGCGGATCATTACCGTCTGCGCCTGCGTGCCATCGACGATGAAACCAGCGATCAGCTCCTGACCGAGTCCTGAACCGATGTACCCGCGAGTGGAAACGTTCTTGAAGCGAGAAGTGGATCCAGGAATCGGAACAACTTCAGGAGATCCCGCACTCGACAAATCAAACCAACCGTCCGTCCACAACTTGGTCCAGCCTGCAGCCCAATTCGTAGATCCGAAGGCACCGCGGTAGGTCGTAGCCACCGCATACCCTCCGACCGGAGCTGTAACCGCCGAAGTCAACAGCGGGCTGTTCGCCGCCGGACGCGGATCGAGCCCACGATTGGGCGTGCGTGATATACCGCGCAACAGGGGATCAGAAATTGCGTTGCCACCTGAGGTCATGAGAGCCGGACGGAGCGCGGAGCCCGAAGCGAAGACTCCGGTACCACCGGTCGCGTTGACGACGTTGTTAGCCGCGATGTGCGAGAAGAACGTGTTGTTCTCGAAGCGGAATTCCCCGGCGTCGATACGGGGCTGTTCGTCTGCATCCACCTGGAACAGGTTGGCATAGTCAACAAACGCCGAGTTGAAAATTTTATGCGCTCCGTTGTCGCGGAGATGCATCGCCACATTAGCGGACGCTGCCGCTCCATTGGGGCGGGTAGTATTACCGATCCCGATCATCGTGGCGTTGAAAACAAAACCGCCACCGATGGGTGTCGCTGTTGCTTCCGGTGCCGTCGCACCGTCAAATTCAAAGCCTTTGTCGCCTAGGTATCCATCATCCGAATCGCTCTGCCGGTTATCGGCCTGGATCGCAAAGAGGAATTGCAGCGTGCCGCGATACCCTTGGTCGTAGTCGAAAGAGTCGTCACCGCTGAAGGCCGCCACCAGATTGCGTGCATTCACCGTACCGCCAAACCACTCGAATGCATCATCACGGTTCGCAAAAACTTCGACGTATTCGATCGTGGTTCCGCGTCCGACGCCACCCAGGGTCAATCCATTCAGTTCATTGGCCGTACCAACGATGGCCCCACCATGACGAATGGAAACATAACGGAACACCCCTGAATTGTCGTCGTCGTTATTGCCACCGTAAGTTCCAAGCGCCACGTCCTGACCGGTGAGGACAATCCCTTCGATCTGGTCGGTAATCGGAGCTGGTACGACCGCGCTATCGGCACGGGAATTCAAGGTCGCTTTCCCGAGGATCACCACGCCACCCCACAGTCCAACATCACGGCCCGTGAGGTTCCCATTGAGCTGATCGAGCTCGGACGTAAAAACAATCGGCTTCTCCGCAGTACCGGAAGCATTGATCTTCGCATTTCGCGTAATGACTAACGCTGCCGCATCATTGCCAGAACTTACTCGGCCTTGGATCACCGTGCCTGGCTCGATGGTCAAGGTGGCACCGTTGACCACGTAGACTTTACCCTGCAGTTGATAACGGTTCGATGCGGTCCAAGTGGTATCCGCCGAGATCTGCCCTGATACGATCACGTCTGCCGCCCAGGCGGAACAGGTGACGCTCATCAGAGCGAGGAGGGATGCAATTTTTGATTTCATGAGGTGGATGGATTTAGCTGAAAGGTAAGCGCTCACTCGAATAGCCACGTGCAAGCGACGGCGAACCGACGACCAGAACGGTAACGTTCATGCACGAGGGAATAGTCCTCGAACCCGATGCGCTTTTCGAAATCGGGATCGAGAAGGTTCTTGGCGGAAAACGTCAGACGAAGGCGTGCACTCAACCGCTGGTTCACCACGAGGTTGAGGCTCCCGGCGGATTGCTCATAGACATCAGGCAACGAGCCAAATTGAACGAGGCTAAGACGCTCACCCACGATGTTGTACGACAATGAGGCCGACATGCGGCCACTTGGCGCATCGTAGGCAATGTCCGCGTTGAAAACATAGGGAGATTGTCCCGACAACTCACGCTTCGCTTCAGCATTGGGCTCCTGCAAACGAATGCTGGCCATCTCCGTCTCAGGAATGGTCACCTCAGAGCCAACCACCGCGAGATTGGCTCCAACACTGAAGGNNTAACTCAATCCCGTAGACCTCTCCTTGGTCGACATTTTGCGGCTGGATCGATCCGCTCGAAGGCGTAAACACCACCTCAATCGGATCTTTCATCCGCTTGTAGAATACACTCGCCGCCACCACTTCGCCGCGCCGGGGAAACCACTCCCACCTGAGATCGAAGTTATCGATAACGGAGCGATTGACGAACGGGTTCCCTAGATAGGTATCGAGAGTGAACACGTCCTCATAGCGAATGTCCGTCAGCTCCTTAAACGTGGGGCGCGCGATCGTCCGACCATAGGCAGCACGCCACCGAGTGCGTGTGGTCGGCGCATAAATTGCGCTCAGCGCGGGTAAAAAGTCCTCCGTGTCAATAACCCCATCCCGGGGATTGAGTCCCGAAATGCGGACTGGCGTGGTATGCATCTCGGTCGTCTCGCGCCGGACGCCACCGATGACTTTCCAGCTTGCCGACAGCGGTACCTCAGCCATCGCGTAAAGGCCGGTGATTGTTTGATCNNATTAGGCTCCTGCAATCGGGACAGAGTGTTTCCAAGAATCACTTCATTCGTGCCCCGACTCACGATGCCGACATCACCCGGAAATGCTTCCAAACCGGATCGCGACTGCGGCCGGTTGGACCACTGAAACCGCTGCTCATCGTAATCGCGATCGCCCTCCATCCATGAACCACCCACCTTAACGCGACCCTCGTTTCCGTTTACGTTAAAGGGGCGAGCGACATCGAGTCCCAATTCCAAGCTGTCTTCTGTGAGATCGCGGAAGAACCGATTGGGTTGGACTCCCGTCGCATTCACCGGATTCCCCTCCAAGTCATAGTACATCGCCAATGTGCGATAGTCAGGTTGCTCCTGAGAGCTTGAGGAGTACGATACGCGATAATCCACCTGCAGATCTCCCGCCGAGGCCAGACGACTGAGCCCAGTCAGCTGTAGCGAAGATACGGCCCGTTCGGTGTAGAGCAGGTCGTAAACCTCGTAGAGATTTCCAGGATAGTCTCTCTGCTGCTCTCCCACCCCGCGCTGGACGACGTCATCCGCCGTCCGCGTATGCAGGAGGTCAACGCTCAGCTCATGGGCTGCCGAGGGTCGGTAGGCGAGTTTGGTGAAGGCATTCCAAGTCGATCGGTCCGTACTCTTGGTAACACCCAAGGCAGGAGTCCCCGCCGGCAGCGTCGCGTCGCCAAAACTTAGATTCGAACGATCGGGCGTCAGGGTCAGGCGCGCTTGGGGGGCGGAAACTATTCCTTCAAATCGGTTCTGCTCGCCTCCAGAAATATGCTCAAATTCGCGGTCATAGCTGAACGTGGCAGTGTATCCGAAAAGACCCTCCTGTGACCCCACACTGATACGATCACCGACCGCGACGGAAAAACCTATGTCAGGTCCGGCCTTTTTTCCCCTTGGGAAATAACCGCGATTGTCAAAGGCTCGGCTGGCTGCGTCCAGTTGCTCGGCGAGCGAAAAGTTACCACTGCGGGCGGCAATCTGCGCTGACGTGCGGTCCGGGAACTGCAACGGCACATCCGGCGCTTTTCGGTCGTGAGCGCCCCAAGCGAATCGGTCGCGATCATGTCCCGGAATAGAAAGAATCTCCTCTCCTGTTGTCGTGGTAGCGTACTGCAGAGACCCGGTCAGCGAGAGAAAGAACTGCTGCGGGAAGGTTTTTGTACGCAGGTTGACGCTGCCCCCAGAGAATGCTCCCGGTTGATCCGGCGTGAAGGATTTGGTGGTGACGATACTTTCGATCAGCCCAGACGGAAATTGGTCCAACTGAACGGCGCGTTTCTCCGGATCTGCCGTTGGTAGAGAAGCTCCGTTGAGCAGCGTATTNNCTAGCGATCTCCGAGCCCGCGGATCATCACGTACTTTCCCTCGACGAGACTTGCACCTGTAACCTTGCTCATCGCCTCCGCCGCATTCCCCACTGCAAGCCGACCGAAGTCGTCGCTGCTAATCGCGTCACTAATTGCGCTGGAGGACTTCCGCAGAAGGTTCAGACCGAGCGCAGATCCTTCGACGATATCCGTGGAGACCTGATAAGACTCCATCTCGATCCGCTTTTCTTCGGAACGAGCAGAGTTTTTTTCGCTCTCCTGCGCCTGCGCCGTAGCGTTCAGCAGAAGCAATGTGCACGCCAGGACTTGAGGCGAAATGACGACGAAGTAGGATCGGAAGCGGTGCGAAGGTCGGCCCATCGCGTGACTTCCAATGTGGGTGAACCGCAGTGACAAATTGAATATCACCCCGTGACCAACATGTTGCCCTCCCGACGTCTGTTCGTAACACAGGCGCGTTAAGACGTAATTTCGCCGTACGAAATGCTATCCACAAAGTGCCGTCAGGAAGCTCCATTTTGAGGACCGGTGGCCGAATCACTACCTGTCCGCAACGAGCCTTGACGTGATCACTTCATACGAAACAAGTCACTCCGCACCAGCTCTCTGATTAAACTCCTCAGCGGATAGCCGCGCTCCTTCGTCGCATCTAAAATTCGTTCTACGTGCTCGCGATCACTGAACCCTACCGGGGCACCGGTTGCGAATGTGATGAGATGGCCTAGAAGATTCCTCGCGAGTCGACGTTCATCTCGGAGCAGCCACTTTTTGTATCCGATGATATCGTCAAAAGAGCGCCCATCAGGGGTCTCACCCGAAGCGTCTACAGGCAAAGCATAATGAAATGCGAACGGTTGACCATTCTTCCCCAGACCTGGAACGCTCTCCACTGCCTCGTCAATCGCTCGATAGCGATCACGCCAACCACCCATGACATCAAAACTCTCCAAAGCGAAACCCGGCGGATCGATCTTTTTATGACACGCCGCACAGGACTCGTCAGCGCGATGCTTTTCCAGCTGCTGGCGAATCGTCACCGCCCCTCGAATATCAGGTTCGATCGCCGGAACCGCCGGTGGTGGTTGCAAATTCTCACCTAGGATACGCTCCACAATCCACTTTCCGCGAAGGACTGGAGATGTGGTGGTGCCATTCGCGGTCACCTTTAAGACACTGGCTTGAGTCAAAAACCCTCCCCGAACACTGTCTTCGGGAAGCGTGACACGACGAAATTGTACACCGAACACTCCCGGCACTTTGTAGTGGGCAGCCAACCGCTCATTTAAAAACGTGTGGCGGGCATCCACCAATTCACGGATAGGCGCATCTCTTTGGAGCAGGTCCGCGAAATACAGCCTCGTTTCCTCGACCGCCGCTTCCAGGAGCGCGTCGTCTAGATAGTAGTCGTTGTAAAGCGTAGTCGATGGAGTTGAGTCTTCGATTTTTCGCAGATCAAGCCAATGGTCGGTGAATGCTTCGACGAACCGACGGATCGTCGGTGCGGAAAGCAGTCGCTCCGTCTCGATCATGAGCTCGTTTTCAGGCAGTCTGGCCATTCCCATCGTCTTTTCGCGGAGACGAGTATCAGGTGTCGAGTTGGCCAAAAAAAGTGAAAGACGAGTCGCCTGTTCCTCCGGCTTCAGCCAACCGGGCGGTCCCTCCACAAAAGCAAACCGGGACGAGGCCAGAATTCCGGTATACCCGGCAATCATTGCCTCGGTAAAGCTCAAGCCACGTTTTAACTGACTACTGACAAGCGTGTGGAAACGGTCGAGATCACGCTCCTCGACAGGACGTCGGTAGGCGCGTTCAAGGAAGGCGCTCAAGAGACGCTTGGCGTCAGCGTCTGGATTTTGGCTCACCACCTCCACGGCAACCTCCTCCAATGCATCACTCGTATTTGTTCTTCGGTTACTGTTTTGCTCTTCCTGGCGATTCTGAACCACCGATAGAACAAGACCGCCTTTCGCCGCCCGGCGTATCGGAAGATCTCCAAACAGCAACGCGTACCCGGAGTTGGTCGCAGCATCATACAAGGGCCCCTCTACCTCCATCCACCGAAAGGCCACACTCGGTGCGCCGTCCTCTTCCATGAGCGGATTGCGAAAATTGGTGGGACGCGAACGGAACAATCGAGACGCATCGGGAACCAGCGTCTCGTTCTCCATCAACCACACGTCGCCAATATCGTAAACCCCAGGCTCCGGGGTGAGATCAAACTCACCTACTCTGCGATTCATCACTCCATTGCGGGTATAAACCACGATCGGCTCAGAGCGGCGCCCTCGCGAAAGAACATCGAAGTCCGGCAAGTAATTTTGCGGCGGTCGAGGTTTACCGACCGCATCCCGATCATTGATGAAGCGACGTGAGATCCCCCCCGGGGCGGCCCACATCGTATAGCCACTGAAGCGGATCCGATAACGTCCCGCCACCGGTGCACGAAATTGGTCCCAGCGATACGTGAAACCCGTCACGTAGTTGCTCGACACCCACCCGACAGCTTCTTGCTCCCGCAACACGGGATCAGTCTCGCCCACCGTAAGGGCGGCCCGACGAGCCCGAACCTCGGGCTGCGGATCGAAACCCAAAAGCGGGTAAGTCTGTCGATGCGGCGAATTATTGAACGGATTCTGGGTGAACTTTGAAGTCAACGTACGCTGATCACGCGCATAGTAACGTCGGGTGCTCGTCAGAGGTTTTACCCACGCCACACTCACCACCTGCCTGATCGCAAAGTCTGCGGCTGCCATGTATCGAGCCATGTGCACATGAGATACACCCAACGCATCGGCACTTTTATTGAAATGGTGCGACTCCCCATCTTCCGGCAGCAAACCCTGGATCTGCAGCCACGGGGCCTGGAAAAGATCCCTGAGTGCGTTCTCGTACTCGGCTCGATTCAGCCGCCGAGCGACCGTTCGACCTTCCGTCTTGATTCGAACTTTCTCCCCCTCCGTCAAACGCCCCGCTAGCTCAGACAGAAAGGGTTCCACCTCGGAAGCAGCCGGACGCACTTTAGCCTTCGGCGGCATTTCCCCAGCGGCGACCCGATCGTGTATCTTCACCCAAGCCTGAAACTGTGAGAGCTCGCCCGGAGTGAAAGCCACCTCCGTCAGATCGAGACCACCTTTCTTATCCACATCATTGTGACAACTTGCACAGTGATTGTCGATGAATTGGCCCCAACGTTCCGGCAATGGCTCAGCCAAGACAACAGAGGTCGCGACCACCATCGTTATCGCGAAAGAGATCCATCTCCCGCATGTGACGGATTGGATGCGCGGGTTCACGCTAAATCGAGACCGCGCATCACGCCTGTGGAAGAGGCAAACCGTTCTTCCTCGATTCCCATCCGTTGCAGCATCGATACAAACAAATTGGGCAGTGGGTAATTCTGCTGACGATCGAACGCCAAATGGCGTCTATGACGAAAGCCTCCTCCAGCTAGAAGCACTGGCATGTTTGTGAAAACATGTTGGTTAGCATCTCCCAGATTTGACCCATAGAGGACTTGGGTACGATCTAACAGCGTCTCCCCTCCCTCACTCGTTTCTTTCAGGGATTGGATCAATCCACTCAGCAGTTTCATATGAAGCTCGTCGATCACCTGAAGCTGTGCGCGTTTGCTTTCAGACCGACCGTGATGGGAAAGATTGTGATACCCATCTGTAATGGTGGCATCAGGAATCTCCAGAACCGGAGTGGCCACGCTATCTAACATGAGGGTGATCGAGCGCGTGGAATCCGTCTCAAAAGCCAGACGCGCGAGATCATACATGACTTTCACCTTCTCCATGTAAGCAGCCGGGCTGGCAGGATCCACCGGCTCACGCACGGTTACTTTCGGTTTGGGCCGCGTCTCCCACCCGCGCGACGCCTGTAACCGCGTCTCCAAGTCTCGCACGCTCGTGAAATACTGGTCGAGTCGGTCTCGATCTCGAGCCGTGGCCGTTCGCTGCAGCTCTTTCGCTTGCTCAGCCACCGTATCAAGAATGCTCGTTCCAGTATCGAGTTTTTGGATCTGCCGTTCCACCTGCTCCACCGTACCTTGGAAAAACAATTGGCGGAACACCTCCGCCGCCTTGTCTTCGGGAGGGATTGCCACTCCGGTTCCTGTCCAGGATAGACTTCGGGTACGCGTGTTGACCGCCAGCGTAAGTGAAGGGAACCGCGTCAACGTGCCAATCCGCTCAGCGATGTACTGGTCCAACGAGATGGTGTTGCGAAACGAGCTGCTTCCGGGATGCGGGGCTGCGGTGAGAAAACACACGTCCGCCGGATGACCACCATCAACGTTAGGGTGGGAAACGCCGCTGAAAACAGTGAGGTCATTCCGATGCGGCTTGAGAAGGTCGAGGTAAGGTGACGACGCCTCTTTCTGACCGTTCTCCGACGGAAAAAACAAATCCGGCAGAAGCCCCAGATTGTTACACACTGCCAACATGCGCCGGGGCGTCGCACTCGGTGAAGCAAGCACCGCCGCGCGTGCCGGCCGCGAAAACACCAGCACCATCGTCTCTAACCAGGGGGGCGCCAAGGCAATGCCAGCACCTTGCAGAAATCGTCGCCGTGAGACGGGCGCTCGCGTGGAAATATAAGGCGCCTGAGACAGGCCCACGGTACGTCGATCAGCTTTCATTTGAGGGGGTGGTTAGCGGGACGCGCAGACGTTAGGCAAAAAGCTGGCACGGACTCACACCCTGTCAAACCCAGGTCTGTTAAACGGGGTGAGCCGAAATCCGCTTTCCCTCCCTTCCAGGACTGATATGAAGACGCCCCGGCCAATGACCATTTCCTCCCTCGTTCATACCACGAGCCTCTCTCTGGCTTATTTTTCGTTTTTCCTGGCATGTTCGGCAGCGACCTATGCTGCTGGAAGCGCTGATCGCTCGGCCGAAAGCATTGCGACCACGTTGTGTGCCGCTTGCCACGGACCTCACCTAACCGGAGGCAGCGGACCCAATCTGCTTGATGAGCGCTGGAATCACGGTGGGCAAGACGCCGACATTGCCCATTCAATCGCCCAGGGCTGCCCCGCCTCTGGCATGCCTGCGTTCGGCCCAATCCTCAGCTCAAATGAGCAAAAGTCCTTGGTTGGTTACCTGCGCCAACAGCAGAGGGCCTTCGCCGCCGGCGAAATCCCACTTCCTCCCCCGCCACCGGAAGATCCGATTGATAGCGAGCTACACCGCTTCCGTATCGAGACGATCGCTACAGGATTGGATATGCCTTGGGGGATGGTGTTCCTGCCGGATGGGCGCTTGCTCCTCACGGAGCGGGTAGGACGTCTTCGCATCCTCACGATCGGCGGTGCTCTTGAAGAGCCCATCACTGGCACTCCGAAAACCTACGTTCGCCAAGATGGTGGTATGCTTGATATCGCGCTTCACCCGGATTACGCCAAAAATGGCTGGATCTACCTGGCCTATTGCGAAGAGGGATCCACCCGCGACACCTCTATGACCGTCGTTGTGCGTGGGCGGATACGCAACGGAGCCTGGGTCGACCAACAAGAACTATTTCGAGCCGACCCCAAGTACTACATGGCTGATGGCTCTCACTTCGGTTGCCGACTGCTCTTCGATAAGCAGAAAAACCTTCTCTTCACGATCGGCGACCGTGGCCTCCCCGATGAAGCTCAAAATTTAGCGAGTCCTCTCGGCAAAATCCTTCGAATTACCGACGACGGCCGCATTCCCAGCGACAACCCCTTTGCCGGAAGAGCCGACGTCTACCCATCGGTCTGGAGTTAGTGTCATCGCCATCCTCAGGGACTACGCTACCACCCAGTCACGGGTCGACTCTGGGAGACCGAGCACGGTCCGATCGGCGGTGATGAACTCAACACCGTCGATCCAGGCAAAGACTACGGCTGGCCTACCGTCTCCCAAGGAGTGGACGCGGTCAGGCGTTTCGCCTCACAAGCCAAGGGAATGGAGCCCGCCGTCCTGGCATGGTCGCCTTCGCTCGCTCCGTCAGGGATCGAATTCTACACCGGCGATCGATTTCCCCGCTGGAAAAACCACCTTTTCGTCGCCGGGCTGGTCAGCCAGCAACTGCGTCGTATCGAGCTCGACGGGACTCGTGTCGTCCGGCAGGAGATTCTTTTCAAAGGACGCGATCGCGTGCGTTCCGTAATCACTGGACCCGACGGCCTTCTCTACCTCGCTCTCAACGGTGTTCCCGGGCGCATTGCCCGGCTGGTCCCTGACGAATCCGCGCCTGCGCCCGCGGCCGCGCAAGCCAACCTTCGCCGGGGAGTTTTTGGACGGGCACCCGACGGTACGCAGATCGACAGCTTCACCCTGACCAATGCCAATGGAGCCCTCGCTCAGGTCGTCACCTTCGGAGCCATGCTGACCGAATTACGAATACCCGACCGCGATCGTCTCTCGTCTGGGGTCGTCCAGGAAATCGTTGCAAGTGAAAAGGGATTTACGTCCGGATTCCCCCGATCTGGGGCGACGATCGGACGTTTCGCCAATCGCATCGCCTACGGCAAGTTCACCCTCGATGGTATCAACCATCAGGTGACCACCAATATCCCTCCGCACTCGCTGCACGGCGGCCAGCGCGGGTTCAATAAGGTGGTGTGGCGAGCCGAAGCCATCGATAGCCCGACCGAACCGGCCGTAAAAATGACTTACCTCAGCCAAGACGATGAGGAAGGATTCCCGGGGAACCTGACCGTAACGGTCACTTATACGTTGAAAGCGAACAATACGCTGAGAATCGACTACACCGCGACAACGGATAAGGCGACACCACTCAACCTAACCAATCACGCCTACTTTAACCTGGGAAGTGGCGGCGACGTTCTGGATCACGAACTCTTCATCGATGCTGACCGCGTCACCACCACCGATGACCGGCTCATTCCCACGGGGGAGTTTACTCCCGTCCATGGCACCGCTTTGGATTTCACCCAGCCGACCCGCTTGGGTGCTCGCGCCTCACGTATCGGCCGTGGCACAAACTACGACCATAACTTCGTTCTAAATCGCCCCGCGAACGACACGTCATTGATGCTCGCCGCTCGAATTTACGATCCCGTGAGCGGTCGACAAATGGAAACGTGGACCACGGAACCCGGCGTCCAACTCTACACCTCACAGTTAAGCGAGCTGCCNNGGTGGGTTTCTTCTGCCTCGAGACCCAACATTTCCCGGACTCGGTTAATCACCCGCACTTCCCCTCCACTATCCTGCGGCCGGGTGAGACGTTCACGTCCACCACCGAATACCGTTTTTCTATTAAAGCGAACGAGCGATAGTTTACTGATCTAAAACACCCTGCGCGCTTGGCGAGCCCACGTGCGCCAGGCGCGGGAACGATCTGGCGCCCACGCTTTATCTACTTGGTCAACTCGACCATGAGATTGAGGTCAATTTGATCCGGGCGCGTGTCCAACCCGCGCAACTCGGCGTGATTCGACTCGCCAAACCGTACCTGTTTGAAATCTGAAAATCCGAGATGCCGAGCGACGGTTTCCAAACTCGCCGCCGAGTAAAAGTGNNGTTTGTGATGCCACATCTCGTAAGCCTCCTTGAACCCTGTCACCGCGCCTTCGTGATGTGTACCGCGATAGTGGCGCCTAAGAACGCCTTCTAATCCGGGAAACGAAAGTCGCAATACCCCGCCCGGCTTGAGGCATCGGTAGGCTTCCGACAAGAAGATCAAGGACTCTGCCTGGTCGAGGTGTTCCAAGAAGTCTTCCGCAAACCCGAAGCGAAATGAGTCATCCGGGAACGGGTGACGATCGAGGAGTTCCATGCGGTGGATTTTCTCTTGCACCGCCTGCGGGACCGCATGCCACGCGTAGTAGCTTTTAAATCCGTCTACGTTGAGCCACCCCTCAAAAACATTTTGTCCGCAACCGTATTGAATTTTGTCTGGAAGCGATTGGGCTGAAGGGGAGTCCATACGGGTAGCGTGCGAGTAAGAGAGTATGCGAAGTGTTAGCCTAAGTGCCGCCACTGCCAACGTAACTGAGTGTTCCCCTGCGGGGTCAATACCGCTCTTTATCGCGCTGGGTACTTGAACTGCCGTCGCTTTACGCGATGTCCGCGCCGTGCTTGCCCCCAGTTTCNNGAACCATTTTCACTGAAACACGATGAGCAGTAGCGACGGACTGATCGGCCGACTTTCCGATCCCGTAGACGAAAAGCGCGATCACATTTTAGGGCCAAATTCGGCTCCCATTACCCTGGTGGAGTACGGCAGTTACGACTGCTCGCACTGCCGCGTGGCCAACGCGCATATCGCCGAGGCGCGCAACCGATTGGGGGATCGTTTGCGGTATGTTTTTCGACATCGACCCATCCCGGACAGCGAGTTGGCGCTACGCGCTTCTGAATTGGCAGAGGCAATTCCCGATAAATCGCGTTTCTGGGAAGCCCACACGGTTTTGATGACTCGTTCGGAGGAGTTGACCGAGGACGATTTGCAAGCGGTTGCCCGAGACTTCGGCGTGGATGAACTCGCGGGATCGCCCTCGCACGATCGCCAGGCTTCCGCTCGCCAACATGTAACGGAGGATATCAAAAGCGCTTTTCAGAGTGGCGTCGCCTTTACACCTTCCTTCTTTATCAACGGGCAGCGCTACGACGGTCCCTGGGACAGCAGTTCTTTCTATGATGCGTTGCTGGGAACACTGGGTCATCGCCTCCGCAACGCGGCCCTTCGTTTTGCGAATTGGGCGCCATCGACGGGACTACTCCTGCTCCTCTGCACAGTCCTTGCGGTCGTCTTCACCAACACTGAATTCGGTCCCACGTTCACCCGCTTTTGGGAAACCAAGTTCGGCTTCACCTGGGGAGCCGACGGATTCGCGCTCTCTCTTCTACAATGGGTCAATGATGGTCTCCTGACCATCTTCTTTCTCGTGGTAGGACTGGAGATCAAACGGGAGTTCACCATCGGTAGCCTCGCTGAACGACGGTATGCCGCGCTACCGATTGCCGCCGCGATCGGTGGGATGGTGGTTCCAGTGGCGTTGTATGCGGCAATTGTCCCGGCTGGCCCTTGGTCCATCGGCTGGGGTGTATCCATGGCGACGGACACGGCCTTCGCCGTCGCCCTGATCGCTATGATGGGCCACCGCGTCCCCGTGGAACTCCGGGTTTTTTTAACCGCGGCAGCGATCGTCGACGACATCGGCTCAATCATCGTGGTCGCGATTTTTTATTCCGGGCATCTGCACGTGACTGCGCTCCTGGGGGCAGTTGGCGTCGTCGTGCTCCTCGCTGGATTGAATCGCGCAGGTGTGTATCGAGTCGCTCCCTACGCGCTGCTGGGCATCGTTCTCTGGGCGCTGGTGCATGAGGGCGGTTTACATGCCACCCTCGCCGGTGTGCTCCTGGCCCTATTTATCCCAACACGTCCGCCTCCTGATTTTCGCGCGCTCATGACGCAGGCGGATACGATCCTGAAAACGGAACATCGCCATCAACAGGAAAACGCGCTCCACCATGGCCCGTCCGAAACTGCGCTCATGGCCCTGGATGCCATTCACGATCGCATCGAGTCGCNNGCCGCGTGTTGCGCCATGTGGCCCTGCGTTCGAGCTATGTGGTCCTACCGATTTTTGCCCTCGCTAACGCCGGTGTCGTCATCAGCACCGACGTGATCGAAGGACGCACCGGACTGATGCTCGCGATTGCCGTGGGACTATTTTTAGGCAAACCTCTAGGATTCATCGGAGCGTCTTGGATCGCGGTCAAACTGGGCTGGGCGGTAAAGCCCGCCACCTATAGTTGGCGTCATCTTTCCGGTGCGGGTGCGTTGGCCGGTATCGGCTTCACGATGTCTCTTTTTATCGCGAGCCAAGCCTACCCGATCGCTGAAGACTTCGCCGCAGCCAAACTCGCAATTTTCGCCGCGTCCGTCGTCGCCGCCATCGCCGGAGTAGCGATCCTTTGGGGGGCGCCTCGAACAAACGGTGCCCCACATGCATGAGGCCTAGAGTGAACTGACATCAATCTCAGCCACCGACATAGTTGGACGGACTTGGACGGACGTTTGCCAGTCCCCGATCGATTCTCCGAAGGGGATCGATCCGGTATCCGTTCATTTACTAAGGCAGGCCTTGCTGACATCTTTCCCTCTCAGGACTGGCCTCCAATGAATATTCATAATTGGAGTAATATTTTCATTTTCTCGCAACCACGACTTGTCGCAAGACGGCGCGCTGGTACAGTAGATCAATGCGTGGTCGGCTCCCTGCCCCCTTTCTGATCGTCGCTGTCGTCGCCTTGGTTACTCATGCCACGAAGGCGTTTGGCTCGCCATCGGCTGGCGCTCCTGACTTCAGCCGCGAAGTGTTGCCATTGCTCTCGAACAACTGTTTCGCGTGCCACGGACCCGATGCGAATCACCGGAAAGGGAAACTTCGTTTGGATGACGAGGTTGATGCGAAGCGGCAGCGCGACTACGGCGCCGTCATCATCCCTGGCAATAGTGCGGAGAGTGAATTCATGCTGCGTATCCTCTCGCCTCACGAAGATGAGGTGATGCCTCCGCTGGATACGCACAAAAAACTCACCGCGGCGCAGATTGATATTTTTAGGCGGTGGATCGATGCGGGTGCTCCTTGGGGCACGCACTGGGCGTTCTCGCCTATCGCAACCCCGACGGTCCCGTCAACTGCTGCTNNCGTTCGTCCAAACACGTCTCGCTGCAGAAGGCCTCCACCCCTCACCGCAAGCGGACAAAACGACCCTCCTGCGCCGGGTCACGTTAGACCTGACTGGCCTTCCTCCCACGCCCGAAGACGTGGCCGCCTTCTTAGCAGACAAGAGGCCTGACGCGTACGAGCGACGCGTCGATGCCCTCCTCAGCTCAGAGGAGTACGGCGTGCGTATGGACTGGGACTGGATGGAAGTGGCCCGCTATGCCGACACCAATGGCTATCAAGGCGATCGCGAGCGGACCATGTGGCCCTGGCGCGATTGGGTCGTAAAGGCTTTCAACGAAAATCTTCCCTACGACCAATTCACGGTGTGGCAGCTGGCCGGCGACCAACTACCGAACGCCACCCAGGAGCAAAAACTCGCCACCGCTTTTCTCCGGAATCATCCGATCAATGGTGAAGGCGGGCGCATTCCCGAAGAAAACCGGGTCGATTACGTGATGGATATGGCAGAGACGACCGGCACGGCATGGATGGGACTGACCATGAACTGCTGCCGCTGTCATGACCATAAATTCGACCCGGTCTCCCAGGCTGACTACTATTCACTGACTGCGTTTTTCAACCAAACTGAGGTTACGGGGGAGGGCGGAAATCCACAGACGAAACCCATCTTAGACCTCACCAGCCCCGAGCAGCACGATCACCTCGCGTCGCTCGTAGCCCTGCTGCCTCCGTTACAGGAAAAACTAGAGACACTAGAGAAGACCATCTTCATTCGACCCGAAGGTGAACCGGCCTCAAAATCGCCTCAGGCCGAAAAACTGGGGGCGCACGCCCGCCAATCGCTCATGTCCGAGGTCAAGAAGCGGAATGCCGAACAACTCACGGCACTCTCGAAACAAACCAAGGACAGCTACCCTGAGTATTCCGCTCAAGCTGGAGAATTGCGCGACGCGCTTAAAACGCGTGATCGCTATGCTCAATCCTTGGTCCGAGTGATGGTGATGGAGGATAAACCGGAACCCCGAAAGACCTTCATCCTTGATCGCGGCCTCTACAATAAACCGTTGGGTGAAGTTCACGCAGCCCCACCTGCCAAGCTCCCTCACTGGCCGGCGGATACGGTTCCCAACCGCCTCGCACTCGCACGCTGGCTCGTCTCGGACGACAACCCTCTGACGGCTCGTGTAACCATCAATCGCCTCTGGCAAATGTTCTTCGGGATCGGTTTGGTGAAAACCGCGGAGGATCTAGGCGTACAGAGTGAATTCCCTAAATATGCCNNTCCGACTTCCGTTCGAGCGGGTGGGACGTGAAACGCTTCATCCGACAGCTCGTCACCAGCGAGACCTATAAGCAATCCTCCCGGATGTCTCCCGAGCTAGCCGAACGCGATCCTGACAACCGCCTGCTCGCGCGGGGCCCTCGATTCCGGCTTCCCTCATGGATGATTCGTGACCAAGCCCTCGCAGCCAGCGGGCTCCTCGTAAAACGACAAGGCGGTCCCGCCGTGAAACCTTACCAACCGGATGGGGTGTGGGAAGAGGCGACCTTTGGGAAAACCGTTTACGTCCGCGACAGTGGAGAGTCCCTGTATCGACGTAGCCNNACCGTCATTCCGACACGTACCAACACCCCTCTCCACGCCCTAGCGACACTCAACGACATTACCTACGTTGAAGCCGCGCGGGTGATGGCCGAAACAATTTTAGCGGGAGAAAAAACCGAAGAGCA
>DKKJ01000067.1 GCA_002455175.1 Opitutaceae bacterium UBA6669
CAGCGACCTTCGCTGCGCTTCGGCCGCTGTTACGCCACGCTTCTAACGCCTCTTTCTGGTATTCCTTCGTATATCGCGCCCGCGTTCTCGCGGGCTTGTGGATCTGGGTCTTCATTGGGTTCCTTTTCATTTTTGACCCTAACCAGGTGTCCGTCAAACCGGGGCAACCCTATAATGAGTCTATTCGGCATCAGATGACAAATCCTTTCAGATGTAGATAAAGTCCAAGGAACTTACATGGCCAACAAACGACATCCTCACACCCCGAGTCAAACTCGCCTGTTCGCCCAGGTAGTGGCCTTCCGCAGAGCAGGTTGAAACATCTACCAAGCCTTCCATATGATACCTTTCTCAGAAACCATCTTTAGAATCGCCGCCCACAACCCACCCATCAGGCCAGCCGGCAAAAGGAGAAAACACGCGAAGATCCAAAATGAGTAGCCTGCCCTGTATCTAGTACAGGGAATTCTTGCAATGTGTCCAACCAATATAAAAAACGGAATTGATAGATAAAAGCCCTCGACACCGTCGAGTAGCCAAACAGCCGTAATCATAAAGGCGGGAAAGACCGAAGTGGGCACCAAATACACCCAATACTTTTTTAGTGAAACCGTAAGAGGGTATCTTTGAACTGTATCTGCAGACATACTCTAAATTACACCGATGTCTATTTCACCAAAGTCTTGGTTGGTCAAAGATAACCCACAATTTCACGCAACTCCAGCCCAACGCTCTTGAAGGTCTCACCAGGATTCACGCGCACGGCCAGGATCACCACAGCGGCAGTGCCAGAATCAGAGCACGTCACCATTCTCCGTGACTCCCAGATCAGCGCTTCACAGCCTTCCTCAATGTCTTCACCCACTCTCCATCCCGATCTCGTCGCCGTTGCTGCACGCTTGGCGCACCAGGCGCATGCGGGGCAGTTTCGGCGCGATCAAAAAACACCTTACGTGCGGCATCCTGAAGCGGTCGCCCAACGAGTGGTGGGTGATTGCACGGCGGAGGCCGTGGCGTGGCTTCACGATGTTTTAGAGGACACCACCACCTCGGCTGAGAATCTTCGTGCCGCCGGTATTCCTGATGGGGTCATCGCGTGTGTGCAGCTGCTGACGAAATCGGATACGATCGACTACGAGGCCTATCTCGCCGCCATCCGGCGCGATCCGATCGCGCGCAAGGTCAAGGTGGCCGATATGCTCGCCAACCTCAGCGACCGTCCTTCCGAAAAACAAATCCTGAAGTACGCCCGGGGCCTGCTTCTGCTCTTAGGCGAAACCGAAGCCGACCCGACTTCGCCAGGGTGAGCTTCAGGGTTTGGTCTGTTCCTTTACGAACTCGATCAGGGCCGAATTCTGAAAGAACCCCGACCACCGATTGTGACCCTGCCCAGCTGGAATCACTAAACGAATGGGTCCGCCCAGTGCCTCATACCGTGCGCGAAGAATTCCGCTGTTGTCTTCCAAAGGAACCAGGGTGTCCACATCGCCATGGATCACGAAAAGCGGCACGCGGGCTTTGGCCAGCGGTTCGAGTCGCTCAATGGGATTGTGAGTCGCCAACACCGCCTCCAATTGTTGCGGAGTCATTTCGTAACCGACACTCGCTTTAACCAGTCCCGGATAACTGCGAAGATTGCTCACAGGATAAATGGCAGCAATCGCCGCCACCTTTTCCGGATTCTCCACCGCCCAGTTCAACGCCATGAGGCCTCCTCGACTCCGGGCTAAAAAGATGGGTCGTTGGGAGTAGCCGCGTTTTTCCGTCATTTCTTTATAGAGAGCCGTAAACCCCGCACGACCCCGCGGGCTACCAAAGGATTCGCCCACGTCGATGCCCGCAATCGCGATCCCAGTCTGCGTCCATTGCTCAAACATGACTCTCTCTTCTTTATCTGGCAGCCCAGGTAGCGTAGGTGCGTACCACACCCAGGGTCGCGTGCCCCCTTCGGTAACAGTAGTAGGGACTGGGGAAATAATAAATGCCTCCCATGGCCCAATCTTGAAGGTCTCTCCAGCGAGAGGCAGCACCTTGGGTGTCTCCTGACCCAAAAGAGAAAGCGAAGCCCAACCGCAGAGTAGCATCCACAGCAGTAATCTCCCGACACCCAACGGCTNNACAGAATCCATACACACCACCTTGGGTGGAAACCTCTCCGACGGCAATGGACATCGTGCACTCCAAGAGAGACCTGCCTATCAGGTAGGGCCTTCCAGACCTCCTTGCACTTATGAATCTGCGCATAAGCTGCAGGAGGGAAATTTTCAGAAAATTAAATTAGTCGTTTTTTCCAACGACGATGCCGCGGCCCCCTTGACTCAGAAGGCGCTGTCGCTGTCTGCTCAGGCTTCACCCGCCCTACCCGACTCCTCCACGGGCGTGCGCCGACCCATTATGAGATTTTTCTTCGCTGCGAGCCTCGCGCTCTGGTTAACCTGCCTGGCGTTTTCTCAGCCTCGGACTCCCTGGACGTCGTCGAACGTGCAAGGCTCACCTGAGCCACCTCCGCCCTTCGTTCACGAAGAGATTCTCAAACACCTCACGTTTGCGGAAGGCCTCGAACTCTCCGCGGTCACCGGCACAGGCAAACTGCTGCTCGTTGAACGCCTAGGAAAGATTTACACCTTCAATCCTAAGGGCGATAAAACCGAAAAGCCTCATCTCGTGGTCGACTTAAAGCAATTGCGACCCGACTTGGAAAATGCCTTTGGAATCGCCCTGCATCCCAAGTACCGCGAGAACCGCGAAATCTTCGTCGCCTACGCGCTGAAGGCCGGCCGACCCGATGGCACTCACCTTTCCCGGTTCAAACTTAGTTCGCTCGACCCTCTGACCATCGACCCTTCCACCGAGGAAGTCATCCTCACGTGGCTTTCGGGAGAACACAATGGCGCCAGCATTCAATTTGGTCCCGACGGATACTTGTATGTTTCGACAGGCGACGGTGCTCCCCCAGCTCCGCCGGACCTTTTACTCACGGGCCAGGACACCAGCGACCTCCTCTCCGCTATCCTGCGTATCGACATCGATCATCGTGACCCTCCTCTCGCGTATCGAATTCCTCCCGACAATCCCTGGGCGGATGGTAAGGCCCCCAGCGCACCCGGCCTCTCGGAAAAACCAGGACTCACCCGTCCCGAACATTGGGCGTTTGGACTTAGAAATCCCTTCAAGATGAGTTTCGACCGGGTCACGGGCAACCTCTGGTGCGGCGACGTCGGCTGGGAAATCTGGGAAATGATCTTTCTGATCAAGCGCGGCGGCAACTACGTNNGTACCGTCCCGAGCCAGCCCGCTGGCCCCGATCACCGCGCCGATCGTGGCCCATAACCACTCGGAGGCGGCCTCGATCACGGGCGGCTACGTCTATCACGGTAAAGAATTCCCCGAATTGGTCGGCGCCTACGTCTACGGCGATTGGGCAACGGGAAAAATCTGGGCCCTTTGGTACGACGGCGAAAAAGTAACCCGTCACGAAGAGATCGCTGACACGCCTCACAACATCGTTACCTTCGGTCAAGACGACGACGGTGAAATCTACTACCTGCAATTCTCCAATCCGACGTCCATTCACCGCCTGAAACGCAACCCTCAGGCCGGACAACCCTCTTCCTTTCCTCGCTCGCTCAGTAAAACCGGCGTCTTTGCCGACATCAAGACGCTGACTCCCGCGCATGGCGTGTATCCGTTCTCCATTACACAGCCTTTGTGGGAAGATGGCGCTGTCGCCACGCAACGCCTTATCGGCCTTAAAGGAGAAAGCCGCATCTCCACTACGGTTGTAGTTTATCCGGAACCCAACAGCCATCGCAAAAAGATCGACTATTCCTCGCGCTGGCCAGCAGGGGCCGTCCTCACTCGGACCATCACGCTCGGCGATCTGGCTCTGACGACCGCTGAACGGTCGCGCCGCGTGGAAACGCAGTTACTGCACTTCGATGGTCAAGCGTGGAATGCCTACACCTACCGCTGGAATGACGCACAAACGGACGCTGAACTCGTGCCTGCCTCGGGAGAAGAAGTGACTTTCCGGGTGCGTCCTGATCCCCAGTCCCTCGATCAGGAGGTCCGCGATTATCGCTGGCGCTTCCAAAGTCGCGCCGAATGCCTTCGGTGCCACAACACGTGGAACAATGGTGCACTCGCGTTCAGCCCTGCACAACTACAGGGAGTTCCCGGAAAGCAATCCCACGAATTGGTAGCGCTGGGATTGATACAATCTGACTATCTGGAGCACACCCGTGCCGGCCTCAATCCTGAGAACCCGATCAACGGAGCCGCCCGGGCGGTCTTCCATGCCAACTGCGCTCATTGCCACCGGTCCGATGCTGGGGGAGCAGTTTCGGTCTATTTGAATACCGAGTTGCTCACCGCCCAAATGAACGTCGTCGGGGTCGAGCCCGCACAAGGCGGTCTAGGACTGAAGAACCCCAAATTGATTGAGCCCGGAGATCCGTGGAGCTCGGTAATTGCGGTGCGCATGGCAAAGTCAGGCGTGGGGCATATGCCGCTGCTCGGTGCCAAGGAAACCGATGTGAAAGGACTCAAAGCAATTGAAGACTGGATCGCACGCATGACGTCCACGTCGGCAGCACCTAAACCCTGGGATGACACCGATTGGAACGAGGCGTTGATCACACGCGAGCTGCAGACGGTGAATGGAGCCATGCGCATTCGTCGCGCAATCGATGACGGCAAACTCTCGGTCCCCCTGCGCAAGCACGCCTTCCAAATCGCCTGGGCCTCACCGGAAACAACCGTGCGCGATATCTTCGAGCGCTTTAAGCCGGATGCCCTACGCGAAAAAACATTGGGTTCTCACGTGAATGTCTCCGATCTTCTGGCGGTGCCCGGCGACGCGGTACGCGGCTCAAACCTCTTCACACCTGAAGGTAAAGGGGCCAGCTGTCTGGCTTGCCACTTCGTCCAAGGCCAGGGCCGCCACTTCGGACCAGATTTAACGAAGATCGGGGCCCAACAGAGTGCGGCGCAAATTCTGGAAAGCATTTTATACCCCTCAAAGTTGATCGCCCCCGAGTATCGAGCCACGATCGTCGAGTTGCGGGATGGGAGTAGCCAAATGGGCTTTGTCAGTCGGCGCGACTCACGCGAAGTCGTTTTGAAGACGCCGTCGGGTGATTCTGTATCCCTCCCGATTGCGACGATTGCGTCCGAAAAATCACTGCCGAATTCTTTGATGCCTGAAGGGCAGTTGATGGGCTTCACCGCCCAGGAGGCTGCTGACTTGATCGCTTATCTCGGCAGCTTGGGAAGGCGAAATTGAAAAGCTGAACGCGGAGAGCTGAAAACTGAAACTCGGAGTGTAGAGTAGAGGCCGCGAAGTAAGGGTGGTGCGAAGCTGGAGAGAGAACGTGAGGACATCGTGATGTGAAACGCGACCCCGCGGCCCCGACGGAGCGGGGCCCTCCTGGGAAATGCGGAAATAGTGAAAAGCGGAAACGTTGAAATTCGGAGTGACGCCGTCAGAAAATGCTCCGAAATTTCGTCATTTCAGCGTTTCGTTATTTCCGCGTTTCATCAAGAGCCCCCTCTCTCGTCCCATGCCTGCTTTCCTCACACCTTCACCCCTCACCCGAAGAACGTTTCTAGGCGCCGGACTCGCACTCGCTACGTTTCCCCGGTGGAGTGAGGCACTGGCCCAGGTAGCCTCGAATAAAGAGATCAAAGTCGCGCTCATTGGAGACACCGGTCACGGTGACTATGGACACGGCTTGGAAAAACCGTGGTCATCGTTTCCCGGAGTACGCTTGGTGGCCGTCGCGGACCAAAATCCTGCCGGTCTGGCTAAGGCTAAGGCACGTCTCGGCATTCCTGGATACGCGGACTATCGGGAGATGTTAGCGACCGTTTTACCCGACGTCCTGATCATCGGTCCGCGCCATATACACCGGCACCACGAAATGGCTATGGCCGGGATTCAACAGGGCGTTCGCGCGATCTACATGGAGAAACCGTTCTGCCGGAACTTACAGGAAGCCGATGAGATTGTGGCCGCCTGCAAAGCCAAAAACGTCAAACTGGCCCTGGCCCATCGCAATCGCTACCATCCCGATGTCGAACGCGTTAAAAAGCACTTAGCTGCTGGCACCATCGGAACGTTGAAGGAACTGAGTGGAACCGGTAAACAGGACCGCAGAGCCGGGGCGGAAGACCTCTGGGTGCTGGGCTCACACGTCTTGAACCTCGCTCTCTGCTTCACGGGAAAAGCCACGCGGTGCGAAGCCACCGTGAAGCAAGACGGGAGACCCTTGGCTGCTTCCGATTGGAAAGAAGGCGGTGAGGGAATCGGCCTGCTCGCGGGCAATCACATCGACGCGCACTTTGCGACCGAGAGTGGCGTCCCGATCCGCTTTTACTCAGCCGCCGAGCCGCATCGCCGAGAGCCTGTTTTCACCCTCCGGCTGGTGGGCACCAAAGGCGTCATCCAAATGCGCTTCGATGAATTTCCCCTCGCCTACCTGGAAACAGAAAAGGGACTGATCCCTCTCCCTCTCCTTCCGGGAGAAACCCCCGGACCCTCCGATGCCGAACTTCGAAAGAATATTGGCGATCACTATGCGTGCGCGCGCGATTTGCTGCATGCCCTGCGCACTCATGGTCGACCACTTTGCAACGAAGAGGATGGACGCGATGTCGTCGAGATGACGTTCGCCATCTTCGCCGCGCAGAAAGCGAGAAAACCCGTTGCCCTCCCCTTGGACCGTACACTCGCGTACCGTTGATTTTCGCGACGCTGCCGCATGCCTTCCTTCGCTCGAGATAACCTGACCCTCAGCTTCGACGACCTGGGCCCACGTTCATGTCCAGTTCTCTTGCTGATCCACGGGCATCCGTTTGATCGTTCGATGTGGGCTCCGCAAATTCAAGCGGCCCAAGCTAAAGGCTGGCGTGCACTCGCTCCCGACTTACGTGGATACGGGCAGTCTGGAATCACACCGGGAAAGGTCGCCTTCAAAACCTTTGCCGATGACTTAGCAGCCCTGCTGCGTCACGTCGATGTTACCCAAGCTGTCATTGCCGGTCTTTCCATGGGCGGCCAGATTGTAATGGAACTATTCCATCATGCTCCAGAATTGTTTCGAGCTACGGTTCTTGCCGATACGTCGCCCGCTCCGGAAACACCCGAAGGGCGGCGTCAGCGAACCGCGATGGCCCATCGACTGGAGACCGAAGGAATGTCGGGTTACGCCCATGAGGTCCTACCCCGCATGATCAGTCCACGCACCATCGCCCGAGATCCGAAGGTTGCTGACCACGTGCTTCAGATGATGCTTTCAACATCTCCGCAAGGCGCAGCCGCCGCGCTGCGAGGTCGCGCCGAGCGACGTGACTATCGTGATTTGATCAGGACGATTGAGGTCCCTTCGCTCATAATGGTCGGCCGAGAGGACAGCTTCATTTCACAGGCCGACGCAGAAGCCGTCCACCGCAGTCTTCCGGCATCAGAATTCGCGATCATCGACGACGCGGGGCATCTGCCGAATCTCGAGCAGCCCCAGCGTTTCAATACCGCCTTCTTCGATTTTATTGATCGCGTACGTTGATCCGCAGCTCCTCTTACGCATTCCCCTGACCAAGCTCTGCCCTCTGCACGCTGTGAAATTCTGCTCTCCTCCTTTATACCTTATCGCTTTCGGGATGCTTGTTCTTTCAGGAAAGCCTTACCTGTCAGCCGCACCGCTAGACCAATGGAGTCAACAGGCCCAAGTAGCACACGGAAATCGTGCACTCAATGAGGCCTCCGCGCTCTACGACCGCATCCTCGCGGAAGATCCACCTCGCCTGCCATNNTCGCCTGTTTCATCCGGAAGGAGAATTTTTTGGCCTAAAAGACGCCGTGGCGGTGCTGCACCCGGAGAAACCCGTCATCGCTTACCACCTGTTTTGGGAAGATGACTACGGCTTCCCCAGTGATAACGACCCGTGCGATCACGAGATCGTGTGGGTGGGCTATGCACCCGACACCGGCAAGGTGACACAGGTCTCCACTTACTTTCATGGACAGATAATCACCACTGCGGAAGCGGTGGAAGATGCCAATCGTCACCACGGTCGCCCCCGGATTGGGATTGAGTGGGGATTTCACGGTTNNTGGAGTCACGGGGGACTTGACCCGCCGACTTCAGCAAGAAAATTTGATCTATGTGAGCCGTTGGGCCAATGCCACGATCAACCGCTACTGCCTTAGGTATAACTTCGCCGCTAAACTTGAGTGGCCTTGGCTTTGGCAACCAAAACCAACGCGCTCTCCAGCCGCTCCCTAACGTAGTCGGATTCCTGTCGCCCGCTATCCCGTTCCCGGTATCAACAATTCCCTCGCGCCGTTTTCATAGGCACGCCAGTGTAGCGGCTCCTCCTGAATGAAATCACGCCTCCTCATCGCTCTACTTGTCTTTNNTAGCTGCACCACAAGCAGTTGAACTCACCCCGGCCCAAAAGGAGCTTCAGGCGCTGGTCCAGAAAATCTCCGCCAAGATCCGCGCCGATCAGGCGACCAAGGAGAACTTTACTGAGGAACTGAAAGAGTTTGACGAGCTCCTCGCCAAATACGCCGACAACAAAGAGAACGCCGCTGAAATCGCCTTTATGCACGCGATGCTTTACGCACGAGTCTTGGGGGATATGGCTAAGGGCCGCGAGATGCTCCTGGCCGTGAAGAAAAACTACCCCGGTACGGAGCCGGCAGATGCGGTCGACCGCGTGTTAGAGCAAATCGACCGAATGGCAGCCGCGGAAAAAGCGAAAGCCGCTCTCATCGGCAAGGCAGCCCCTGAGCTTCATTTCACGTGGTCATCGCGTCCGGGGTTGAAAACCCTTTCCGAGTTAAAAGGAAACGTCGTGGTTCTCGATTTCTGGGCAACCTGGTGTGGACCTTGCATCGCGTCCTTCCCGCAAATCCGTGAACACGTTTCCCGTTATCGAGGTGCCCCGGTGGTCTTTCTTGGAGTGACCAGCATCCAAGGGCACGTCGCCAACAATGGACCCCGTGTGGATACAAAGGGCGATCCCGAGAAGGAGATGGCGCTGATGAAAGACTTCATGAAGGCCAAGGAAATGACCTGGGACGTCGTGTTCAGCCAGGAAGAGGTGTTTAATCCTGACTACGGTATCCAAGGCATTCCCTTCGTAGCTATCATCGCACCTGACGGTACGGTGCGTCACTCCGGGCTGCATCCCGGAAATCCCGCCTCTGCCATTGAAGCTAAAATCGATGCGCTTTTGACGGAGTTCAAGTTGCCGGTTCCCGCTGCGAAAGCTCACTGATTTCGGCCTGAGAGTGGGAGCGGGGCCCTCCTAAGAAATGCGGAAATTGTGAAACGCGGAAACGCTGAAATTCGGAGTGGGGCTCTCAGGAAGGCCTCCTGAGACAGCCTCCTCATCTAGCCCCTTAGCTTGCGGAGGGGGTGATGGCTTCTCTAACACCGCTGTAGGCTCCATCCGGAGGGCACCTTTTGTACGAGAGTTGGCTCCCACGAAAGGAATAGGATTTAAAGAGATCAAAATGCGAATTCCGGAAAGTGCTCACAGTCGCATGAGGGTACGATAGGCGTCGTCCTCACGTGAGCACTACAAACTGATCGCTCACCGCTTCGTTTGGGGATTTCGGCTGGCCAGCCGTGGGGATTTTCCGTCATGAACCGAGTGTGCTCCCTCACCCTCCGCTCAAAGAACGCTACACCAACCTAGAAGCGAAGCCTGAGTATGTGAACCAGCTCTTCAACAAGGGCGCCAAGCACTACGACGGCATTGTGGATTGGGGCTTCTTCCGTACCGGAGTTGCGTACCGACGTTGGGTACAGCAACGCCACGGCTTAAAAAAGGGGGACCGCGTTCTCGACGTCGCTTGTGGAACCGGACTCGTCGCCCTAGCTGCCTCCAAAATCCTGGGGTCAGCCAAGACGATCACCTGCCTCGATCCCAGCGAAGGCATGCTGTCCGTAGCCCGTACCAAGCTGGACGCGACCTTTGTCGTCGGCCGGGCCGAAGCGCTCCCCTTTGCAGATAATAGCTTCGACTTCCTCACGATGGGCTACGCCTTGCGTCACGTGATGGACCTGGAAGTCACGTTCAGAGAGTATCAACGGGTCCTCAAACCTGGCGGTAAACTCCTCATCCTGGAAGTCACCAAACCCACCGGCCGACTCTCCGGCTGGTTCTTCCGCACGTATTTCGGGCGGATCTACCCCGCACTCACGCAATTTTTTACGCGCAGTCAGGACGCCAAAGACATGATGCGGTATTACTGGGAAACGATGGACGCGTGCGTTCCGCCCCAGACAGTACTTGCTGCTTTGGAGGCAGTTGGGTTAGCGAACGTCAAGCGCTCTACCCAACTTGGCTTGTTTAGCGAATACACCGCTTCCAAACCGACCTCTCCGCCCGCCGCATAATCGCGCTGGCCCTTTCACCCGACTCTCGGTGACACTTCCGTCACCCAGCCCAGACCATGGAGTCCTCAGATAAATCGTCCTCTGATCCCGTCGGCGCGCCTTCCACGCTTCCCCGTGACAAGATCCGTCATTTTCCCGAGCCGGTGCAGGCATCGTTTCGTCAATTCGAGGAAACCCGAGGNNCCCGAGACCCCGCCGCGCTGGATCCAGTGATTCTCGCCATCCTCAACGATTTCATCCCGACCAAGTCGGCGCAACCCCTCCACGACCTCCCGGGCACGACGCGTTTGGTGGACGACTTGGGCTTTGATTCCTTGGCGATTACCGAAGTGGTCTTTTTCACCGAGGAACTCCTCGGCATCATCATTGCCAACGAAGAAATTCTGCAGGTGCGTACTTTGGACGATTTGAAGACGTTTGTTCGCACCAAGGTCGCCGTTCCACCCGCATCCTGAGCTGCTTAGATCGCCGCGCTCATGCCATCGGCGCCTGTTATCACTGGTTTGGGGTTTGTAACCAGCTTGGGACACGACCAGGCATCGGTGATTCGCAGTCTACGGGAGCTGCGTCACGGTTTCGAGCCTCACA
>DKKJ01000372.1 GCA_002455175.1 Opitutaceae bacterium UBA6669
GACCAAGGCCTGTCGGAAATTCAAAGTAGCTCCCTGGGTGAGTATTCGGATGAATGACTTCCACGGCGCGAAAAATATCGAGGGAAGTTTTTTTAAACATCCTTTGCTGAAGAATCCGGGGATGCGCTTGAAGAAGGGGGCCTACTCTCCGACGATGCGTGATCCGCAGTACCGTACACCGCTCAACTTCGAAAAAGCGGAAGTACGGGCGTCGATGATGGCGCAAATCGAGGAGGTCGTGAACGACTATGATTTTGAGGGCTTGGAATTGGACTGGTGGCGAAACCCCAATTGCTGCGAACCCAATGCTTCGGCAGAAACGATTGCGATGATGTCGGACTGGATTCGTCAGATACGGGCTCTGACCGAAGCTCGGGCGAAAAAGACCGGTAAGCCGTACCGTTTGGGAATGCGTATCCCCGGGCGGTTGGAAACCGTGAAGTCTATCGGTCTCGATGTGGAGATGTTGTGTCGGGAAGGGACTCTGGATTTTATTTGTCCCTCGGCCTTCTGGTGCACGTCGTGGGAAATGCCACACGACGATCTCCGTCATCGGCTGGGCGATGATGTGGCCATCTATGGCGTGATAGAGGACGGAGCTAATGCCTTGGCTTCGCGCTCGGCTGAACACGGCTTCTCGCAACGACTACGCTACATCTCGTGCAGTCCGGAGAGCTTGCGTGCAAATGCTGCGGGCAAATTCGCCTTGGGAGCCGAAGGGCTCGAGTGGTTCAACTTCTATTGCACGGATCAGGCGCGCCTTCCTGGTCTTACTTCCAATTACGCATTATTGAAGGGAATGACCCGACTGGAGGACCTACGGGGTCTGGAAAAGCACTATTCATTTTCGATGTGGGCGAATCACTTTACCCAAATCCCATTTNNACAGCTACCGAGAGCGATTAACCCGACAGCCTACCATCCTTTCCGATTGCCGATGTGTGCTGAGCCGACTGACCGCAACTTGGAGGTCGTTATCCAAGTGGTCTTGAAGGCAGCCGATACGTTTACCGCCTTACCTGTTTCGATTAACGGATGTTGGCCTAAGCTGGAGTATCAGAAATCTGACCGCCTGCTCTTCCCCTGCGGCTCACTCACGCACCACGTTCCGGAAAATGTCGGCTACGATTTTCGCTTCCCCATCTCGCTTATCCGAGAAGGATGGAACGAGATCGTCGTGGAGAATGGTGGCTCTTCCCAGATCACCGTGGTGTGTATTGAACTCGCAGTACGGAAAATGACCTGAGCGCAAACCGAAGCGTGACTCACTTCCACGCTTCGTCGAAAAAACCAGCGGTGACTACCCGGCCTGGCCAACGCGGTCCGGGTGCTTCGCGAAGATCGATTACCGCCCAATCTGGGAATTTGGGCGTCTGCAGTGCGTTGCTCGCGGAGCCGTCTGCGCGGAAGTCGATTCCGCTGTTGATAACGACATAACGGGCAGGGTTCAGCGGATTGGGAAAAATAAGGATGGGAGCGTGATGGGCGGCAGGATAGTTGATCCCGCGAACGGTGAGTGTCTTGGCGTCCCACTGGAGAGGCAGCTGCGGAAGAATGCGTGCCAGAACTGCGTTAGACGAGGGATCCCCCCAGAGCACGAGATTGTGGTTGGCGATGTCTTCGTCAGAGAGCTCCCGATCGCTTTTGACCGGAATCACACCCCGATACAGGTGGCGCCAAAGCGTGGTGGCCGCCATCAGTTCGCTTTCCACCCAGGTTCCGAGGCTGGTATGGAGCGGTTTGCCGGTCGGGCGAACAAAGAGGAAGCTGTCCATGAACGCATCGTCGACTGGGCCGGTCAGACCAGGGCGTTTGCGCAAGGCCGATTCACTGTGCGCGCTNNGACCGTGATCGTGGTTCCGTCCAAAATGACTTCTTTGGGCTGCACCTCGGTGAGCGTGAGCGAGGTGACATTTTTCGTATCTACTATTACCTTACCGTCATCTTGGAGACGCGCTTTGACATCAGCGCGTTCCCAATGACGCCCGAGACCTTCGATCCGAACCCAGGCCGAAGAAGGGTAGCGCAGGGAATAGGTGGTGAAGCGGATTTCTTTTGGGAGAGCCTCGCGCCCTTGCGCGATCAAAGCATCCATCCGCGTGTTGAGTGTTTTGAGCGTCTCGGGATGGTACTTATGCGCCGTTTGTGGGCCGATGAGGCGCTCTAAAGTCAGGCCTTCTCCTTTCATCGCGACCTCCATAATATCGGATGCCTGTTTCTGAGGATCGATTTCACCGGTGTAAGCTACTGTAGGAACGTTGAAGAAATTCCCCGCGTAGAGCGTGGCATCGTAAAGGTTCCACAGCGTTTGCTCCCAGACGGGGCGGGGTTCTTTTCCCGGAGCGAGTGCTTTTGTGAAAGCAGGCGTCTCTGCAAATCCGGCTCCTGGTGTCGATGCGCACCAAAGGCCTGGGTAATGTGCAGTCAGATGCCACGTGCTTCCACCCCCCATGGAAAATCCACCCACCGCAATGCGTTTCGCGTCGATTTGGTAACGCGCACGTGTCGCGGCAAGTGCCTCCATTACATCGACCTCACCGGGGAATTTCGTGGCATTGCAGAAGCGTCCATACGGGACCAGCACGATTGCTCCCGTGGGGGAAACGGGCGGCGCTCCTGCCTCACGTTCAGCAAGGAAAGCGAGCTCCGTGCGACGTTCGTTCCGGCCTAGAAGAAAGACCATCGCGGGCGCTTCGCCTTCGGGTAATTTTTTTGGTACGTACAGNNGAAAGAATGGTGCCGGTGGCGGTCAGCCAGGGCGCCTGCTGATTGCGGAGTTGTCCGGCCCGCTGATGGCCGAGGGTGAGAAGCCGTCGGGCGTATTCGACTTCCTTGGGAGCAAAGAACTCGTCGTAACGCAGGGCCCAATCCACGGCTTTGTGGAAAACTTCGACATCGGGCAGCAACGCTTTCCCTTCGGGAGATAGTTGCGCGGAAAGCGTGACGATCTCCGCCCGGAGTGCTGAAGCAGCGGCTTCCAGCGATCGACGCTCGGTATCGGTAAGGACGATACCAGGAAGCGGAATTCGTTTGTAAGGGCCGGGACCCGAAGCGGGCTGAGCGAGCGCAGCGACGGCGCTTATGAGCAAGCCGAACCAGAGGNNTTGGAGAAGCTCGTTCGCGAACAAGTCCGAAGACAGTGCGAGGCGAGCTAGCGCAAGTCGCCGTCTGAGCGAAGGCACTACTGCCTTCGCCGCCGTCAACACGGTTGAGATCGGGTTACTTGCTGCTCCCCGTAACCGCCTTTTTAAGCGGCTCGCGGAAAAAGATGAGGAAAATCACCATGACCACAGCGGCGCCAATTGCCGGGGTAAGCCAGATGCCACGCCAATTGTGCAGGATAGTACCTTGGGCGACGGGAAGGACATTGGCCGCTAGTACCTTCCCAGCGAGATAGGTCCCAACAAGCGCCCCAACGCCCCACAGGATAAAAGCAATGAATCCTTGCACGGCACCGCGGATACGTTCGTTTGCCTCGCTGTCCACATAGAGTTGTCCAGCGATAAAGAGGAAATCATAGCAAACCCCGTGGAGAAGAATTGCTCCAAAGATCAGCGGAACGGCGAGGTCGGCGCCAGAAACACTCTGTGCGAGGAAGAAGTAACGGAGAGCCCAAGCGAGGATACCGATAAAGATGGTCTTTTTGTAGCCGAGCCTCTGGAGAAAGACGGGGAGTAAGAAGAGGAAAACAATGTCGGAAACCTGCGCCAGCGTCAGCTTACCGGCAATACTCGTCCATTGTAACTCACTGAGATAAATGGCGATCATCACGAAGTAAAAATAGAGCGGAATGCAGATGAGAAACATGCAACCGATGAAAATCGCGAAGGACGGCTTCTTCATCAGAGCGAGGGCATCCAAGCCAAGAATTTCCCCCATCGTCACATTCTGCCCCACTTTCTTCGGTGGAGTATGGGGCAGCAGCAATGAGAACATTCCGAAAGCAAAGGAGGCGACAGCCGCGATCTGGAACTGAATGGCCGATTGCTCGCCGTTGAAACTGCTGAGGGTCACTCCCCCGGCGATCCAGCCGATGGCGGAGAAAATCTTAATGCGCGGGAAGTCGACTTTGGCATTGGCCAGATGAGTGAGTGACACCGAGTTCCCGAGCGCTAGGGTGGGAGCGAAGAGCGCGCAGTAGACGATGAGGAGAGGGTAAAATTCGCTGAACGTCGTCAGCCGGCCCAGAAACAGCAGGACCAAACCTCCCGCAATCCCCAGCACCCCCAGAATACGCTGTGAAGCGAAATACCGGTCCGCGATCATCCCAACAAAGAAAGGCGAGATGATCGAACCGATAGCGAAAGCCCCGTAAGCGGCACCAATCTGTTCGCCGCCAAACTTCAAGGTGTTGGCGAGGTAAGTCGCCATGCTGGCATACCAAGATCCCCAGATGAAGTACTGGAGGAACATGAATACGGAGAGCTTTAGTTTCAGAGCGCCTTGATCGACCATGGAGGGAGGGTTCGGGAGACTAGCGGCTGGAAAAGTGGCTGGAGGCCTCGNNGAAGTCAGAGCAATCTGCGAGCCGGGAATGATTAAATTCTTCGATTCCGGGCGAACGGGCGCGAGACGTGAGTAACTGTTTGGGTAGCTTATGTGCTTACGAAACGAACCGGGTGAGCAGGATTGATTGACTACGAGCGCGATCGCTCAAGTGGCCCGGTTAGTTTTTTGTACTGTTCGGCTCGAGCGAAACGGCCTGTAACGGATGAATATCGAGAAGGGTGGGGTACCAGCCCTTTACTCGGGGACTCACCAGCGAAACACTGGCATTATAATAGAGGGGTAGAACAGGTGCTTCTCGGGACAAGAGCGCTTCCATTTCTTGAAACAGAGCGAACCGCTTTTCTTGGTTGGACTCGGTTCGGGCGGTCTCGACCAGACGATCGAAGGTAGGGTTTTTCCACCCGGTCCGATTGTTCCCACTGGAACTCGTCATCAGGTCGAGGAAGGTCATGGGATCCAAATAGTCTCCCACCCAGCCGCTCCACGAAAGGTCGTAATTCAAGGTGTTGAGCGAATCCAGATAGACCTTCCATTCCTGATTGAGCAGGCGCACCTCAATCCCGAGTCCGCGTCGCCACATTTCTTGGATTGCTTCCATAACGACCCGACCATTGTCCGAGGTCGGGAAAAGTGCCTCGATGGCGGGAAAGCCTTTCCCGTCGGGATAGCCCGCTTCGGCGAGGAGCGCCTTTGCCGCGTTCAAATCATCGCGAAAATCTGTTGGCTGAGGCGTGAAGCCCGCCGTTTTCGGGGGCGTCAACGTGTGCGCCGGAAATTTGGTATCACGAAGGACGCGTTTGCAGAGGCGGTCGCGGTCGAGCGCGAGTGCTAGCGCTCGTCTTACGCGAGTATCCGCAAAGGCAGGACGCGTGGTGTTGATCCGAATGTAAGCGGTGCTAAGGTAGGGCTCGATCCGGAGGGCGGGAGAGTTTTCCTGCCGGTAGGTGTCGATTTTGCTGAGTGGCAGGGNNGTGCGGAACATCCGCTCTTCAGTGTCCGTATTTTCCGTGGCATAGACATGGACTTCATCCAGTGCCACACGCGCGTGGTCCCAGTACCGGCGGTTGCGTTCAATAATGATCTTCTGGTTTTGTCGCCAAGATTTAAGCACGAAGGGGCCGTTGCTGACAACGTTTTGAGGACGCGTCCAAGGACTTCCTTTACGTTCGAGGCCGCCGTGTTTTTCCACGACGTGAATGGGGACGGGAGTCCAGCTGGTGTGGATCAACTGACTGAGGAAAGAGCTGGTGGGGTGGGAAAGGGTGATCTGAACCGTGCGGTCATTAAGAGCTTGGAAACCAGTTTGGGAGAAGTCCGTCAGCTTTCCCTGATTGAACGCCTCGGCGCCTTTGACCCCGTAGAAATTGTACGCGTATTCCGCGCCAAAAGAGGGTGTGAGGATACGCTGCCACGAGCGGACGAAGTCCCTCGCCGTTACGGGTTGTCCGTCCGACCAAGCGATTCCTGGGCGAAGGTGGAACGTGTAGGTGAGTTGATCGGTTGAGACTTCCCACCGCTCCGCTTGGCCCGGACGTGGCTCGAGCGTCTGTGGATCGGGAGTGACTAGCCCTTCGAAGAGCATGCGCACGATATCCGATTCAGGGCGACCGGTGATACTGTGGGGATCAATGTCCGCCGGTTCAGCGGAGTTGCCGAGGTGGAGGACTTGTCGCTTACTATCTCCGGTCGCCGACTCACCGCTCTTTTTGCAGCCGGAAAGAAGGCTCATCAGAGGAAGAGCCAAGAAGCCGACTACGAAAAAGGCGAGGGAATGGAGACGTGCGTGCATGGGAAGCGATAGTGAGAATGACAGTCGATCGACGATGGTGATGCGTGCTTATAAACCGACCAGCGAGCCGTTGCGTTTGATCCACGCCTCCGCCTCACGCCACCCTGGGCACACCTCTTCCACTCGCGCCCAAAAGCGAGCAGAGTGGTTCATTTCACGGAGGTGCATCAGTTCGTGGTAGATAATGTAGTCGCGGACAAAGTCGGGAGTTTGAATCAGGCGCCAATTCAAAGAGATCACGCCGTCCGACGTGCAGGAACCCCACCGGGAGCGTTGATTGCGTACGCAAACCTGCTTGACCTCCACCCCCGTGGTAGCGGCGAGTTCCCATGTGCGTGCAGGGAGCTCGATTTTGGCCCTGCGCAGAAAATGGGCTTCGAGCGTTGGCCTGAGATCGATGGTCAGTTGGGCGACACGAAAAACGTCGGCGCTCAGACAGACGGCGGCGCGCTCGCCGGTGGTGGCCACGCGTAATTCGATCATGAGGCCCCGCCAAAGAATGTGCGTTCCCGGCACCCATACTTCGGGCGCGCGAGGTCGACGACGTTGGCGTTGCTGAGCGCGGTGCAGCCAATCCCGATTGGCTTCCAGGAAACGACGTGCTTCTCGTTCGCTGCCTCGGACTGGAATTGTCACCAGCGGCACGCCGTCGCGTCTCAACGTTAGGCGATAGTGCTCAGCCTTGAGGCTACGCCTGAAAACGACGTCCGGTTCGCTCGCGATGTTTTCGGACGAAGAGAGCTGAGGACGCGGGGGTCGGGAAGCGGCGTGGCTTACCTGACTCGACTCACGTGAAAACGATGAGTCCGAGTTGGACGAAAAAGCGAAACCGGAGAGATCGGGTTGAACTTCGCGTGACATCAACAAATCAGATATGGACGAGCTCCCAACGCTTGAGGGTACCCTTCTCAAGCGTGAGCCAGGCGAAGGTCCGCACCGTTGCTCGTGGAAAGGCGATGCAGCCCGGGTTTAGCCACCGCACACGGTGGAAATCAATCTCGTCACGCGGGACATGCGTGTGTCCGTGGAGCAAGATATGAGTCCCTTGTGGGGCGCGTCGAGGGGGGATATGGATGAGATGGAAAGAGAGGTTTTCCCGCACCAAGGTTAGCTCCAGCGGCCAAGCGGTGTGCAGATCATTGTTTCCTCGGACCACCTGCATGGGCACGCCTAGTTGTTCAAATTCGATCAAGGTATCCGGATCACAGACATCACCCAGATGCCAAATCTCGTCGGCGTCCTGTAGCCGTCCCGGAAGGTCGGAAGGATATCGGTCGTGGGTGTCGGCGAGCACCGCAATTCGCATGGATCCACCTGTAAGACTCGTCGTTACCATGGCGACACAAATGCCAAGTGGGCCGGTTGCTCAACTCTTCCGATGATTCGAACCACCTATCATTTAACTCGGTTGCAGCTGGTTGCAGAGCGCATCGCGGAGCGAAGATGCTTGGCGAATTCTAAACTTTGCGCAAATTGAGAGCATGACTCGCCGCGAAATGCTCGCTTTGAGTTCGGTGGGAGGTTTCGCCTTGGCCCAAGGTTGGGGCGCCTCGTCGACCGTAGAAGACTTCTCTCCGGGCGCTCCTACCCCTCGTGCCATGCGTAAACTACGTATTCTTATTCTTGGTGGCACGGGTTTTATTGGACCGCATCAGGTGACCTATGCCTTATCGCGCGGTCATCAGGTCACTCTGTTCAACCNNAGGGGAGGTGGAAGAGCGGACGGGAGATAGGGAAAAAGGGGATTTGGCTTCTCTGGCTGAGGGAGAGTGGGATGTGTGTATTGATAATCCCACCACGCTGCCTTCTTGGGTGCGGGACGCCGGTAACGTTCTCGGGCCGCGCGTGAAGCACTATATCTTCATCTCCACCATTTCAGTCTTGGCCAATACGAGTGTTGCTGGAAGCGATGAGGAAGCGGAGGTGGTACGCTACCAGGGAAACGATCCTCTGGCCGAAACGCATGCGGCGCTCAGGAGCAATCCTCACCTCTACGGAGCCTTGAAGGCGGAGTCAGAAAAGCGGGCTTTTCTTCAATTTCCTGACAGGACCACAGTCATTCGTCCTACGCTGATTGTCGGTCCGGGCGATGAGACGGATCGCTTTACCTATTGGCCCGTCCGTCTGGCGAAAGGGGGAGAGGTCCTCGCGCCGGGCGATGGCACTGATCCGGTGCAGGTCATCGATGCGCGCGATCTTGCGGAGTGGACGATTCGTGTCGCGGAAGCCAGGAGCTTGGGAACCTTCCACGCGGTGGGTCCTGATTTTGAGCAGACCGTGGCTGGCTTGCTTTATGGTATTCGCGCGGTCACCACGGCGGGAGCGCAGTTGAATTTCGTGTCCTCCGAATTTCTGCGAGAACAGGGAGTTTCCCCGTGGAGCGATCTGCCGGTCTGGGTGCCCGGGCATGGGGGAACGGCAGGATTTGCGCGGGTAAGCTATCGAAAGGCAAAGGAAGCGGGATTGACTTTCCGCAGCCTGGCGACGACGGCGATGGATACCTGGGCGTGGTGGCAAACGCTCCCACGTGAGCGACAACAGAAGCTCCGTGCTGGCCTTTCGCCGGAGCGGGAAGCGGAGGTGCTGCAGCGGTGGAAGACGCGTTCGCGTTTGTCCTAATGAACGCGAAAGCGCTATGGATTGATTGATTCCGCCGGATTGCGAATGATTCGCGTAGCGCGTTGAAGGTACGGGGGCTTGAGCCTAGGGGCAAAGTTTGTAGGCTGTATCGACATAACCCATCTCAGGAAGTAATTTTTCCATGTCCACTCCATCGCCTGCGCAACCACCGCTCGAAGCCACCCCACCTCGTCTCGGCTCTAAGTCTGCCACGGCGGCAGGCATAAAAGCGGTTTTGAAGACGGGTGAGTACGCATTGGGACGAGCGGGCGTTATCGCTGGGACCAAAGCACTCTTTAAGGTCAACCAGTTGGATGGTTTCGATTGTCAGTCCTGTGCCTGGCCAAGCCCGGATACCGATCGTCACACGTTCGAGTTTTGTGAAAACGGGGCCAAGGCGGTCGCTGACGAAGGGATGACCGGTCGGGTGGACCGGGAGTTTTTTGCCCGTCACTCAGTGGACGATCTGCTAAAACGAAGCGATTATTGGCTCAATCGGCAGGGACGGTTAACGGAGCCCATGGTCCTGCGCCCCGGCGGCACCCACTACTCGCCGATCAGTTGGGATGAGGCTTTCGAACTCGTAGCGAAGGAACTTCGCGAGCTCCCACACGCCGATGCTGCGGCTTTTTACACGTCGGGCCGGACCAGTAACGAGGCCGCCTTTCTTTATCAGCTTTTTGTTCGCCAGTTTGGCACCAACAACCTGCCGGATTGTTCCAATATGTGTCATGAGAGCAGCGGGGCTGCGCTCAATGCGACGATAGGGATTGGGAAGGGCACGGTGAAACTGGACGACTTCGCCAAGGCGGACCTCATCCTCATTATCGGACAGAATCCAGGGACGAACCACCCTCGGATGCTCAGCACGTTGTCCGAGGCCAAGCGGGCGGGCGCCACGCTGGTTTCAGTCAATCCGCTGCCCGAGGTCGGGAGTTTTCGTTTCAAGAACCCCCAGGATTTTCTGCATCCGGCACGTGCCATGAGTACGCTCTTTGGGGAGGGACAAGGCCTTTGTGATCATTGGCTTCAACCGCGGATCGCCGGCGACCTCGCTTTGTTTAAAGGCTTGATCAAAGCGATGCTCGAAGCGGAAGACCGCGCTCCAGGCACCGTGCTCGACCACACGTTTATTCGAGAACACACCGCCGGATTGGAGGCGTTGACCGCTGATGTCAGGGCCACTGCTTGGTCCGCGATCGTCCGCGCGAGCGGCGTGTCTCAGGAGGAAATTGTCCGTGTCGCGGAATTGGCGGCCCGTTCGCGGGCGACCATTTGCTGTTGGGCGATGGGTCTCACCCAACAGCCTCAGGCGGTAGCTACGATTCAATACGTGGTGAATTTTCTGCTCCTCCGGGGAAATATCGGCCGTGCCGGGGCGGGAGTGTGCCCGGTGCGTGGACATTCGAATGTTCAAGGAGACCGCACCATGGGCATCTTCGAAAAAATGCCCGATGCCTGGCTTGACCGTTTGGACAAGGAGTTCGGATTCGCTTCACCGCGGAAGCATGGCTATGACACCGTGGATGCGATCAAGGCGATGCACGCCGGAGACGTCCGTGTGTTCATCGCCATGGGAGGAAATTTCCTCTCCGCCACGCCCGATACCGAGTTTACCGGAGCGGCTTTGCGCAAGTGTGAATTGACCGTCCAGGTTNNGCGCACACTTGGTGACGGGGAAAACCGCGCTCATTCTTCCGTGCCTCGGCCGAAGTGAGCGAGATGTGCGGGCAGGCGGGGAACAGTTTGTGACCGTCGAAGATTCGATGGGTATCATCAATCCTTCCCGCGGGCATGCCCATCCGGCGTCGAACGAACTTTTAAGTGAGCCTTGCATTGTCGGACGTATGGCGCTGGCGGTGCTTGGCGAGAAGACGACTGTGCCTTGGGCAACGTTAATCGAGAACTACGATTTGATTCGCGACCGTATCGAACGGGTAGTTCCGGGCTTCGAAAACTTTAACG
>DKKJ01000399.1 GCA_002455175.1 Opitutaceae bacterium UBA6669
TCGCAAATATCCGCTCCTCCCACTGCTTCCTTCACCCCGCATGGACAATCTTCCTCTTATCTTTCCTTTTCAGCGTCGGCTCGAAGAGCTGGACGCGCAGATGGCTGCGCCCTCTTTCTATGCTAATTCTCGGAAGGCCACCGAGGTGACGCGCGAGCATCAGAAGCTTGCTCAACTCATTGCAGATCATAAGGCTTACGAGAAGCTTGAGCAGGAGATGGCCGAGGCGGATACGCTTTTTCGCGATCCCGCAGCTGACCCAGAGCTGAAGGAGTTGGCCGAAGTGGAATTACCTGATCTGCGGGCGCGGCGGGCCGAGCTCCACCACAAGATACTGATGGCGATGATTCCTCCGGAGCCCACGGATTCTCGCAACACGGTGATGGAGATTCGCGCGGGAACCGGTGGTGAGGAAGCCGCCCTTTTCGCAGCCGAACTCAGCCGGGTGTACCAAAAATTCTCCGACAAGAAGGGGTGGAAAATTGAGCCGATGAGCAGCAGCGTGAGCGAGCGCGGAGGGTTTCGTGAGGTGAGCTTTCTCATCACGGGCACCGACGTTTATAAGCAGCTCAAATTTGAAAGTGGGGTGCACCGGGTTCAGCGAATTCCTGCCACCGAAGCCAATGGACGCATCCATACGTCGACGGTTACGGTTGCGGTGCTGCCCGAAGCGGAGGAAGTCGACCTGCAAATCGATCCTCAGGATTTGGATATCACCGTGCAGCGCGCCAGCGGTCCAGGCGGGCAGGGCGTGAACACCACGGACTCCGCGGTCCGAATCATCCATCGTCCGACGGGGATGATTGTGTTCTGTGCGGATGGGCGTTCCCAGCAAAAGAACAAAGCCAGTGCGATGGCTGTGCTCCGTTCCCGCTTGTTGAAGATGAAGGAGGATGAGGAACGCGCTAAGTATGCGGCTCAACGTAAAAGTCAGATTGGAACCGGCGACCGCTCCGAACGTATCCGCACCTATAACTTTCCGCAAAACAGACTCACTGATCACCGGATTGGGCTCACCCTCTACAATCTGCCGCAGGTGATGGAGGGACAAATTGACGAAATCATTGCTGCCCTGCAGCGCGTGGAGTTCGAGGAAAAGCTGGCAGCACTCACTGGCCAGCCGTTTGTGCTCAAACGCGCCGGAGCAGACCGGGACGACGAATAAGGCAGAACTTGTTGCATGTCGTCGCTTCTGGAAATCATCAAGAAAAGCACCGACTTTCTCGCCGCCAAAGGCGTGGAGAATGCTCGCTTTAACGCTGAGTGGCTGATCGGTCATGCGCTGGGTCTCAAGCGCATGCAACTCTACGTTCAATTCGAGCGTGAGCTGTTGGAGTTAGAGTTGGAAAAAATCAGACCCCTTTTAAGGAGGCGGGCGGCTCACGAGCCGCTTCAATACATTCTCGGCGAAACCCTCTTTGCCGGACTTACGTTGAAGTGTGACCGACGCGCCCTCATCCCGCGACCGGAGACTGAGTACCTAATCGAGTTGATCTTGAAACGAGTCGAAGACCAGCCGCCACGTTCAATCCTCGATTTGGGAACCGGGACGGGTGCCATTGCCCTGGCGTTGGCGAAAGCGCTGCCCGAAGCCGTTATCACGGCGGGGGACTTCAGCCCGGACGCACTCGCCTTGGCCCGAGAAAATGCCAGCGCTACCGGCTTAAGTGAGCGCATTCATTTTTTGGAGACAAATTGGTTTTCAGCACTTCCTGCGGGGTCACGGTTTGACCTGATCGTTTCCAACCCTCCCTATTTGACTCCAGCGGAAGTGCAGGAGGCGTCGGCGGAGGTTCGCGAGTTTGAACCGCATTCCGCTCTGGTGGGGGGTGAGCAGGGACTTGATGATTTGTCCCAGTTGATTGCCCAAAGCCAAGCCTACCTGAATCCGGGAGGCTGGCTCGCGTTGGAAACCGGTATCGCTCAACACGGTGGACTACAAAAGCAGGCGGAGCGGGCGGGATGGTCGCGATTCGAATCGGTCCGCGATTTAACGGATCGCGACCGTTATGTTTTCGCACGTGCGCCGTAGGCGTGAACGGGTCGGGCTGAAGATTAGGACGCAGCAGATAGTGGGAGGGTGACCTTGGCGATACAGCCACGAGCAGCTCCACGGTCGTGCAGCTGCAACGAACCGCCATGGTTTTCAATGATCTGTCGGCAAAGCACGAGTCCGATTCCGGACCCTTCCGGTTTAGTGGTGAAGAAAGGGACGAACAGGTTGTTAGTTTCTGCGATACCCGGCCCGTCGTCCTCGATGAGAATTTCCAGCCCTGCGCCTACTTTCGACCAACCGATTCTCACACCAGGGGGACGCTCTGTTTCAGAAGTCGACTGCTCGAGAACAGCCTCCACTGCGTTTTTGGAGAGATTAATCAAGGCCTGCTCGATCTGTGCTTCGTCGCACGGCAACATTAGGTTGGGTCCCCCTGTAACGACGATGGGGAACCGTTGTTCGAGTCCCACGATGCGATGAATCAATCCGGGCACCGAGCATGGAGACAGCACCGGGGCAGGGAGCTTGGCCAAGCGAGCGTAGGCTTGCATGAAACGCGCGAGTCCATCGGCTCGCGTTTCGATAATTTCCAAACCTCCTTGTAAATCCTGTTCCCAGTCGGGAGCCCGTTTTTCTCGTTTGAGCAGTATTCCCAAGCTGCCCGCAATCGATTTGATCGGAGCAAGTGAGTTATTCAGCTCATGACCAAGAACGCGCACCAAACGCTGCCACGCCTTGAGTTCCTCGTCGCGAAGTGGCTGACTCAAATCAGCGATGACCACCAAGTGATGAGGTAGACCGCCTTCACGAAATTGGGTCCGACGCATGCCCCAGCGTCCCCGCGATGCACCGGGAAAGGTCACCGTTCCGAGGACGCGTTCCGCGTCTCCGACGAGACAATCGGCCAATCCCACCTCAGAGCCGACTCGTCCGAGAATGCGCTCTGCGGGTTGCGCCAGGAGTTCCTGTCCGGCGCGATTGACCAATCGGAGCGTGGCAGACGCATCAAAAGCGAAAATCGCTACATCGATCTCCTCCATCACTGTCCGGAGAAGGGCAGTGGCTTCCAGCGCTCCCAGACGCTGTTCTTTCAAAACATTTCCGAGTAAATTGATCTCTGCTAAGACATCGCCCAGCGGTTCGTCACGGCGTGCTCCACGTGCACGCACAGAAAAGTCGCCTTCGCGCAACGCTGACAGCAGATTCGCCATCGTTTGTAGCGGACGGGATACTTTACTTCGTACCGAAACGGCAAATCCCACCCAGGTCAGGCCGATCAACAGAGTGAGGGTCCACTGCGTTTTGGGCGTGATCTCGCCTCCCCATAAAAACGCCATGGACACGCCGACCGCGGGAAGCCCCCCGAGCAGTGCGTGCAAAAACACGCTCTGGTCATGAGTCAGGCGGCGGAACGGCTTGGGCATGCGAGCAGCTTAAAGACCGTACTTTTCCAATCGACGATAAAAGGCACTCCGACTTAGGCCCAATTCCTCGGCGGCTCGTCGAGCGTTACCGTCGCAGCGTGCCAACGTTTTCTTGATCAAGAAACCCTCAACTTCTTCCAGACTCATGTCCTCGAGTCGCGGAGCGGACTGACCGGCGTTGAGCGCGAGGTCGGTGCCGCGGATCACTTTACCGGAGGTCATGAGGACCCCGCGTTCGACCGCATGGTCGAGTTCTCGAACATTCCCTGGCCAACTGTACGCGCGCATGGCGTCGATCGCCGAGGAATCGAAACCCGTGATTGCTTTGCGGTATNNAGGTGAAGATGGATCGTATTGAGGCGAAAAAGAAGATCCTGCCGGAAACGCCCTGCCGCTACTTCCGCTTGCAGGTCGGAATTGGTAGCTGAAATCAAGCGAACGTTGGCTCGATACGTTTTTGACGAGCCTACTCGCTCGTAATCACCCGTTTCCAGGGTGCGCAGGATCTTGGCCTGCTGGCTCATGGGAATGTTGCCAATTTCATCCATGAACAGCGTGCCTCCATCCGCTAATTCGAAGCGTCCCGCACGATCGGTCTTGGCGTCAGTGAAGGCACCGCGGACGTGACCGAAGAGCTCGCTTTCGAAAATCCCTTCAGGAAGTCCACCCATGTTGACGGAAATGAACGGCTTGGTTGAGCGACTGGAAACGGCGTGAAGTGCCTGTGCGATTACGCCTTTCCCGGTACCGTTTTCGCCGGTGATGAGAATATTGGCATCTGACGGTCCTACGCGGGCAATCACCTCCAGCACTGGACGCATGACGGCAGAGTTGGCGATCAAGTGGGGCCCGCCCTTGCCGCGGAGCAGTTGGTTCTCCTCTTCCAGTCGTTTGTAGGCACGCACCGCGCCCCCGAGCTCGATCTGGTTTTTGACGATAGCGAGGAGCCGCGGGTTGTCCCAAGGTTTAGCCACGAAGTCTTTCGCACCACGTCGCATCGCCTCTACCGCCAGGTCCACACTGGCCCAAGCCGTCATGACGACCACCGGCAGCGAGGCATCGACTGCTTGAATCTGGTTCAATAGGTCTAACCCCTCTTTACCACTGGTGGTGTCGCGAGCGTAGTTGAGGTCGATCAACGCCATGGAAAAGTCGCGAGATTCCAACGTTTTGATCACGGCGGCGGGAGACTTCACCGCCTCTATCTGGTACCCCTCCGTCTTCAGCAGGAGGCGCAAGGCCTCAAGGATGTCAGGTTGATCGTCAGCGATCAGGATACGGGCGGCGTCGGCACACATGAGGGAAAGAGGAATTACGAGTTGAAGCACCAAGGGGTGCGAGTGTCACCTGCTTTGCAGGCGGTGTGCCAAGGATCGGTTCAGTCTTCAATCCATTGATATTTAGTGTCTTGCGGGTCTAACGTGCTCGCCGGGAGCCCCGAAAGAGCATCCTTTCGTGTAAATGTTGGGACTCGCGTTTCCCAAAAATGGGACAAATTTCACCGCATTTCGAACGTTTCGTCTAATCTGCGAAAATAAGCTTCAATAGGCCGCTCGACGTTCGCGCAGTCACAATGGCGACACACGCGGCGGTGGAAGCGGCACAGGCAGCGCAGCTCTACGTCGGCTCCTGAGCCTTTGCTCATCCTTGATCTACGTGACGCCGTTGGTCGGCCTGCTCGCCGTTTATTCGAAGCGAAGCGCGTCGATCGGGTCGAGTTGTGCGGCTTTGTGCGCGGGATAAAATCCGAAGACGATCCCGACAAAAGCGGAGAAGATGACTGCGCCGGTGATCGAGGTGGTGGAGATGAGAACAGGCATGCCTGTCTGTGCCGCCACAATCTGGGAAGCACCCACTCCAAAAAGTACACCGAGGACTCCTCCGAGCATGCTGAGGATCATCGCCTCGATTAAAAACTGGAGACGGACATCCCGATCATGGGCACCGATCGCGAGACGGATCCCAATTTCGCGCGTACGTTCGGTCACGCTGACCAACATGATATTCATGATTCCGATACCGCCCACGATCAAAGAAACTCCGGCGATCGATCCGAGCAAAGCGGTCATCGTTTTTGACGTGGCGGTGGCCGCTTCAGCCAGCTCTAGTTGATTGCGGACCGTGAAATCAGGTTCGCGACCGCCGCGACGCTGCTGCAAAAGATCCGTCACATCCTGCTGAATACGAGCCATGGCTTCCGGGGCTTGGGCTTGGATCAAAATACTGCTCAAGAACTGACGACGCGCGACGCGACGCATGGCACTCGTGGTCGGGACGATGACCACATCATCTTGGTCGGAGCCGAAAAAGCTGAAACCTTTGGATTTGAGAACACCCAAGATCTTAAAGGGCAAATTGCGGATGCGGATGGTCTGTCCAACCGGGTCCATATCCGGATAGAGCTCGCGTGCGACCGTTTGCCCAATCACGGCCACTTTCGCGGTACTGCGTACATCGGCGTCCGTGAACATGGCACCGGAATCGATATCCCAAGCGCGTACGCTGAGATAACCGGGGGATTCGCCCATGACAGTGGTGTTCCAGTTCAGCCCGTTGGCTAGGACTTGCTGACGATCTCTGACTTCCGCACTAACGGCGACGACTCCGATCACTTCGCGCTCGATGGCTTCTGCATCCTCGATGGTTAGGGTACTGCTGGAGCCGAAACCGCCGCGCATTCCGCCCGTAGTGGTCGTACCAGGGAAGACGGTGATGACATTCTGTCCGAGGTTCGCAATCTGACCTTCTACTTGGTGTTTGGCCCCGTTGCCAATGCTCACGGTCGCGATCACCGCGCCGACACCGATGATGATGCCCAGCGCCGTGAGGATCGATCGCATCTTGTTTTNNGGCACGGAGCGCGATGATAGAGGTGGCAGTGATGCGCATGGTGAGAGACTTAGGACGAGTGGGTCAGTTTAGCCGCCATCTCGGCGTCGCGAACTTTCTGCATTTCCACCTCTGAAATCGAGCGATTGGTCACGAACTCATCACGCACCACCTTGCCGTCGCGAACGATCAGGTTGCGTTTACAGTAATGGGCGATGTCCAGTTCATGAGTGACCATTACAATGGTGATTCCCTGGTCATTGAGTCGTTGGAAGACGCCCATAACTTCGACAGAGGTTTTGCTGTCCAAATTACCTGTCGGTTCATCCGCGAGGAGAATCTGGGGTTGGTTGACCAGGGCGCGGGCGATGGCGACGCGCTGCTGCTGTCCCCCGGAAAGCTGGTTGGGCAGATGGTCGGCCCTCTCTTCCAAGCCGACAATTTTCAAAGCGGCGAGCGCCCGCTTGCGCATTTCCGAGGCGGGAACCCGCTTGGGACTGTAGAGCATCGGAAGCTCGACGTTCTCTAATGCGGTGGTACGGGCGAGAAGGTTGAACCCTTGGAACACGAAGCCCAACTTTTGATTCCGCAAGTCCGCGCGTTCGTTGCGCTCGAGGTGAGACGTATCCACTCCGTCGAGTAGGTACCGCCCGCGCGTGGGCCGATCTAAGCAGCCCAATACGTTCATCAAAGTAGACTTGCCCGAGCCCGAGGACCCCATGATGGCCACGAATTCGCCCTTGTGAATGTCGAGTGAGACTCCGCGGACAGCGTGAACTTGTACCTCTCCATTGGAGTAGGTCTTGTAGATCTCCTCGAGTCGGACGACAGGATGCATTGCGACGAGAGTCTTGTTTAGAAGCGCCGTGGGCTACCGCCGAAGGGGTTGTTAGCAGGAGGACGATTGGTGGTAGTGGCGTTTGCCGATGTGATGCTCGTCACCAGTTTGTCGTTTTCAGCTAGCCCACTGAGCACTTCGGTGGCGGTTCCGTCCGTTATACCCAGACGAACGCTGACTGGCTCTGCGCGCGGGTTGAGGGCATCGTATGCCAGTTTATAAAGGGTACGCGTGGTAACCGTATTGGCACCGGCCGAGCCACTGCGGCCCATCATCCGCTCGGGAAGTTCAATTCCGCGTTCCTTGGCTAAAGCTTGCAGACGCGCCAAGGCATCGGGGGACGGTGGACCGCTGCGGAAATCGACTCCGGCGTCTGCCATCAACTGCCGCATTTGTTCACGATTGCCACCGCCACCTCCGCCGCCGCTCTTGGGAGCTCCGCCTGTCGCGTTCGAAGCGGCTGCAGGGGCGGTAGTCTCGCCTGCTTTTTCCGCTGCTTTGGGCGCAGCAAGGATGAATTCTTCAGGAATCCGAGCGCGCAGTGCAGAGTTCGGGACTCTGAGGACATTCGAACGACGGGCGATGATGATCGAGACATTCGCCGTCATACCTGGTTTGAGTTTCAAGTCGTCATTGCGCACCTCGATGATGGTCGCGTACGTCACCACATTTTGTGCCGTCGTGGGGAGGTTGCGAAGCTGTTCCACTCGTCCCCGGAACTGGCGATTGGGGAACGCGTCCACGGTGAACGAGACGTCTTGGCCAACCTCGATATTTCCGATGTCGGCTTCGGCAACCGCTGCCTTGATTTGCATCTTGGTCAGGTCGTTCACAATCGTGAAGAGGGTCGGCGCGTTGAGGCTCGCCGCAACGGTCTTCCCGACTTCGGCCAAGCGATCAATGACGATGCCGTCAATCGGTGCGTAGATGGTACAGCGAGACAGATCTGTTTCCGCGTTTTCCACCGCGGCATTCTGGATCTGAAGTTGCGCATTCGCTTGCTGAAATTGAGCGTCGGCCTGGTCGAGCTCTTGTTGCGAGACGAGATTGCGTTCGAACAAGGCTTTAGAACGCTCAAAGTTAAGCCGAGCCAGGGTGTGGTTGGCCTTAGTGTTCGCTAGTTGGGCCTTGGCCTGTCGTAAGCGGGAGTCGTAGGTGGCGGTGTCCAAGCGGGCCAAGACATCCCCTTTCTGAACCTTGGAGTTGTAATCAACGGTCACGTCGACGATCTGACCGGATNNTCTGAGAGCTGACATCCGTAGTGATCACTGGCTGAAGGTCGCCTGTCGAGGTGACGCTCTGAATGATTTCACCCCGAGCTACGGTGGTCGTATTGACCTCTGGCGGCTTATTGGAACCTTTCTTCCAGTAATAATAGCCCCCACCGGCGGCACCTAACAATAGAACGATAAAAAGAAGTCCGCCGAAGCTACGTGATTTCGCCATGGAGTGAAAAAGTGAGGAGGTGAAACAGAAGAGAGGATGGTGAAACGAAATTTAGAAACCGCTTTTTGCGAGCGGAACACAGGGAGAGGACCGTGTTCGCGGAAAGACGCTCAGCTCGCCGGCTGGGTTACACCGAACCCGAGGCTTTTTTTACACAAAAAACAACCAAGGACAATCGGGACGGTTCTTGGAAACGCGAGGGGATCACACGCGTGCGAAGGCTCCCTTAAGCGCGGCGGCGACATTCGGCGGAACAAAGTGGTCAACATCGCCGCCAAAGCGCGCGACTTGCTTCACAAGTGTTGAGCTACAGTAACTGAATTGCTCATTCGGCATGACGAACAACGTTTCGATACTGTTGTTTAAATGCCTATTCATCAGAGCCATATTGAATTCGAACTCGAAGTCTGAAAGCGCGCGAAGCCCTCGGATGATGGCGTCCGCTTTCTGAGCGACGGCGAAGTCTACGAGGAGTCCGCCGAAGCTAGTGACGGTGACGTGCGGGTAGCGCTCGACATTCGGACGAAGCATTTCCAGCCGTTTTTCGATGGAAAAAAGGGGGCCTTTGCCCGGGTTATGGGCAACGGCGACGGTTACCCGGTCAAAGAGTTTCGCGGCCCGCGCAAGCACGTCGAGATGGCCGTAAGTGATGGGATCAAAAGTGCCCGGGTAGATACAATGGCGCATAGGAACGGCGGGGAAGCCATGAAATGGGAAGGAGGGACGCCTTTAAGGCAAGGGACAACCGCGAGTGTGAAGGGTGTGTGACATTCAAAGATTCGGATGTTGACCCTTGCCAACAGGCACCGCGCCCGCTGTCTTCCGGCTCCTGCCGCGATGAATCTGCCAAACCTCATCACGTTGTCCCGCATTCCCGCGATGTTTGCGATCGTGGGGCTGATGTACTGCACCTTTCGCGGGGCAGCCTCGCTGGCGTTCTGGATTTTTATCATCTGTGCGATCGGTGACTGGTATGACGGCTATCTTGCGCGCAAAACGAATACCGTCTCCACCTTTGGCAAACTGATGGACGCGCTGACCGACAAAATTATGGTCATCGGTCTGGTCGTAGCCTTTGTGGATAAGGACAAGATCCCGGTCTACCTCGCTCTGATCACTCTTTGTCGTGAGTTCCTCATTACGGGCATGCGCATGGTTGCGGCATCGAAAGGCGTCATCGTCCCGGCTGATCGCGGTGGCAAAACCAAGACGATGACACAGCTGATTGCCTTGGGCTTTCTTCTGGGTGCGCCTATGGCTGCTTACGATTGGGCGCCATTTTTGCCCTACGATTTGACGCTCTTCGTTGAAGTCGTGGAAAAAATCGGACTTTTTGGATTCGCCCTCGGTACCTTCCTTGCGGTGTGGTCGGGCTACCGGTACGTCGTCAAACACCGCAAACTCGTCTTTAGCGAAGGCGATCTCTGACGTCAGCTCATGCCGTTCCGTCTGAAGCAGCCTCGGTGGCCGCGCTTTCTTCCTACGCGCTTGGTTGTGGACTGCGCCCGGCTGGGTCCGATCGGACGATTGAAGCCCGGCCCAGGTACTTGGGGTTCCGTCGCCGGACTGGTGTACTTTACGGTCTGTTTTATCCCACTCGGTTGGATCGGCAGCATCGCCTTGAGTTTGGTGGGTGCTTACCTCGCGGTGGCCCTTTGTGGCGAAGCCGAAGTGCGCCTGCAAAAGCGCGACCCGGGAGAGATCATCTTNNCGTGGCACCGCGTTGGGCTGTCTTTTTGACGGGCTTCGCCTTGTTTCGGCTTTTTGACATTTTCAAGCCCCTGGGGATTAAGAAACTTCAGGATTTCCCCGATGGATGGGGTGTCGTGATGGACGACCTCGCCGCGGCGCTGTTAACATGTGCAACCCTGCATGCAGGACGCTGGGCGTGGCTCACGTATCACTCCTGATCTCCTGCTTTGAGCAGCTCATGGCAGGACGTGGAGATGCTCGATCGGCAGCGTGAGCTGTAACCCCTGACGCAGTACGTCCACCGCTATAACGATCTTTCCGGGCTGGCTGGGATCTTCGACCCCGCCTTCCAGTCCGGCGAGGGGGCCGTTGATGACTCGAACCCGTGCTCCGGTGGTGAACAAGGGCTGGACCGCGACAGCAAAGCCGGAGGCCAGAATGCGGCGGACTTCCCTGAGCTGGTTGAGAAGACGCGTTTCGTCTTCGACCGGAATCAAACGCGCGAGAAGGTCTTGCTGGAAAACGCGCGTGCGCTGGTGTGGTGTGAAGTGCAGAAAGACGTATCCAGGAAAAAGCGGCCGACTCGACCGCTTCAGACGACCATCATAGCGACGCTGCGTTTCCAAAAGGGGCAGATAGTGAGAGATGCCCTCCGCCAGCAAAAGCGCCGCAAACTTCTTTTCGCATCGCGGACGGGTGTGGCCAACGCTCCAAAGGTGACCTGACCGAACACCCCACGCGTCCATATCCTCCTTCAAGAGGCGGAACGTTGTAGGAGAAAGCGCACCGCAGCGAAATAGCCTTCGATTCCTAGACCAGTGATCACCCCCACTGAAATAGGCGCAGTAAATGATCGGTGCCTGAACTCCTCACGTTTGTAGACGTTGGAAATACGAACCTCCACGAATGGGAGGTCGGAACCAGCAAGCGAGTCGCGTAGCGCGACCGAGGTGTGGGTTAGGCCGCCAGGGTTGATCACCAAACCGGAGATTTTGGCGTCTGCCCAAGCGCTGAAGCGATCAATCAACGCTCCTTCGTGATTCGATTGGAAAAACTCGAGGTTCACTCGACCAGAGAACTCTGCGCGAAGGGCATTCTCGACGTCTTGCAACGTGGTGCGTCCGTAGACTTCGGGTTCCCGTTTGCCCAGGCGATCCAGGTTCGGTCCATTGAGGATAGCGATCGTTTTCATCGAAAGAGGGTCCGGCAAACAACCGGCAAGCTCAGGCCGGCGCAAAGCTTTTATGCGCGGCGAGTGGGAGAGGCCCGCAGACGTCACGCAGGACAGGTCGAAAACTCAGAGGGGATTTACGGTGGAAAGGAACTGCCACGGCAGATTAAAGTGCGCAGCGGCTTCCGCTGCGAGCGCCTGGACTGCGTGCACTTCCGTGGCGTAGTGCCCGCAGATATACAAGTTAAGTTCCTGCTCCTGGGCGACGGTAAACCACTCCTCGCGCAACTCCCCCGTGACGAGGGTATCGATGCCTGACTTACGAAGTTCGGGGACGGCGCTGTTACCGCTTCCGCTGCAGAAGGCCACGCGGGTAGGGTGGGCTGAGCCATATTCGATCGCCACTACCCGACGATAGTGGGTTTCGAGTTGGGCGCGAAGCTCGGCACGGGACAGTTCGTTTTTGGCGGCCCAACCGATCGCCTCGCCGTCACGGATAAGAAAGGGTAGGGTGGGTTCCAATTTCAGCTGGCGGGCGAGCAAGGCGTTGTTGCCGAGGTCAGGATGTCCGTCGAGTGGGAGGTGGTTTGAATAGAGAGCGCAATTTCCCTGAAAGAGTGTTCGTACCCGCTGGTAAGTTGATCCGACGAGAGGCCGAGGCATGTCCCAGTACATGCCGTGGTGAACGATGAGAAAGTCGTCCTTTGCTGTTACAGCCTGCTGGAAGGCGTCTAGTCCTGAATCGACGGCCGCCCCAATTTTCGTCACCTGCCCAGAGTTGGCGACCTGTAGTCCGTTAAAAGCTCCTGGGGCATCCTTGTAGGCGCTGAGGCGGGTCCGTTCGTCACAAAATGCAACCAGCTTGGAGAGAGAAACCATGCTGGCGTTCTGACGTGGTCGGAAGACGAAGCCAAAAGGAAAACGCAGCGTGTCGTCGCCATGCTTTTCGTCGTGCCGATAGGGTAGAGGATGGACCGTCCACTGGGTCCGGCTTGCGTCCCTCGGCGCGCATCGTTTGCTGCTGACGTCATGACCGATCCCGTTCTCGACATGCGTAGCCCAGTGGACCTGATCGCTGAGGCCGCGGCGCAATTCACGAGTCGCCCCACCTGGGATGAGTACTTCATGGCCACCGCTGTCTTGCTTTCCACGCGCTCACCTTGCGAGCGGCTGCATGTCGGTTGCGTGATCGTGAGTGGAGGGACAAGGAAGAACCGCATCGTGGCAGCGGGTTACAACGGTTTTGTTCCCGGAGCACCGCATCTCTCGCACGTCCGCGATGGACACGAACAAGCCACTGTTCATGCCGAGCAGAACGCGGTCGCTGACGCGGCCCGACGAGGCAGTAGCGTGGAAGGGTGTATCGCCTACGTGACTCACTTTCCTTGCATTAACTGTGCGAAGATCCTCACGTCCGCAGGAATTGCAGAAGTTCGATATCGGACTGACTACAAAAACGACCCGCTAGTGGGTCCCTTGCTCATCGAAGCCGGGGTGCGTCTCACGAAATTGGGACCTTCGCAGGTAACACCCTCCGCTGTTTCCTAACATTTTATCGACAAATTGCTTCCAACCTGGGGGCAGGTCTTCTGCCGGACCCCGAGTCAGGGTTGTCCGTGAAGGTGAAGAAATTCCCGCATCGTAGGGATCCGCAGAGTTGCTTTACGGGTCGTTTTGCGGTCGTTAAAGGGCAGGGTGGGTACACTCCTCTGTTTCGTTCATGNNTTAAAAATCCCAAGTCAGACAAAGAGTTAGCAGGATCGCTCCTGCTGGCGCACCCCTCTCTGCGCGATCCAAATTTTCGTAAGACCGTCATCTTGCTTTCTTCGCATACCGACGAAGGAGCGATGGGCGTGGTTCTCAATCGACCAATGGGAAAGACCTTAGGCGCGCTCAATCCGAGTTTTGCGTTAGGCGCGCTCTCCGACGTAGCATTCTATGCTGGGGGGCCCGTTCAGAATGATCAGCTGATCCTCTGCGCCTGGCAGATCCAACCGGACGGTGAGGGCTTCCGGCTCTACTTCGGCGTCGACTTGGAGAAGGCTGAGCAACTCCAGACGCTCGAAGGTATGGAGATCCGTGCTTTTTTGGGCTNNTGCCAATTGGAGCGAACTTGCTTGAGCTCTCACCTGATGAGCAACTGTGGCGCGGCCTGCTCGGTTCGCTCGACCCAGAATGGCGAATTCTAGCCGACGAACCTGAAGATCCGAGTCTTAACTGAGCCACAAAATAGCGTTTGGCAGTTTGGCCAAGGCCTCTCTTCCGAACTCTGTCGGCAGGAGAGAAGTGGATTTAATGCTCTCGTGTACAGAGGCTGCCGACAATCGAGTTGACACGCGGATG
>DKKJ01000118.1 GCA_002455175.1 Opitutaceae bacterium UBA6669
TCCGGTCAGGAAGGGAAGGTAAAGTTGTACATCGAAAAGTTCAAAAAAGCCGAAGAGCTTGATGAATACATTTTTGAAGTACTTTTGCCGACCGAAGTGGTGTCGGAGGTGAAGTCGGGTAAAAAGACCACCAAAACGCGCAAGCTATACCCCGGGTACGTCTTTATTCAGATGCGCCTTTATGGGGAAGACGGCAAAGTNNAGCGTCCGGCAGCTCTACGTGAAGCGGAGATCGAGGAGATTCGCGCACGTATTGAAGCAGCTTCAGGCAAAGAGGTTCCGAAAGTTCAGTATGAGGTGGGCGAAGAGGTTAAAGTCACTGATGGCGCGTTTGCCAACCTCACCGGCCGCATCGATGAAATCGATCCGGAACGCGGTAAGCTCAAAATCTCTGTATCGATTTTTGGTCGCTTTACGCCAGTCGAACTAGAATACTGGCAGGTTCAGCGAATGACTGAGTAAGCGTCTCTCAATTTAACTGTTTCCCACCATGGCCAAGAAGATTCAAGGTTACGTTCGTCTCCANNGCACAAGGCGTCAATATTATGGCGTTTTGTAAGGAGTTTAATGCTCGGACCAAGGATCAGAATGGAATGATTCTCCCGGTGGTCATCACGGTCTACTCGGACAAGAGTTTCACGTTCATCCTTAAGTCGCCTCCGGCCTCCGTGTTGCTTAAGAAAGCCGCAAACATCGCCTCTGGTTCCGCTAAGCCGAACCAGGACAAAGTAGGCAAGGTCACTAAGAAGCAGCTAGCGGAAATCTATAAGCTCAAGGCGAAGGATATGAATGCCAATGACGAAGCTGCCGGCATCAAGATTATCGCTGGTACCGCCCGCAACATGGGCATTGAAGTCGTCGACTAATTTCCCCTTCCGGGGTTCACTGATAACCACTCACCGCGGAAGTCCTTTTTGGGACGTTATCACCGCAAGGAGTCCACATGCCCGTAAAACCTAGCAAACGTTACCGCAGCGCCGTTCAGGTGGCTGATCTCTCGAAACAATATCCACTGGCCGAAGCCGTGGAGATTCTTTCCAAGTTTCCCAAGGCTAAATTTGATGAGACGATTGAAGTCTCGTTCCGCCTCGGGGTAGACCCAACCGCAGGCGATCAGATGATCCGCGGTACGACGCCACTGCCTAACGGCTCTGGTAAAAAAGTGCGTGTCTTGGTGTTCACCGATAATGTGAAAGCAGCTTTGGATGCCGGAGCTGATCATGCGGGCCTTCAGGATATGATGGCCAAGATCAACGAAGGTTGGCTCGATTTTGACGTCACCATTGCCACGACGGAAGCGATGAAAACTGTCCGTACCATTGCTCGCGTTTTGGGACCGAAGGGTCTGATGCCCAATCCAAAGTCTGGAACGGTCACCGACGATATCGCAGCTGGGGTTAAAGCAGTCAAAGCAGGACGGGTTGAGTTCAAGATGGACAAAGCCGCCAACATTGGTGTCGGCGTTGGTAAACGGTCATTCACTTCCGCTCAAATTGTGGAAAACGTGGCCGCCGTACTGGATGCAGTTGGAAAGGCGAAACCTGCTTCTTTCAAAGGCACCTATATCAAGACGGTTGCCATCTCTTCCTCCCAAAGTCCCTCGGTTCACCTTGTGTCGACTGAGTACTCAAAATTTTAATCGGAGCGCCGTCATCCCATGAGAGCAGAAAAACAATATCTTATCTCCGAGGTGGAGACGCACCTCAAAAAGAGTGACTACGTCATTCTTGCCAATTTCTCGGGGGTTAGCGTTCCGGATGTGGCTGAGCTTCGTTCCCAGCTTGCTGTGGAAAAAGCGGAGTATCACGTGGTCAAGAACAGCTCCCTTCGGGTTGCTGCAAAGGCCCTTGGACTTCCCGATGTGGAGAGCGCCCTCACAGGCCCCACGGCGGTCGTTGTCGGCGGGGAAAACCCGGCGGCTGTGGCCAAGGTTCTCAAAAAGTTTTTTGAGAGTAAAAAGAAACTCGAAGTGAAGGTAGGTATCATTGATCGCAAAGTCATCTCTGCAGGTGACTTGGCGGCGATTGCCGACCTTCCTCCGTTCGATGTTCTGCGCGCGCAGTTCCTCGGTCTTCTCACCAGCACGGCAGCCTCGTTTANNGGCTAGGGGATACGTCTCTTAAACGCGTCCATTCGGACCGCTAACCACTCCAGGAGATACTAAAATGAGCACTATTACTAAAGACCAAGTCATCGAGTGGCTTTCCGGCCAGACGATTCTCGACCTCGCCGCCCTCGTCAAAGATCTCGAAGCCAAATGGGGCGTCTCGGCTGCTGCTGCGGTCGCGGCCGCTCCTGCGGGTGGTGGTGGCGGAGCTGCCGCTGCTGCTGCAGTGGAGCAGACCGAGTTCACCATCGTTCTTGCTGNNCGCCAATAAGATCGGCGTGATCAAGGAAGTTCGCGCGATCACGGGACTCGGCTTGAAGGAAGCGAAGGATCTGGTCGACGGCGCTCCCAAGCCCGTGAAGGAAAATGTGGCCAAGGCCGAAGCCGAAGAGATCAAGAAGAAGCTCGAGGCCGCTGGCGCCAAAATTCAGCTGAAATAAGCCGCTTGGCGTTTTTTTCGCTAACAGTTTCCAACTCTTCAGGACAGGCTGTGCCCTCTTGGCATGGCCTGTCCTTTGCCTTTTTCGTCTTTTGTTCTTTGTTGGTGGGGGGCCAGGGAACGTTTTTTCCTTGGTTTGCCTCTGAGTTCGCATCGTTGCGCACTCTGTTCTAGCCCTTGTCGTTCGTTAAATATTCGGGAACTCCCATGGCCGATCGTAGCAACCACGCAGACCGCATCAACTTCGGTAAGCTTCGCGAAGTTATCCAGCCGCCCAACCTCATCGAGCTGCAAATCAGCTCTTATTTGGAGNNAAATCTTATCGAGCTGCAGATCAGCTCGTACCTCGAGTACCTGCAGCCTGGCGTACCTGAAAAGCAACGCAAGAACCGGGGGTTGGAAGCCGTCTTCCGCGAGGTTTTCCCGATCGAGTCTTACGACGGGCGCTTGGTATTGGAATACGTCTCCTATACCATTGGTGATCCGAAAAATACTGAGATCGAATGCATCCGCGAGGGGATCACCTACTCCGTGCCCCTTTATGTAAAACTGCGGCTGGGCGAAGAGGATTTCATCAAAGACGAAGAAATTTACATGGGCGAAATTCCCATGGTGACCGAGCGAGGATCGTTCATCATCAATGGCGCTGAGCGCGTGGTGGTTTCCCAGCTTCACCGGTCTCCTGGTATTGCGTTCGAAGTAGCGACGCATCCGAACGGCAAGCTGCTTCACTCGTTCCGCATTATTCCAGACCGTGGAACGTGGTTGGAAGTCCAGTTCGACAACAATGATTTGTTGTACGTCTACTTGGATCGCCGTCGCCGCCGTCGTAAGTTCCTGATTACGACCTTGCTCCGTGCAGTCGGCTACAGTGCTGACATCGATATTCTCAATCTCTTCTATGAGATCAAGGAACTGAAGGTATCGAAGGCGCTCGACATGGAAAATGTCAGCACTTTGGTGCTGGTTGAAGATGCTATTGACGCTCAACAAGGCGTTGTTTTGGCCCGCGCCTTCGAGCCGTTGACCAAGGCGATCGTGCGCAGGTTCGAAAAGCATGATATCACCGCCATCCGTGTCATCGACACAGCAGCAGACGAAGGAGCGATCATTCGCGCGCTTAAGAAAGATCCCACGCGCAACGAGGAAGAAGCGCTGAAGGAAATCTATAAACGCCTTCGTCCGGGTGAGCCTCCTACGACGGCAAATGCCAAAGCCCTTCTCAAGCGCCTGTTCTTCGATCCTAANNGATGACTTGGGCCGCGTCGGTCGCTACAAGGTTAACCAAAAGCTCGGTCTGAAAGTCGATCTTGAGCAACGTATTCTTGAAGCAGGCGACGTAGTCGGAGCGACCAAGTATTTGGTACGTCTCAAGCGCGGTGAGGGTGTGGTGGACGATATCGATCACTTGGGTTCTCGTCGCGTCCGTACCGTGGGTGAGCTTCTCGCGAATCAGTGCCGGGTCGGCCTCGCTCGTACCGAGCGTCTCGTCCGCGAACGCATGACCATGTACGATCAAAGCGTCGATTCGATCACTCCTCAAAAGTTGATCAATCCCAAGGCTTTGACGACGGTGATCCGCGACTTTTTTGCCCGTTCTCAGCTGTCGCAGTTCATGGATCAGATCAATCCGTTGGCTGAGGTCACGCACAAGCGTCGCTTGTCTGCGCTTGGACCTGGAGGTCTGAATCGTGACCGTGCTGGCTTCGAAGTCCGTGACGTTCATCCGTCGCACTATGGACGTATTTGCCCGATTGAGACCCCTGAAGGTCCAAACATCGGCTTGATTAACTCTCTCTCTACCTACGCTCGTGTTAATGAGTTCGGCTTCATCGAATCTCCTTACCGTGTCGTAAAGGATGGTCGTGTTACCGACAAGATCGATTATCTGACGGCGGATCAAGAGGAAGGCAAAGTCATCGCTCAGGCGAATGCGGAAATCGACGACAAGGGCAACTTTGTTGGCAAGGTGACCGTTCGTCAGGATGGTAACTTCTTGGAAGTTCCGGCGAGCGATGTTCACCTGATGGACGTTTCACCCAAACAGGTGATTTCGATTGCCGCAGGGATGATTCCGTTCCTCGAGCACGATGACGCTAACCGCGCTTTGATGGGTGCGAACATGCAACGCCAAGGTGTTCCTCTCCTCCAAGCAGAGTCTCCTTTTGTGGGCACTGGTATTGAAGAGCGTGTCGCTCGCGACTCGAAGATCGTCCTGGTGGCTGAAGACACCGGAGTGGTCGCGTCAGTTGATGCAAAGCGTATCGTCGTCACTCGCGATGGCGAATTGCCTCGTAACTTCGAAAAGCATCCCAAGTCGGATGCCAAGAATGGCGTAGTGGTTTATGAACTACGCAAGTTCATGCGGTCGAATGCTGGCACATGCTTCAATCAACGTCCCATCGTTAAAAAGGGACAGAAGATCAAAGCGGGCGATGTCATTGCGGACGGTCCTTCCACCGATAAGGGTGAAATGGCGCTGGGTCGTAACGTGCTGGTCGCGTTCATGCCTTGGAACGGGTACAATTTCGAAGACGCCATCTTGATTTCCGAGAAGGTTCTCAAAGAAGACATCTTCACTTCCATCCACATCCAAGAGTTCGAGGTCACTGCCCGGGACACCAAACTCGGACCTGAAGAAATCACTCGCGATATTCCGAACGTAGGTGAAGAAGCTCTCAAGAACCTCGATCACAATGGCGTGATTCGCGTCGGTGCCGAAGTGAAGCCCGGTGACATTCTTGTCGGGAAGATCACTCCTAAGTCTGAAACTGAGCTCGCCCCCGAAGAAAAACTTCTCCGGGCGATCTTCGGTGAGAAGGCTGCTGATGTGAAGGACACCTCTCTGGTGGTTCCGTCCGGTGTGGCCGGCATCATCATGGATGTGAAGGTTTCTTCACGTATCGATAACCAACAGGAGAAGCTGTCACCCTCCGATCGTCGTCGTCAGATCAAGCAGATCCAAGAAGACTATAAGACGGAGATGGACAAGTTACGGGAGTCGCTCACTGAAGCGCTTTCTAACATCCTCCTTGGTGAAAAGATTCCATGGGACGTGGTGAATGGTCAAATCGGGGAAATCATTATCCCGGCGAACCGTAAAATCACCAAGACGCTGCTGCGTAAATTGGCCGCGGTTTCCAAACATGTGGAAATCGATCCTTCTCCTGTTCGGATCAAGATCATGGAGATCATCGGCTCTTACCAAGGTAAGTTCGATGAGCTCGAGGGCGACCGTGAACGCAAAGTTCAGGGAGTCGAAGCTGGAGAAGACTCTGGCACGGGGGCGATCAAACAGGTCAAGGTCTACATCGCCACGAAGCAAAAGCTGGAAGTCGGCGACAAGATGGCAGGCCGTCACGGTAACAAAGGGGTCGTAGCCAAGATCGTTCCGGAAGAAGACATGCCGTTTCTTCCCGATGGTACTTCGGTGGAAATCTGTTTGAATCCGCTGGGCGTGCCTTCCCGCATGAATGTGGGACAAGTTCTTGAAACTCACCTAGGCTGGGCGTGCAAAAAGCTCGGTATCAAGGTCGCTACTCCGGTGTTCGATGGAATTCCGGAAAAGAAAGTCCGTGAATACCTGAAACAGGCGGGATTGCCCAATTCGGGTAAGAGCGCACTTTTCGACGGTCGTACCGGCGAGAAGATCGACCAGGAAGTGGTGGTAGGCTACATCTACATGATGAAGCTGAATCACTTGGTCTCGCACAAGATTCACGCTCGTGCCGTCGGACCTTACTCGCTCGTGACGCAGCAACCCCTGGGTGGTAAAGCTCAGTACGGTGGCCAGCGCTTCGGCGAAATGGAAGTGTGGGCGCTTGAAGCTTATGGAGCTGCGCATACTCTCCAGGAGCTGC
>DKKJ01000102.1 GCA_002455175.1 Opitutaceae bacterium UBA6669
CAGGGTGAGAATCAAGTCGATGTTGTGCATTGCGACCGCGCTAAAAAGGTGGAACTGCCTCGGGCCTGCCAGCGTGAAAACCCGTTGATTGAAAAAAATCGAGAGGTCTCTTCGTTTGTTCTACGCAGGAGTACGCAGATTCGATGCGGCTGATCTGACAGTAGAACCCATGCGTGCGAGAAATGGATACGAGAACACTCTCCGACAGTAAGCATTTGACCCCACCCGCGGCCCGTCTGTTCAGTAGGAGCGTTCTTTCCTCTGCTCACCTTTTTTCACCATGTTCACACGTCGACACTTCTTCCAAACAGCGACCACGGCTGCTTTGACCGCCACCACGGTTGCTCACTCCCTGGCACAGTCGTCTACTTCGGCCAGCAGTGCCGCCGGCGCTCGACCGATTTCTAAGGCGCAGCGCGCGCATAAAAAAGGTTTTATGATGGCAACGTTGCGCGGGCCGACAGCGGAGAAGCTCACGGTTCTGGATCGATTCAAGCTTCTAGCTGACGCCGGATTTAACGGCGTCGAGTTGATGAGCGCGATGGACCGAAAAGAGGTTTTGGACGCGCGCGCCGCCACGGGTTTGGAGATTCCTAGCGTGGTGGTAGCGACGCACTGGGCGAAGCCTCTCTCTGAGCCGAGCGAGGAGATTCGCGCAGTCGGCCTCGAGGGGCTGCGTCACGCCTTGCGTGATGCCCATGCCTATGGCGCGAAGTCCGTTTTGCTGGTGCCGGGTAAGGTGACAAAAACCGTGTCGTATGCCGATGCCTACCGGCGTTCGCGCGATGAGATTGCTAAGGCGCTGCCCTTGGCGGCTTCACTGGGTGTGATTATCGCGATCGAAAACGTCTGGAATCAATTTCTGCTGAGTCCGCTGGAGGCGGTGAGCTATGTGGACTCGTTTAACAGTCCGTGGGTCAAATGGCATTTCGATGCCGGCAACGTCATCAATTTTGGTTACCCAGAAGATTGGATACGTACGCTGCGAGAGCGCATTGTCCAAGTACACGTCAAGGAGTTCAATCGGAAGCAGCGTGACACTCGCGGGCCTTACGCTGGATTCGAAGCCGACTTGTTTGATGGAGATGCCGACTGGCCCGCAGTAATGACGGCGCTTGACGAAATTGGATACGGGGGGTGGATCATCGCCGAACAGTGGCGTCCACCCGAGATGGAAGACGGCGCTTGGCTGAAGCACCTATCCCGTAGGCTTGACGCGTTGATCATGGCGTAGTTCGACGCCAACAACGGGTATCCTTCCTTTCACGAGAAAGGGTACCCGCGGGCGCGTACAGGGATCACTATGCTGTCACGACATCGGCCAGGAGGGACGCCGATGGCCGCGTGCCGTTATGCCACCAAGCGTGGTGCGGTCTCTGCAGTCGACCCAGACGATACAAAACGCTCGGCCTGGGAATTGAGTGCTGACCAACGGGAGACCCAAATCTGAAGCTCGGCTTCGTAGCGATATTTCGAGAGCGCTTTGCGCGAACGGCCTTCGTGCGAGGCGATCACTTGAGCGTAAAGTTCGACCTCTTTATGAGTGGGGCGAAGCTCAGGTGCCAAAGAGGACAGAAGAGCAAGGATCGAAGTCATGTGACAGGGAGCGGAAAAAGGAAGAGTGCGAAATGGACTGGAAGCTAAAAAGAAAAGGTGATTCCGACGGACTTGGGTTGTGCCGAGACGGCGAACACAAACCTAAGCCAGCCGAACGGGAAGATGAGTAAACCATCTTCACACGCAGGTTCCAATCAGGCGCGCGACGAAACGGGTTTCCGGGAAAATTCCCTAGGGAAAAGGGGGCAAAGACGGACGTCTCAGTATTCCCCTGACGCCCACGATTCGCTCTCTCACTCTTTTAGCCATTTGGCTAGCGGGTGCCCATGTGCGCGCAGCTCCGCCGCCGCGAGGCGGCCAACGGCTTCTGCACCGGCCTCCACAAAGTGGGTGTCATCCTTATTTCCCTCGGGAAATTGTCGATAGCGTCCCCGCTCAAGCCACATGAAATAGGCCTTTGAAGTCTCTGGCCCGGCGCGTATTAGCCACTGGGCCGTACTGGTTTGCAGATCTAGCAGCGGGACGGATTCTTACTGGGCAACTGCCCGGATTGCATTGGGATAGCGGCCATGTGTGTCCACGAGCAAACCTTGGTCAACAAACTTTCGCCGACACACTGGAGTCGCTAAAATAGGATGCCCCCCTTTGGCACGGAATTCCCGGATGTAACGAACCAGATTCTGGCGAAAGGTGGTAGCCGGATCGGTCGCGCGTTCTACATCCGTTTTTTGATCATTGTGAGAAAATTGAATGATCAGGAAATCGCCTGGCTTGGCCTGANNGTCAGCCATGGTGGAGTCGCCGATCATAAAAACTGCGGGCCCCACTTCGGCAGAGAGGGGTGCCACGAAAACAAGCGAAAGAACGGCCGCTACCCCAAAACTCCACCGGCTGACGCTGCGGCGAGCACGAAGGATCAGAGACATGCAGTAAGCCTGTGCCTCGTGGCGTCGTACGGCCAGCGCATTTACACCTCCCGATTTTAAGCTCCCTTGTATCCTAGAAGGCGTGCGGGGAGAAAAAGTAGAGTGGTGATGAAGGCGAGGATTGCGCTCATGAGCGCGCCAACAATGCGGAAGGGGATGGACAGCAACCAAAGCAGGGGCCAGGCGAGTAGAATCACGATCGCCAGCGGCCAACAGAGCGCGAGCAGGAGAGCCCAGAGGATCAGCGTGGTAAGGACTTTCATGGTAAATTTCCGGACGAGCCGGTTCTCCCCTATAACACGGAGGTGCTGGCCGAAGTTGCAGCGAATTACCTAAGGTTAGTCTAGGGCTGCCAGACTGAATCCATAGCGTCGGCCTGCGTTCACCCAGGTACGCAGGTCGTCAGCAGGGCTGGGCAGCGGTGAAGAGGCAGTCAGAGACGTCGCTGGAAGAGAAAATTCGGTCAGGAAGTTCTCGAAGCCACTGGGCGTCATCACCACCAAAGCGCGGACATGACGTGACCGGATGGAAAAGCTATGCGAGGCGCCTTGTGGAAGAAATGCCAGCGAGCCGGGCGGAACCTCCCAACGGTCGCCACCGACTTCAATTTCGATCTCGCCTTCGAGAAGGTAAATCCACTCGTCCTGACTGTGGTGAACATGACGCGGGGGCTCGCTGCCGGTGCGGCCTTCCCACAGAAAGGCGGTAAAGGTGCGGCTCTCTAGCGAGGTGACGAGCGGTGTGAAGAGCGAACGCCGGTGCCACCGAGAGAGCCCCACCCGAGGGCGGAGCGCGAGATCGGGATTTGTTGTGGTGGTGGGTGTGGCCAGCCCGCGAGCTCGGAGCGCTACCCCGCAAGGGCGGAATGCGTTAATCAGGTCGATCGTTGCGGGAAGGGCTTGCGACGGATTCTGACGCAGGCACTCAGCCGGCGCGCTCAGATTGCGGTAAGCGATTTCGATCCCTGACGGGGAAGTGAAGAGCAGGCCGTGAAAGTCGTGCGTAAGGACCCGATACGTGTGCTCTTTTCCGCGCGGGAGAAAGAGTGAATCACCTCGTCTCAGCGTCACCGATTCGTCACCCACTCGAAATTCCAGCCTCCCGTCGAGGAGATGAAACAGCTCATCATTTTCCGCGTGGGTATGCGCCGGCGGTTCTGAGCCCGGAAGGCCGGCTATTTCCATCACCGACAAAGCCCCGGCAGAATCCTTCCCCTGGGCAAGAACGCTGATCAAATCGGAACCGAACCAGAAAGAAGCCTGGAGGGTCGCTTGGCGAAGGAAAGGCTGAGCGGTCGAGCGGAGGAGAGACATGGCGCGGCTATTGCTCGTCGTATGCCAAGTTCTCCCTTACTTTATAGTCGTTGTTTATGAATATCTTGTATAATAATGTGCCGCCCTACGACCTCAAGCAAAGCGTTGTTTTGGGACGGTGCGTTCCCAAAGATGGGACTGCAGAGCGCGGGCCGTCTGAGAGAGTGAATTCGCGATCGTCAGGTCTTGTACCCGAGCGTCACCACGCACGGATGCACCTACCTGCCTCACTCTCCATCTTGCAACTGCCCCCATCCGGAACTCATCCGCCGCGTGTATCCGTGCTCGATGGCGTAACGTCGCAAGTCGACGATGGAAGTAAGGCCAAGCTTATCCATCAACTGGTGACGCTGGGATTGAACACTCCCAATACTCCAGCCCAAGAGAGGCGCGATTTCTTCATCGGACATCTCGGTTNNTCGATCTCAGAAAGGAGGCGATTCCTGGGCTGATGAGCAGGTGATGCTACCGTCTGAGGCAGTTCAGGTGTCACTCCGCCAAAGTAGCATTTACCCGAGCTTACCCAACGGATCGCTTTAGCCAGCAAAGCTCGATTCTGAAGGCGTTTGTCCACCAAGCCCAGTGCTCCGACCTCTCTGGCCCGCCGCACGGTTTCAGTGTCCTGGTAGGCAGTGAGAAGCAAGAGCCGAACGTGGGGCGCTTGTAGATGGATACAGCGAGCCACTTCCCAACCCGAGATATCGGGCAGCGAAACATCGATCAGGACGAGGTCGGGTTGCCGACGTACCACCTGCCCGATTGCGAGACGGCCTCGCTTTTCCGAGCNNAGAGCGAGCGGCAGACGCGACGAAGAGACATAATCAGGAGGTTGAAAGGAGCCGAACTCGACTCGCTCACACCACCGGAGCACGGCGGCTTATGCGGGAGTTCCTACGGTACTACGGCTACGAGCCGCATTTCTACTCGTACAGACCTTAAACCACTTAAATTTAAGTGGTTTGGGGCTAGGTCGTGTTTTTGAGTTGATCGCCTGCAACTGCCTTGAAAATCGACTGAGCAAGAAGCTGACGCGGAGCAAGCCGTGGGCGGGAAAGTGCCCGGCCGTCATCTGTCGCTGACTAAAGGCAGCCAGGTGACACCCGCTCAGGCGTGATGTCGTGGCGATNNCAGAGTAAGATCAGGGATCCAGCGAGACCATTGCTTTGATCACACCACTTTCCGGCTTTAGCCAATCGGGGAACACCGCAATTAATTCAGCGAAGGGAGCGCGGTGTGTGATCCAAGGTGCGGTGTCGAGTGTCCCCGTTTCGATCAAACCAATGATTCTTTTGAAATCCCGTGAAAGCGCGTTTCGAGATCCCAGGAGAGTGAGCTCACGGCGGTGTAGCGCAGGAGCGTGTGGGAAGCTCAAGTCTTGCTGGGTAATTCCCACATAAACCAATCGTCCGCCGAAAGCGCAAAAATCGAGAGCCTTGCTCATGGATTGGGCGCTGCCCGTAGCGTCAATGACGACGTCTGCGCGTCGACCATCGGTCAGTTCTTCCAGAGCCTTGAGATCCGCCTCGAACCCGCGTGACAGCAACGTGTGCGGTACTTTCAGGCGATCGCGACAGAAAGCGAGCCGCTCGGAATTGATGTCCACGACGATGCAGGTGGCCCCGNNCAGAAAGGCCGATGGGCCCAGCACCGATCACGAGCACGGTTTCACCGGCGCGTACGCTTCCGCGATCGACCGCATGGCAACCGATGCCGAGGGTTTCTACGAGCGCGAGCTGGTCGAAAGTCAAAATGGAGGAGACGTGGAGTTTGCGCGCAGGTAGCAGCATGCGGTCGCACATCCCGCCATCGCACATCACCCCGAGAGTCATGTGCTTTTCGCAGCAATTAGTGAGCCCGCGTTGGCAGGAGTAACACCGCTGACAATTGATGTAGGGCTCTACGGAGCAGCGATCTCCGGGCTTGAGGTGCGTCACGCCATCGCCCACTGACAAAACCTCCACTCCCAGTTCATGTCCGGGTATCCGGGGGTAAGAATAAAAAGGCATTTTGCCCAGATAGCCACCATAGTCGGTACCACAAATTCCAATACGGTGNNCTCCCGGACCAGGAGATCCTGGCTCGGGCAAATCCAGAGGAATGAAGGAGCGAGGTTTCTCCAATTGAATGGCACGCATGGGGTGGGGAAACGCTAGTTGTTTTCTAGGAGGCCTTCACGATGGCCGATGTTCTTGACGGGGGCGAAAATCGCTTGGACTTCCGTCAGGAGTGCTTGGTCGATCGGTTCCTCGGCCCACTGCGCCCACTTGCGAATATTTTGGGGGTTGGCGCTGCCAGAGACCGTCGTGGTGATGTCGGAGTGAGCGAGGGAAAACTGTAGCGCGAGCTTCGCGATATCAGTGCCGCGTTGGGCGCAGAGGGCGGCGGCTTGCCTGGCGGCAGCTTTGACCTCTTCGGGCTCCTTCAGCCACGTTGGCAAAGGCGCTTGAGTCAAAAGTCGGGCGCTGAAGGGCCCCGCGTTCATCACTCCCNNCGGCGAGTATTTTGAAGGGTGTACTGATTGTAACTCAAAACGCAGTCGAGATCGGTCTGCCCGAGAATGAAACGAAAGATCTTCATCGGGTATCCGCTGATGCCCACGTAACGGACCTTGCCTGCCTTTTGTAGTCGTCGCAAAGCGGGAAGTGTCTCGTCGACAATCTGCTGCAAGGGTACGAATTCGATGTCATGGCAGAGCACAATATCCAGGTGATCCGTGCCGAGACGGTGCAGGGAAACATCGACACTTTCCGCTACGCGACGCGCGGAGAAATCAAAGTGAGCGAGATCGTAACGGCCCAATTTTGTGCAAAGGGTGTACTGGTCAGGTTGGACGCCCTTGAGCGCTAGGCCGAGTAAGACCTCGCTCATCCCGCGCCCGTAAAATGGCGATGTATCGATAAAGTTGAGACCGCATTCGAGGGCAGCGCGGACGCTCCCAAAGGCCTCTTCCAGACTCACGGAACGAAATTCCGCGCCGAGTGAACTGGCGCCGAAACTGAGATGCGGGAGACGAAGGTCCGTTCGTCCGAGTTGACGATAGTGCATGGTGGCGGAGATTTAAGGGGTCACGCACCCCATGGTGAGCAGAAGGTTTCCCCAGAGTGCCTGATCTGCCGTTTGTACCGTAAGAAGATGGTCCGCACTTTCGACATGGCGGTAGAAGTCCCACTTGAGAATGGGGGTGAGATTGAGCGAGCTTCCGCTGCCGCGGAGGATTTCCCGGTACTCATGCCAGACGGGAGGATCGCCCTGGGCCGCGTAGGGGTCATCAGGAGGAACGCCCATGGTGTTGATCTCATCAACCGGAATCGCGGTCAGCAGAACGCGCAGGACTTGAGAGACGGTGACCAAACCCGGTGCTAGATTTAGATGAACGACAGTAGTATGGGGTCCTTTTTTGGTGGCAGCGGGATAGTTGCCATCAGCAATCAGGATCTTGGAATGATGTCCGCCTCGGGCCAGAGCGCTGAGAATCTCAGGGTGTAGGAGAGTAGTCTTTAGCATGAGGAACCGGAAGCAAGTGGGGTGGCTTGGGTCGCGTGTTTGAAGGCAGCGATCGCTTGGCGCGCGGCGGCCTCCGGTGTGGGGAGGGGAAGAATTTCGGCAGAGAGGTAGCCCTGATAACCGAGGCGACGCAACACCGCGATGACTGCGGTGGGGTCGGTGTGCCCAAAGCCGATGGCTTGGCGATTGGAGTCAGCGAAGTGCACGTGACCCAAAAGATCTCCCGCGCTTTGGAGCGCCGCACCGAGCTCCCGCTCTTCGATATTCATATGAAACAAATCCGCGAGAAGACGGACGTTGCGGGTCGGTAGGCTCCGAATCCAGGCCGCGGCGTCACTCAGCCGAGAGTGGAGATTGGTCTCGTAGCGATTGAGGGGCTCATAGAGGAGGGGAACGCCTTTTCTCTCCGCGTAGTTGCCCAATTCGCTCAAGCCCTCACCAAGCCATGCAAGGGCTTGGTCGCGAGTCACCTCTCCCTCGGCACGGCCCTGCATGGAGCCGACGATGGCCGGTGCGTGGAAGTCAGCGGCGACGTCGATGATTCCGCGGATAAAGTCGCGTGCGCGGCCGCGACGATCGCTGTCGGGTTGAGTGAGGGTAAGCTTGTGCGCTACCCACCCTCCGCCGATGCCGACGGCCGCGAGTTTGAGGCGATGCTGTTCGAGTAAGGTTCGGAGCTGGGACACCTCTAGAGCGGAGGCGTCTCTCGGAAATACTTCGACCGCATCAAAGCCGAGGGCAGCAGCTTGCGCGCAACCCTCGGCGAGACCGTTCCAGAATACGAAAGGTCCCCCTCGGGCTTCGGGGACCAGTGAGATCGTCACTGCAGAAAGCATGGCACCACTTCAACGGCACGCGGTTTGCAGGTCGACTTCGTTTTTGCGGGTGTTCGGGGATCAGCAGCGTTTGTCTCCTGGCTCGCGTCGTCGGCATGAACGCTGCTCACTTCAGGCATGGCTCTCACCCGCTTTTCCGTGGCACCGCTGCACAGCCTGACTCGAAGTCTCGCCGCCGTGGCGATGGGGCGAGAGGCACCGGATTTGGTGATCACGGGTGTGCGCATCGCTTCCACGTATACCGAGCGCATCCATCCGGATCGTGAGGTCTGGATTAAGGGAGGACGTATTGCATGTGTACAACCTGCCGGCAAAGCCGCGGGTCACTTCGGAGTGACCTCTCGAGGTGCAGGTGGTCGCAGCAAAGCGCCCTCTGTTTCCAAGGCCAAGGGACCGCGCTTCTATGACGGACAAGGTGGACTGTTGGGGCCTGGATTGGTGGACCCGCACATTCACATCGAAAGCTCCATGATGACTGCATGCGCGTACGCGGAGGGTGCGTTGCTCAACGGTACCACCACGATTTTTTGTGACAGTCACGAGATTGGCAATGTGTGTGACACCGACGGAATCGAATGGATGCTAGCGGACGCTCGTAAGTGACCATTATCAATCTATCTAACGTTACCCAGTACTGTTCCCGCGACGTCTTCCCGCTTTGAGACGGCCGGTGGAGACCTCACTGCGAAGAAAATCGGGAGGATTTTCGATCGTTGGCCGGAGGCCGTGGCTCTGG
>DKKJ01000307.1:0-219 GCA_002455175.1 Opitutaceae bacterium UBA6669
CGATCTTCGGGTCCACCATGATGAGCCGGAGATCCTTGGGGCTTTTCGAATAGAGAATGGAGGCGACAATCGAGTTGATGCAGACTGATTTTCCCGAACCCGTTGCACCCGCGATGAGCAGATGGGGCATTTTGGTCAGGTCGGAAACAATGGGTTTGCCGGAAACGTCTTTGCCCAAGGCCACGGGAATTTCTCCTTTGGCCAAGGCGGAACCCCAAT
>DKKJ01000307.1:226-30929 GCA_002455175.1 Opitutaceae bacterium UBA6669
TCAAGGATCTCGCGCATGCCGACCGGAATGGGATATTGATTGGGGACTTCGACGCCAACCGCGGCTTTTCCTGGGATGGGAGCCAGGATGCGAACAGACTGGGCGCGCATTCCCAGCGCGATGTTCTTGTCGAGACCAGCGATTTTTTCGACCCGCACACCTGGAGCCGGCACGATCTCGNNCTCGTACCTTGTGATCACTGGACCGACGTGGATTTCACCTAGAGTGACTTGAACGCCGAACTCACTGAGGATCCGCAGAAGATTTTCCGCGTTACGGCGGTGTTCTTCCTCGGAGTTCTCGGGTGACACCGGAGATTGTTCTTTAAGTAGTGACAGCGTGGGGAATTGGTAGTTGGAGTCGCTGGGAGAAGGGACTACGGCTTTGGTCTTTTTAGGCTCCTCGGGCTTGACGATATTGAGTTCGAAGCGACCGCCGGCCTGAGCTTCCAGGTCTCGAGTGCTGCTCGCTGGTGCGCTGGCGCGGGACGGGCGGGATTCCGATGGTTTGGCGGATGCTTTCGTGGGGAGCGGGTCCGAGGATTTTGTTTCGCTCTCCTCGTCCTCGTCTTCCACTGATTCTGGCTCTTGGNNATCCATGATCGGGAACGATCCCATCGGCGAGGCCTTCCTTCATCATGCGGGCAGCGGCAGCCTGGATCGATGCCTTACTTTTGGTTGCCGCCACCTCCTCACGCGTGCGCGCCTGGGCTTGTTTCTTTGCCGTGAGTGCGCTGGCAGCGGCGGTAGCAGATGCAGCGGCTGCTTGTTTTTGGTCTTGGGCCGTTTGCTCGACGGCGCGCTGGCGAGCCTGTGTTTCGGCAAACTCGCGCTTCAAAACTGCCTGTTCTTCCTGCAGGGCGCGTTTGCGTTCTCGCCAAGCGTGGAACGCGGCGACAATCTTCTCCAGCTCCGAGGTGATGTCCTTTGTGAAGATGAAGAGGAGGCTGAGCGCATAAAGACATCCCATGAGCAGAGCCGATCCGAAGACGCCCAACGTTTCTTTGAAGGCGTCTTCGTAGACTAATTGGCCGAGTCCACCTCCTGTGCCTTTAGTGAAGTACTGAGAGACCCCGAACGTTTCCCACATCGCCCAGAGTCCGGAAAATGACCCGATGCAGAGGAGCATCGCGACAAGGCGGGTGATCACAAGTCGACGGGCATTCCGAAGAAGAATGTAGCCAAGCCAAAGTAGAAAAATCGGCACCAGCCAGGTGCTGGCACCAAGCCAATGGAGCGTCCAATAGGTGGTTTCGGCGCCGAAGAGCCCCACCAAGTTTTTATCCGTCGGGTTGGTGGTGACTTGATAGCTCTGCTCGGGGGCGTAGTCGAGAAACGCGACCGTGAGCAAGATCCCTAGTAGGAACAGGATAACAGCGACCGGCCAGTTGGGACGGCGCTTGATACCTGGCAGGGAACTTTTCGGATTTGAGTTGGAACTCGCTGTTTTGGCCATCTGATCAGGGAAGGGAGGTCGTCCCGTTTGCGTGATCGTCATCATCGCTAACGGTGAAAGCCCTTGTCCACCTTTAACCCGTGTTCCCACATTGCCTCCCAGATCGAATTTATGACCAACTTCCTTCGCTTTAAACCACTTTATCAAGATCGTGTCTGGGGTGGACGTGCCCTGGAAACTGCACTCGGTCGGGATCTTCCGGCCGACCGCCCGATTGGCGAGGCTTGGGAGATCGTCGATCGGCCCGAAGCCCAATCGGTAGTTCAGGGTGGTTTGTGGGACGGCCTGACCTTACGGGCTGTGATCGAAAAGCATGGCTCCCAGGTGATGGGTCCCGCATACCCTGTTCAACGCCCCTTCCCCCTGTTGGTGAAATGGTTGGATTGCCGTGAGCGCTTGAGTTTACAAGTTCATCCCCCGGCGGAGATTGCTCCTGCTTTAAAAGGAGAACCGAAAACGGAAAATTGGTTTATCGCCGATTCGGTGGCCGGAGCGGGACTCCTGGTGGGATTGAAAGCNNGTCAGTTTACTCAAGCGCTTGTGGATCAGTCGCTTGAAAATTGTGTTCACCGCTTTCCTGTCGCGCCAGGCGATTCCATTTTGGTCCGTAGTGGAACGGTGCATGCGATTGATGGCGGAAACCTTATCCTAGAAATTCAGCAAAACTCAGATACGACCTATCGCGTTTATGACTGGGGTCGAGTTGGGCTCGATGGAAAGCCACGGCAAATGCATGTTGCTGAATCACTTGCTTCGATTGATTGGAACCTCTTTGAGCCGTCTCCCGTGCGGCATGCTGAGGTTCCTGCAGTATTGGCTGAGGCCAAGGAATTTCGAATTCGCCGCGTTCCAGTCCGTGCTGGCGAAACGGTACCCTTCCAGTCAGGTGAGCAGCCACGTTTGTTAAGNNCGAAGGGTGATAATATACTCGTCACTTACGGCGCCTCTTCGGGCTGCCAGGTATTGGAATCGGGGCTGGTCTTGATCACCGAGAACTTTGTATGATCCCGCTGGTCGGTCCCTCCCACTTATGACGATTTACAAGGCCTTTACCGGTGTTGGTAGCTGTCGCGGAGGTGCTTTGATGAGGACGCTGCTCTTTTTCGCTGTTCTCTTCGCAGCCCTGACGCTCGCTTGGATTTTGTTCCTGCCGTCGGTCTTGAAGAGTGTGGTCAAGAAACGCACCGGCTTTGAGGTACAGGTCGCGAAGCTCTCAGTGAATCCCTTCGGTGGAGACGTACGCTTAGCCGGCTTGGCTATCAGCAATCCACAAGGATGGCCTTCATCGGATTTCGTGAAGATTCGGGAGTTCACAGCTGAGACTGATCTATGGTCTCTCTTTTCATCGCGACCGGTGATCGACAACGCGGTTGTCGATGTCGAGCTTGTCTCAGTTGTAACTGATAGCCAAGGAAAAACGAATCTTCAGCTCTTTCAAGAACGTCTCGCGCCGCCGAAGGATCCGAAGCAGAAAGCGCCTGAGCCGGACAAGAAACAGGAGTTTCTTATCCGTCAGCTAAGGCTGCGTTTCGACAAGCTTTCGATGGTGGACTATTCTGACGGAAAGACGACGCCTTCACGGCGGGAGTTCAATGTGAACCTAGATCGGACCTACAAGGATGTTACGGACCCTAAGCAGATTCTAACGGGCTCGATTCCTGGGTTAAGTGCGATTGGTGGGGCGCTGTCGGCGTTAGTGCCAGGAACCTTGGGGAAAGCGATCGGCAGTGCGATCAAGGACCCGGATGAGCTTTTGAAGTCTACCGGAAAGAAAGCCGGGGAAGTTTTCCGTGGTTTGCTGGAGAAACTTGAAGAAAAGCCCAAGCCGTAGTTGGGTGTTCGTTTTCTTATGAAAGAGACAGATCCTTCTTTAGGAGAGACCACACCCTCTCCGGACCGCAGTACAGCACCTAGCTCCGCAACGGGCTCAAGCGAAAGCCAAGCGGCTGCGTCTGGGCAAGCGGATGGTGCGCTTGAAGAAATTGCGCGTTTGGAAGGGGAATTGGCAGCGGCGAAGAAAGACGCGACGGAGCACTATGAGCGTCACCTGCGTGCTGTGGCTGATTTGGAGAATTTCCGGAAACGCACCGTACGGGAGAAAGACGAACTCCGGCAATTCGCGGCCGCCCGTGTCTTGGAGGATTTGATCCCGGTCTTAGACAATCTCGGCCTGGGGCTGGCGGCGGCAAAGGCTCCCAACGCGGACGTCAAGACCTTGGTCGGTGGCGTGGAAATGGTCTTGAACCAAGCCAAGAGCGCGCTCGCTCAGCATGGACTCAAAGACATCAACCCGGCGGGCCAGACGTTTGATCCTAACCTGCACGAGTCGATTTCGGCTCAGCCGAGCGCCAGCGTTCCCGAGGGATCCGTTCTCTCCGTGGTGCGGACGGGTTATAGCTTGAACGGACGCGTCCTGCGTCCTGCCAGCGTTGTAGTATCCAGCGGACCCTCCTCGACCTCGGAGGCCTCTGCCTGATATCGTTTCCTAGCCGTTCACGTGGTGTGTGCGTTTTCCATCGACGCACACACGGCGTGGCTGATTCCACACCATGGCCAAACAAGACTATTACGAGCTCCTGGGCGTCGCAAAGGGCGTGTCCGACGAGGAACTGAAGAAGGCGTACCGCAAAAAGGCGGTGCAGTACCACCCGGATAAAAATCCTGGCAACAAGGAGGCCGAGGAGATGTTTAAAAAGATCTCGCAGGCTTACGAAGTCTTGAAGGATCCGGAAAAGCGTGCCGCCTACGATCGTTATGGTCATGCGGCCTTTGAAGGTCCTGGAGCAGGGGCAGCACGTGGTCCGGGCGGAGGCGGTGGCTTTCATGATCCTTTTGACATCTTCCGCGAAGTCTTCGGCGGGGGTGGTGGAGGCGGGGGCGTTTTCGACGAAATGTTTGGAGGTGGTAATCGGGACGGAGGACGCGATGGTGCAGATCTTCGTTACGACCTCGAAATCACGCTCGAAGAGGCGGCCAAGGGGGTGGAGAAAGAAATTACGTTTCGCAAAAACATGGTTTGCGACCGCTGCGAGGGTAGCGGCGCCGAACCCGGCTCGAAGCGCACCACGTGCCCGACGTGCCGCGGAGCTGGCCAGATCCGCCGTAGTGGCGGCATTATTACTTTTACCCAGACCTGTCCGACGTGCGGTGGCGCCGGCACCAAAGTCGAAAAGGCCTGTACGCAGTGCCGTGGCGAAGGTCGCATGCCAAAAACGGCCAAAATCAATGTTCGTATCCCTCCTGGCGTAGATACCGGATCTCGCCTCCNNCGTGGCAGGAGGAGGAGCGGGTGATCTCTATATCGTCCTCACCGTTCGCGATCATGAGCTCTTCGAACGTCAGGGAGATGATCTCTTCTGCGAGATACCCATTAAGTTTACCCTCGCTTCTTTAGGGGGCACGATCGAGGTGCCGACTTTGTTTGGGAAAGCATCGCTCAAACTTCCCGCTGGAACGCAAAGTGGGACGACATTCCGTCTTCGCGGCAAAGGTATGCCTTCCTTGCGCAATCGTGGGGACCAAGGTGACCAACTCGTGCGTGTTCACGTGGAAGTTCCGCAGTCGCTGAGCGCGGAACAGCGTAAGCTGCTCGAACAATTTGCCTTGGTTAGCGGAGACATAGAGAACCCGACCTCCAAGAGTTGGTTTGAGAAAGCAAAGAAGTTCTTTTAATTTCTGCTGATGTCCGCACCGATTCGCTTTTATAATCGCTACACCCGACAGATCGAAACGGAGTCGATTTACGGCGAACGCTGGCTGCGCTGGGCCTACGAAAATCCTCTCGGTCGGTTTGCCACCTGGTTGGTGGTGCGTCGGTCGTTGTTTTCCCGATACTACGGGTGGCGGATGAGTTTGAGCGACAGCGCGCGACGGGTCTTTCCCTTCATCGTCGACTACAATCTGGACGTCGAGGAGTTCGCCAAGTCGGCCTACGCCTTCAAAACCTTCAATGAATTTTTTACTCGCGCGGTGAAGCCGGGGGCTCGACCCATCGCCGCGCAGGCTGATGAGACCTTGGCGGTGTTTCCCGCCGACGGGCGCCATTTGGGTTTTGCCGATGTCGAGACGGCTCCTGGCTTTTATGTGAAGGGCGCGAAATTCACGCTGCGCGATCTTCTGGGCGACGATTCCCTAGCGAGCGCGTTCGCAGGTGGGTCCATGCTCATTTCCCGGCTCTGTCCCGTGGATTACCACCGTTTTCATTTTCCCGTGGCGGGAAAACCCGATGATGGCCGGTTGATCAATGGTTGGCTCTATTCAGTGAGTCCGGTGGCGCTCCGCTTGAATGTCCAGCGACTCGTGCAAAACAAACGCCAGATCACCCTGCTCGACGAAACCGTCTTTGGCCGTGTCGCGATGATCGAGGTGGGCGCGACTAATGTGGGATCTATACTGCAGACCTACGTACCGGGCCGGCGTGTGGCCAAAGGTGAAGAAAAAGGAATGTTTAAGTTTGGTGGCTCCTGTGTGATCACCCTTTTCCAGAAGAACTGCATTCAGTTCGACGAAGACGTTCTCACGCAAAGCGCCGATGGCCTAGAAACCTATGCGCGCATGGGTGATCGGTTAGGTGTCAGGAAGTAGGGATGACTGTGAGGGTCTTGGTTCGGAGGAGCTGGGTCGCACGGAGTCATTTCCAGTCTGGCTCGAATCCGTGGGTTAACTTGAGTTTGTGCGCAGAGTTCCCAACTTGGCAGAAACGCTGTAATTCCCGATGAATCCAAAATTTGCTGCCTACGCACATCCCGAAGTGTTGGTCGATGGAGCTTGGTTGCAGGACCACCTCCACGATCCCCAACTGAGAATTGTTGAGAGCAACGAGGATGTTCTACTTTACGATACCGGTCATATTCCCGGGGCGGTGCACATCGATTGGCGGGGTGATTTACAGGATAACACGGAGCGCGATTATATTTCTCCCGAGGCCTTCGCTGCGGTGTGTTCGAAAAATGGCATCACGCCTGACACGACCGTGGTCTTTTACGGCGACAAGTCCAATTGGTGGGCTGCGTATGCGCTCTGGGCTTTCCGGCTCTTTGGGCACACCCGTGTGAAGTTGCTCGACGGGGGCAGTGCGAAGTGGAAGGCGGATGGACGACCGATGACTCGCGAAAAACCGGTCGTGCAGCCGACGGTCTATCCCGCTTCTGGACAGCGCCACGATGCGGAGATTCGGGCCTTTTTTGAGGATACCCTTTCTCATTCCCGAGCTCAGCGCCCTTTGATCGATGTGCGTTCACCCGGTGAGTACCGCGGTGAAATCACGCACATGCCCGAGTACCCGCAGGAAGGGGTGCTCCGCGGAGGCCATGTCCCGGGAGCTCGCAGTGTGCCGTGGAAGATGGCCGCGAATGACGACGGCACTTTCAAGACGTACGAGGAGCTCAAGGCGATCTATACCGACAAGCTGGGCCTACGGCCCCATGACGATATCATCGCCTATTGCCGGATTGGCGAACGCTCCAGCCATACGTGGTTTGTTCTCACGTATCTCCTCGGCTACGACAAGGTGCGCAACTACGACGGCTCCTGGACGGAATGGGGCAACCNNAAGGGCGACGCACCAGGGTAGTTCGGGAACGATATGGATTTTATTTGGTTCACCGCAGGCCGTCCTTTTCTGAGCCCTTTTTAGCTCATGTCCGCTTATCCTCCCGCACTCGCCGAAATTGTCGCGTTTTTCGATTCTCTCCCCGAGGACGAGAAACGGGAAAATCTGATTGTTTATGCCGATCAATCGGCGGGCTGTTCACCAAAGGAGGGACAACGCTTTGATCTAGAGGACGTGCGTAAGGATGAGGAGTGTACCGATACGGTAGGGGTATTTCTAAGGGTCGATCCGGCGACCCGCGCCACCCACTTTCGCATTTCGCTGGGACCTCATGTGCAGACACTGACCAAAGCGATGACGGCCATTTTGTGCAAAGGGCTCGACGCAGCGACCCCTGAGCAAATTCTGGACGTGCCCCAGGACTTCGTTCCCAAGATCGTGGGCGGTCAGTTGGTGCGGCTTCGAAGTCAGACCGTGTACTACATCCTCACGCGCATGAAAAGTGCCGCCAAGGTGTGGATGAACCGGGAGCGTGCCGCGAGCGCCGCAATTTAAACTAACGGACTTGAGTCTCAGACGCCTTCGGAGAAGGAGCTCGGGCCGCGCGGAGTTGGTGTCGCAATCCGAAGAGAGCCAGGATGAGCAAACCCACAGCGCGGATCGCCGCGATTACGCCGATAGGTTGATAGGCAGAGTCGCCCCAACAACCGCAGTGGATATCGAGTCCACGTATCCAGGCTGAAAGCACGAAAACGCTGAACCCGAACCCCAAGAGAGCAGCGATCCACCAACCCGTGCCTCTCCAGGAAGAGCTGAGTAACGTGAGGGCGCAGGCTATTTCCATCCAGGGGACAAATAAGGCCAGGGCCGCACTTCCGGTGGCGGGAAGTAAACGATAGTTTTCCAGGGTGAAGGCGAAGGCGGCGGGATCCTTGAGTTTCAGGATGCCCGTGATCGCATAGAGCACGACCAGGCCGATCCGGATCCACCGTTCAGCGTGTCGTGACATGACGGGTGGTTTGCCAGGCTTCCCATCCCCCATGGAGCACACGAGCTTTCTCGATGCTAAGCTCGGCGCCAAGTCGCCTGACCACAGATGCGCTGGCACGGCACTGACTCGAGCTGCAGTAGACGATGATATGAGGCTGGCTGTCCCACGCCTCGATGAAGGGGCCCAATAGCGACTCCCATTCCTCTTCATTGAGCAGAAGCGCGCCCGGGATGTGCCCCTTAGCATAGGCGGCCCGCGAGCGGGCATCAACCCAAAGCACCTGTTCTTGGGGCAAACGTAGCGCCTCCTCCAAGGTGATTTCTCCAGCGGAGGAAACGGCTTCTACATTCCAGCGAGGGGCGCGCGGATGAAACGCCGCGGTCAGGGCGCTGGCAAACGCGCAGAGACGAAGCACGCCACCCAATCGTGAGAACTCGCTCCAACGGAATCGGCTCATGAGTGACNNAAGGGTCTGTGCCTGATTGTCGATGTGAACCGGGAAACGGATCACTCCATGCCGGCGCTCTGAAGTGTCGAGGGGCTTGACGTGGATCCGGATATGACCCGGGCGCTCAGCGCTCGTTTCGAGGCGGATCGCAAAGTCATTCGTTTCTGTTTTTGGTGTATCCAGCTGAGAATGACCGGGGCGGGAGAAAATCAAATCCACACTTTTTTCTTCACCTGATTCTGCGATTTTCCACACCAGCAGTCGCGTGCTGAGTTTGGCCAATTCTTCGATATTGACGATCAAGGTGAGTTTCTGGGGCTGAGGCGACTCGTCGGTCACGAGAAGAATCTCACGCTCTTGCCGACCAATCCTTCCACCGATGGTAAAATCAAAGGTCAGGGAGTGCTGTTGTCCCGGTGCGTACTCCGCAAGCGCATCGCGGGCGACGGTGCAGCTGCAACCGGAGTCGATCGAAATGATTTTCACCGGCTTTTTTCCCTCTATGCGAAAATCGAAACGCGCGCTCACGCTTTCCTGGAGCGAGGTCGCGTCAATTTCCTCCACCTGTGTCGACCACACGATTTTCGCCGAGAGGGAACACAGCGATGCGAACGTGGTAAGAATTAGAGTCAGCGCGAGGGCGGGCGCCTTTTGCCAGCGGGGTAGATGACCTTTCATTTTTCCACCGTATCGAGCGTGAAGACGTTTTCCGTTTGCTGCCGCTCGATCTGCAAGTCGGCGAGCAAAGTTTGGTTGTCGCGCCAGAAGGATTGGCCCGACTGGCCGTGCAGNNCCCACATCGTTTTCCTCACCAGCGGCGAAACTAATCAGAGTGCTCAAGGGAGCCGCCGAGAGTGAAAACATCAGTTTCTTCCCCCCTGCGATCGCCTTACGGAGGTCAGTTAAATCGAAAAGGAGCGAGCGGTAGCTAGGGTCCGGACCGAAAACATGGACGCTCTCTAGAACCTCTTCGTGAATCTTGATCATCAACCGGTCGACCTTCAGTTCATCCGCGGGGGACTTAGCTTTTTCGTAGAACTCTAAGAAGTAGTCTGAGACTCCATAACCGAGGTCGTCGACGACATGTGGCCAGGTTTTGATACGTGTGAAAGATTTTATCTGAGGGCGAGGCCGGGAGCGTTTCTGCTGTGAGCGCGTCGCAATCGGCAGAGTACGCACGGTAGGCCGCTTCGTCATCGATGCGGAGAAAACGCGTAATCATGGCACCGAGTGACTTTTTGCCCTGCTCAGGTAGAGTGATCGATTCGTGGTCGCGATCGGGGAAGACTCCAAAGGCGATAGGTTGGGCGGTGCGCGACCAGGGCGTCAGTTCGGTCGGTTCATTTTTGCGACCAAATTTCAGCGTCATCCCGCTGGCGTTTAAATTCGCGGTGCAAACATAGACGGTGCCATCGCCGCCGTTTCGATCCGCCAAACGACGCAACCCGCTTTGGTAGGGTTTGCTTCCCACGAGGACTGCGGTGTAGCAATGGGCGGGATCATAGAAGGAACTGGGGCCAAACAAATCCCGCTTGGCTAGGGCTCGCGTGTACTGAGAACCCATCTCTAAGGCATTGAGAACTTCACGGCCCGACTCGAAACCCGTCTTCCACCCCTTGATGACACGGCCCAGCATGGTTTTTCCCATGGATGCGAGCGGAGATCCGAAGTTGGCCGGCGCGAGCATCAAGTAACGTCGGACAGGGCAGGGGAGATTTTTTTCGAGAAAATAGCGGGTGAGCCACTCTCTTGCCACCAAACTACCAGTGGAATGAACGATCAGGTTGAAGCTGTGTTTTTCGAGGGTGAGCTTTTTGTTGAGGAGAGCCGTGTGAAAGGCTTTGGCGAGGCCGGGTACCGTGACGGTGTCCTCAAGCGACACGTAATTTCCCAAGTGGATGTCGATGACGGAGAACCCTTGTTTGACGAGGAAACGTGCGATCGGTCGAAACGATTCTGCGGCATCGCTATACCCGTGAAGGATGATGGTGGGGATCATAAATGAGCAGTGAAACTTCAACTGACAGGCACCAGGAAACGCCATGGTGACCGAGGGAATTGGCGTACCCGTGAAGTCCGCCGGGTATTTGCGACTACGTCAACTGTGAGCGGAGAAAGTCACCGCAACGCATCCAGGAGATTCCTCTTGGAACCACAGGTTTCTATTCGCCAAATCTCATGACCTGTATACAGTAGATTGACCCATGCGTGCACCTGGTTTCCCCACCCTTGGGCAGTTCCTCATGCCTCGAACACTCGCGACTTTTTTTCACGTGAGGCTGCGTCTGCTTGTTCTCTTTAGCTTTTGCCTAGTCTCTGCATGCGAGCTTGCGGCAGCAGGGGGCAAGGTCGATTTCCGCCGCGAAGTTCTGCCCATTCTTTCCGACGCCTGCTTTCGTTGTCACGGACCAGATGAAGGAACCCGTGAAGCGAAGCTTCGACTGGATACGAAGGAGGGACTCTTCCGTACGCAAAATGGAGTTACGGTAGTGCGGCCAGGAAAACCGGATGATAGTGCGTTGGTCGCACGCATCATTAGTCACGAAAGCGACAAAGTGATGCCGCCGAAGACGGCGGTGCGGCAATTAACCGCGACAGAAATCTCTACCTTGCGCCGCTGGGTGGCAGAAGGCGCGACCTGGGCGGGGCACTGGTCGTTTTCTTCACTGGAAAAAATTACCCCGCCTCCCGTGCCTGGTCAGAGCAATGTGTCTCCGATCGACGCTTTCGTCGTCGACAGGCTGAAGCAGGAGCAATTGAAACTTTCGCCCGAGGCCGACCGCGAGCGTTTGTTGCGCCGCGTCACGTTCGATCTGACGGGACTACCTCCGACACTCGCCGAAAGAGAAGACTTCTTGGCAGATCGTTCGCCGGAGGCTTACGAAAAAGTCGTGGACCGACTGCTGGCCTCTCCTCGCTATGGTGAACGCATGGCAGTCGAGTGGCTGGATGTGGCGCGTTTCGCAGACACCCACGGGTATCAACTGGATCGCCCTCGGGCGATGTGGGCTTGGCGGGACTGGGTTATTCGTGCCTTCAATGAGAATAAACCGTACAACGAGTTTGTGATCGAACAGTTGGCAGGTGACCTCCTGCCGTCACCGACTAAGTCGCAGCGGCTCGCGACGGGATTCAATCGTCTGCACATACAGAATGAGGAGGGCGGAATTGTGGAGGAGGAATATCGTCAGGCGTATGTCGCCGATCGGGTTGCGACCTTCGGCACCGCGTTTCTGGGACTGACGTTCGAATGCGCGCGGTGTCACGATCACAAGTACGATCCCATTTCCCAAAAGGACTTTTTCTCGTTGGCGGCCTTTTTCCAGAACATCGATGAAGCGGGTCAGATTTCGTTTAAGGGGTTTGCTGATTCGATGCCGGTACCCACCCTCTTGCTCACAACGGACGAGCAGGATCTTGAACTCGCTGCGTTGCGCGAGCAGACCCGCACGGCGGCTCAGGCCGTGGAGAAGGCGAAAACGGATTCGAGCACCGCTTTTGCCACCTGGGCGAATTCGAAAGGAGAGTTTCCTGTGGTGCTCCCGGGACGCGTGGCGCATTACTCGTTCGACGCGATCACGGATGAAAAGGTGACCAATGCCGATGGGACAGAGGGCGCTGGCATTCAGGTGGAGAACCCTTTGTTTGAACCAGGCAAGATTGGCCAAGCGGTGACGCTCAATGGGGAAAACGGTCTTAAATTTCCCAAGGTCGGCCATTTCAAGCGAACCGACTCGTTCACGCTCTCGTTGTGGATTCAGCCTCCGGCCACCTTGGCTCCTCGTTCAGTGGTGATTCATCGGAGCAAGGCCCCCGCCGACGCGGGCAGTCGTGGTTACGAGATTCTTCTGGAGAAAGGTCGAGTGGCTTTTGGGCTTCACTACCTCTGGCCCGGTGCATCGATCAAGGTCGTGACTCATGACCCGGTCGCTCCGTCAGCGTGGACGCACGTGGCCGTCACCTATGATGGCTCCAGTCGTGCGGCAGGCGTGACGGTTTTTGTCAATGGTACTGCCGCGAAGCTCGAAGTTGTCAGAGATGGGCTCTTCAAGGATGTGATCTACGATGGTACCGAGCCGGATCTGACGATTGGATACCGTTTTCGCGACAGCGGATTTACTGGCGGAAAAGTGGATGAGTTGAGCCTTTTCAATCGGGCTTTGACGCCGCTGGAGGTGTCACATCTGGCCGGACAGGGCACGTTCGCAGACGTTTGGAAAACGGATTTGTCTGCGCTCACCGCGTCCCAGCGCCAAGGGCTTCAGGACTATTTTGTCAGCGTCGTAGATGAGCCCTCGCGGCAAGCGCGTCGCACTTTGCAGGTGATGCACGAGGCGCAGAATCGGATCGTGATGATGGCTCCGGAGGCGATGGTGATGGAGGAACTGCCGCAGCCTCGTAAGGCCTATGTGTTGTTGCGCGGTGCTTATGACTCGCCGGGTGAAGAAGTCGTCGCGGCGACTCCGCATGCGCTTCCGCCCATGTCCAAGCAGGCACCGCGAAATCGCCTCGGACTTGCGCAGTGGTTGCTTGATCCCGCTAATCCGCTGATGGCGCGGGTGACCGTCAACCGGCTATGGCAAATGATGTTTGGCCATGGCTTGGTGGAGACGAGTGATAACTTCGGCGTACAAGGAGCCCCACCGTCTCATCAAGATCTCTTGGACTGGCTTGCAGGGGACTTCATTCAAGGCGGTTGGGACATGAAACGCGCCGTTCGACAAATCGCTTTGTCGGCAACGTATCGCCAATCTTCGTTGGCTAACCCCGAGTTGATGGCTCGCGATCCGCAGAATGTGCTGCTTGCGCGCGGCTCCATGCGGCGCTTGACCGCGGAGATGCTAAGAGACCAGGCCTTGATGAATAGCGGATTGCTCGTGGAGAAAGTCGGCGGACCCAGCGTCAAACCCTACCAACCACCTGGTCTCTGGGAAGAAATCGCCATGGGCAGACCGCGTTACGATCAGGGAACCGGCGACGACTTGTATCGGAGAAGCATGTACACGTTTTGGAAGCGGACAGTGCCGCCTCCTACGATGATCATGTTTGATGCTGCGGAGCGCAACGTCTGCACCGTGAAGCGCCAGAGCACGAGCACCCCGCTGCAGGCGCTGGCCTTGTTGAACGATGTGCAGTTGGTCGAGGCTGCGCGTAAGATTGGCGAGCGCATGCTCAAAGAAGGCGGATCAACTCTCGAGGAGCAGATCGGCTGGGCTTTCACCTTGGTGACTGGACGCGCGGTGCAGCCGGCGCAGGTCGCTATTCTCAAGCAGCTTTACCAAGAACAGGCAGCCGAGTTTGCCAGCGACCCCGCAGCCGCGGAGAAACTGATGACGATGGGCGAAGCGCAGAGCGACGAGCGTCTCCCTCTCGTTGATCGAGCGGCGGGGACCATCCTCGCGCAAACGTTGTTGAATTTCGATGAAACCCTGATGCGTCGCTGACCCGGCGCCTGCTCCCATGTTTTGTGATCACGTAAATTTCAATCTGAGTCGGAGAGAGTTCTTTTCCCGTTTTGCAATGGGTGTGGGCGGTGTGTCGTTGATGAACCTTCTGCAACGCTCCGTTCAGGCGCAGCCCGGTGCAGCTTCTGCGTTTCGAGGAGCGCTCGGTGGTCCCCATTTTGCGCCGAAAGCAAAAGCTATTATCTATCTGTTCATGGCGGGCGGGCCGTCGCAGCACGACATGTTTGACTACAAGCCGATCTTGAACCGGCTGAATGGTGAGGACCTCCCGGAGAGCGTCCGCGGAAAGCAACGGCTGACAGGGATGTCGGCTCACCAGTCGCGTCTACCTCTGGCCGGATCCCATTTTCAGTTTGCACAGCATGGACAAAGCCGAGCGTGGGTGAGTGAGTTGATGCCTTATACGGCCAAGATGGTGGATGATCTCTGTATCATCCGGTCCATGCACACCGAGCACATCAACCACGATCCCGCGATCACCTTTTTCCAAACCGGCAACCAGCTACCCGGCCGCCCATCTATGGGCGCGTGGCTGTCCTATGGATTGGGCAGCGCAAACGAAAATCTCCCCGCATTTGTCGTGCTCATCTCCAAAGACCGCATCGACCAACCGCTATATTCTCGGTTGTGGGGGAATGGATTTTTACCGAGCTTGCATCAAGGCGTTCAATTCCGAGGTGGAGGAGATCCTGTACTCTTTCTCAAGAACCCTGAAGGCGTGACCTCAGGTGGTCGGCGAAAGATGCTTGATCGTTTGGCGGAGTTGAATGCTCAGCAGTATGAGAATTTGGGAGATGCCGAAATCACCTCGCGCGTCGCTCAGTATGAGATGGCCTACCGGATGCAGACCAGCGTGCCGGACGTGATGGATCTCAGTGGCGAGCCGGCTTCCACCTACGACCTTTACGGAGAGGAAGCGAAGCAGCCCGGCACCTTTGCGGCCAATTGCCTTTTGGCGCGCCGGTTGGCGGAGAAAGACGTTCGCTTTATCCAACTCTATCATCCCGGTTGGGACCATCATGGCAGCCTCCCAAAACTAATCCGGCGCCAGTGCGCCGATGTGGATCGCGGCTGCTATGCTCTCATCAAGGATCTCAAGCAGCGAGGTTTGCTGGAGGATACGCTCGTGGTTTGGGGCGGAGAGTTTGGTCGCACCAATTACTCGCAAGGCAAGCTGACTTCGACCGACTACGGGCGAGATCATCATCCCCGCTGCTTTACGGTCTGGCTCGCTGGAGCAGGAGTCCGCCCAGGAATCGTCTACGGATCGACGGATGACTTTGGCTACAACATCACGGAGAACGCGGTCTCAGTCCACGATCTGCAGGCCACGATGCTCCACCTCCTGGGGATTGATCATGAAAAACTGATTTACCGTCACCAAGGTCGCTACTTCCGACTGACCGATGTGGAGGGGCACCTGCTCAAAGGTATTCTCACCTGACGTGATCGGAGGAGGGAAGAATGCTCGTTGGCTACGGACGGATTGAGCCCGCAATCACTTTAACCTCAGCGCGTTTGCATATGCCCAGGGGTGACCTTTCTCGATTTCTAGCTCCTACTTATTTTTTTAGGAAACAGGATCGCCTTCATTTCTCCATCACCTAGCCATGCGTGTTGAGGACCTTCGATGTGTCTCCGCTAGAGTGTCCTCTTTTCCACTTTAACCCAACCTTCACCCTGAGCTGAATGGAATCCCTGCTTCTGTTTCTTGGCCGTTTGCATCCCCTCGTGGTGCATTTGCCTATCGGAATTTTGATTTTGCTCGCCCTCCTCGAAATGGTGGCGTGGTTCCCGCGGGCACCGCGCCTCAGTGATGGGGTGCGTACGCTGATCTTGGTGGTTTCTGCGGGGAGCTCACTCTTCGCGGCGGCTTTCGGATGGTGGCTGGCAGGGGATGGTGGATACGACCCTGATCTTCTCTTTCAGCACCGCGTGGTTGGGGTCGGTACCACGGTTCTGGCGTTTGTTTTGCTGGGCGTGCACGCGCTTCGCTGGCGTAAAGTCTATACGGTGACGTGGGTGGTGACGATTGTGGCCCTTTCTATCGCTGGTCATTTGGGCGGATCGCTCACTCACGGGGAGGACTACCTTGCGCTGCCTAAAGCACCGGAGCCACCGATCACCGACCTGAATCAGGTCGTTGTTTTCAATCACGTTGTTCATCCGATTCTCGAACAGAAGTGTTTCTCCTGTCACGGTCCGTCCAAGAGCAATGGAGACCTTCGCTACGATACCTGGGAAGCCTTGGTAAAAGGCGGAAAGAGCGGTCCCTCCTTCGTCGCGGGGAGTGCCGCGCAAAGCCGGATGATGCAGCGCGTCCACCTTCCACTGGAGTCCAAAGAGCACATGCCTCCCAAGGGCAAACCTCAGCTCACGGATCAGGAAGTATCGGTGCTGGAGTGGTGGATCGACGCGGGAGCGCCCAAGGATCTTACCCTGGCGAAGGCGGATGTGCCGGCCCCTCTTGTGGAGGCCCTGGCGCCTCGATTCCCGGCGATGCGGCCCCCCGTTCCCGAGCGGGCGGCTTCATTGGCCACGGCTTTGGAGCTGGAGAAAAAGCTAGGCATCCCGATTCGTCCTTTGTCGATCGATAGCCCGTGGTTCAGTCTCAACGCGCGCCTGCTGGTNNCGGGGAGAGAAGTTTGGCGATCAGCAACTGGCGGAGCTCGCGCCGATGGCGCTGGCGTTGCAAACGCTGGATTTGGGTGAGACGGGGGTGACCGATCAGGGGCTGCGTGTGGTGGGCGAAATGAAGAACCTTCGCCGCCTCAGCCTTGACCGTACGGCGGTGACCGATGCTGGCTTGGCTCATTTGGCTCCGTTGAAAAACCTCGAGTATTTGAATCTCCATACGACGGCGGTCACGGATGCTGGACTGCCTCAGCTGGCGCCTTTGAGCCGTTTGCGCTCTCTCTATCTTTGGCAGACCAAGGTGACTCCTGCGGCGGCGGAGGGCCTGGGATCGAAGTTGGTGGATCAACGTAAGATTCGTCGGATCGAGGATCAGATCTCCCAACTGCAGAACGAGATTCGCGCACAGCAATTTAATGCCAACTTGGGGACGAATTCCGCACCCGCGGCCAAGGCGGAAAAAGCGGCGGCAAACGCGCCCTCGACTCCCACGCCGTAAACCGCAAGTCTGCGCAAGTACCCTTTCATTTACTTTCCCCTTCTGAATTTTATGCAAACTCGTCGTTCGTTTGTCTCGCAGGTGGCAGCCACCGTTGCCGTCAGCTCGATTTCCGCTCCGTTTGTTCGTGCCGCCTCCAACCGCGCGTTGGTCGTGGGATCCGGTGAACACACCTATGAATGCGTTCACGATTGGCTCCTCCCCCCCGAAGGTATGGTGTGGGGTGACACCCATGGTCTGGCTCAAGATAGCCAGGGTAACATCTATGTGGGGCACACCGTGCACGCCTCCAGCATGCGTCCGGAAGCCATCGTGGTGTACGACTCCAAAGGTAAGTTTATTCGCGCCTTTGGTGCTGAATTCCGCGGAGGAGCGCACGGGTTAGATGTGCGCAAAGAAGGTGGTTCGGAAATCCTTTACCATTGCGACACCGCTCGCTCCCGCGTGGTGAAAACCTCGTTGAAGGGGGAAGTGCTGTGGTCGCATGGCTATCCCAAGGAAACACCGTCGTACGCGGAGAAGCCGATCAACTTCATTCCCACCAACGTCGCATTCGCTCCCAATGGCGACTTCTACGTTGGCGACGGCTATGGCTCGCACCACATGCTGCGCTACTCGGCCAAGGGGAAGTTCCTCGGCGAAATCGGCAAACCCGGGGAAGGTGACGGCGAACTCAAGAGCCCGCATGGTCAATGGGTCGACACCCGGGGTTCAGAACCAGTTTTGGTCATCGCGGATCGAGGCAATCGTCGGGTGCAAACCTTTACGTTGGACGGTAAACACCTGAAAACGATCAAGGATGACGAACGTCTCCGCATGCCCTGTCACTTCCACACCCGGGGTGAGTGGATGCTTTGTCCTGACCTGGACAGCCAAGTTTGCATCCTCGACCGCAATTACCGAGTCGTCGCCCAGTTGGGTGACGGTCGCGAGGCCAACGGCAAGGTCGGTTCGCGCCGCCCTCAGAAGCGGAATGAGTTCACTCCGGGGCAGTTCATCACCCCGCATGACGCGATCTTCTTGAACAACGGAGATATCCTCGTCGCCGAGTGGCTGCCGATCGGACGGATCACGCTTCTGCGCAAGGTGGCAGGGTAAGCTTTTTTAGCCTTTGAGGCTCTCGGCCGCGGCCCGCAAAGCCGCGGCTTTTTTACGCAAACGTCCGATGGGTAGCGTCGTTTGTAGGGTTCTGTCAGAGCGTGGGGGGAAAAGGAAGGGCCCGGCGAAACCCCTTACGCCGGGCCCTCTATTTTCTTCCGACCTTGCGGACGGATATCCATGTTACCCCAAATCCCTACCTTAGCAGGGAATCGTGATATAGGTTTAGCAGACTCCGTGCCAACGGTCTGAGACCCGCGAAATCCCGCGAAATGCGCGTTTTTGCTCAGGCGTCGTCCGAGAAGCGAGCTAGCAAGGCCAGCTCTTCCGCGATATGCCGATCGCTGCGACACCGGGGCATCTTTCCTTGGCCACCCCACTTACCGGCGGCGCGCATCCATTGTTCAAATAAGCCAGGCATGACCAACCGGACGACGGGAGCGTCCATGAAGCCACCTGTACGTTTAGCTTGGTACTCGCTGTTGAGGTGCTGGAGCTCGGTATCGAGTTCGGCCGCGATTACGGGACCGGTCGGGGTCACCGCCGTGGGTGTCTTCAACTCGATCCACCACTCGTGCCGACCGCGTTGCTGACCGTGGGTCATCTCTCCAAAGAGCGGAGCCACGTGAAAGTTGACGATATTCCAGCCGTGACGCTGGCATACGGTTAACAAGGCGTCCGTGATCTCTTTCTCGATCGTACGTTCGGCGAAAGCATTCAACTGGAGCTTCGTCCTTCCCATGTAGACGATCCGAGGGACGTCGGTGGAAATAAATCGAACCACGTCGCCGATGACGTAGCGGCAGAGTCCGCTCGGTGTGGTCAGTACCAGCACATAGTCAATGCCGGGACGAACTCCAGAGAGGGGGACAGTGCGGGCACCCAGAGGGCCGATGCGCGCCTCCACAAACTCCCGCATGGGAAGAAATTCAAAAAACAGTCCGGTGTCGGTCATCAGACGGAGACCGAAGGTGGCATCAGCATCTTGAGCGGCGATGAATCCNNCGGAAGCCGGATAGACCTCGTGGAAATTGACCTTTGGGCCGACAATGGCACGGATCTCCTCCATGAAGGGACCGATCGGTACGCCACCGTGGACCAAGCATTCGAGGTTAGGCCAGACCGCCTTCAAGTAGGTAGGCCGGATTTTACCGTTGATGCTACGTGCGAGAACTGCTTGTGCGAGGACGATGAGCCAATTGGGGATGCCGCCGATCAGAGTGATGTCTTTTCCAACGGTTCGCTCCGCAATCGCAGCCAGTTTCTTGGGCNNATAAGTGCTGTTCTGCCCACGTCGGCAAGTTGAGCGCGGCGATGGCACTCAAATCACCCGCGAACGACGGGTGACCGGACGTGGTCTCTAAGGGTGTGAGCGCCGTAGAACCGCCCAAGAGAAGGTGACGTCCCTGAAAAACACCGGTGTGTCCGACTCGGGCCGAATAGTAGAGCAGGGAGTCGGAACCGGCCTGGCGGAAGTGTTTAAGCAGCGCATCCGTCACCGGGATTTGCTTGGTACGGCCTGACGTCATTCCTGAAGTTAGGGCAAATAAAGAACATTTACCGGTCCAAAGGATGTTGGATTCGCCCGCCTTGATACGATCGATGTAGGGCTGACCNNGTCGCTTTTGAAATTCAGCGTAGGGAAGATTCGCGGTGATCTCGGCGTCATGTCCAAAAGCGGTGGTAGAGATGACCTTAATTAAGTCACGGTAGGTCTTTTCCTGGGCTGGGATAGCCTGACGCGCGGATTTGAGACGCTGCGATACGCGCGTCGTCATCAGGTTTGCACCGAAATGCAGTAAACTTCGAGGGAGGGCTGCCATGTATCCACACCGTTTATCGGCTCGAAATCCGTACGGCGCAGGAGTGAAGGCAGCGCGGGCGAAGAAAAGGCGGCAAGCCCCTTCTGCCGCGGGGACTAAGGCTTACTTTTNNTACTTTTTTTTAGCCGCGATACTGGCTACTTGCTCCCGGAGAGCTGCTTCCGAAGCGGACGATGTGAAACTCTTGTGAAGTTTGGTGCAGATACTGAGGACTCGAGTGAGGAGGCATTTGAAGTTTTCCCTGAATCGGTGCATCCGAGTGAGATGCCTCTTCCTCCCATCGTGTATCAAGATTCCGCGGTTATGGCCTTCGACAAGCCAAGCGGGCTTTTGGTGGCGCCTGATCGCTGGGATAAAAAGCGAGAGAATCTCATGGGAACGGTTCACCAAGAACTGGGCAAAGAGGTGGCTAACGTCCATCGACTAGACGCTGATACGAGCGGCTTGGTCCTTTGTGCGAAAACCAAGCCGGCGTTGGATTATCTCAGCGGCCAGTTTCAATCGAAAACCGTCAGCAAGCTCTATCACGCCTTGGTGGTGGTTCTGCCGGAAGATGAGGCGATGAAGGTGGTGGCTCCGGTCCGAGACGAAAATGGAAATCTCCCAGATACGTTCACCGTGGATTTGGCTTTGGGGGAGGACGAGGACAACCCCGGTCGGATGCGTGTCTTCAAAAAGCGGGGAGGGAAGGCGTCCTCAACGGAGTTCCGGACCTTGGAGCGCTTTACGGATCCTCGCGGCCGCCGTTATGCCTGGATTGAGTGTCGACCCCTGACCGGGCGCACACATCAGTTGCGGGTACACCTTGCTGCGATTGGAGCACCCATCCTCGGAGATCGCTTTTATGGAGTGCCAGGGATCGCGCTGCGTTTGTCGGATCTAAAACGTGGATACAAAGGACGGACCGAAGAAAAACCTCTGTTGGAACGGCTGGCGCTTCACGCTAGTGAGCTCACGTTGTCGCATCCGGAAACGCGTGAACCATTCACAATGCGAACGGAGTGTCCGCACGAGTTCACCATCGCGCTGAAGTATCTGAGGAAGTTTGCGGGACGCGGTTGAGCAGGCCGAAGTCAGCTCTCCCAATCGCGGACTCGGTCGACGGCTTGTTGCCAGCGTTTCCTTAGGGCTTGGGTGGCGGAAGATTTCTTTTGCGGAGTGAAGTTGCGGTCGCGTGCCCAGAGCGCGGCGATTTCTTTTTGATCCTTCCAAAAGTTCACCGCCAAACCGGCGAGAAAGGCGGCTCCCAAAGCCGTGGTTTCTGTAAAGCGGGGACGGATGACAGGCACTCGGAGAAGGTCGCTTTGGAATTGAAGCAGGGCATCGTTGACGGTGGCGCCGCCATCGACTCGCAGTTCCCTCAGTCGCTGCCCCGTGTCGGCCTGCATCGCGGATAGAAGATCTGTCACTTGGAGGCCGATGCTTTCCACTGCAGCTCGCGCGAGGTGGGCGGCAGTCGTGCCGCGCGTGAGCCCGAAAATGGCGCCACGCGCCGATGCGTCCCAATGGGGGGCTCCCAAACCGGTGAAGGCGGGGACAAAGACGACCCCACCCGAGTCTGAAACCTGCTCCGCCAGAGGACCGACCTCCCGAGAGTTTCGAATGATGCCGAGCCCATCGCGTAGCCATTGAACGACGGCTCCTCCGATAAAGACGCTGCCTTCCAAGGCATATTCCAACGGAGCGCGGGGACCTAGTTTCCAGGCCAGAGTCGTTAGCAGGCGATGTTGGGAACGAACGGCTTTTTGACCGGTATGGAGGAGGAGAAAGCAACCCGTACCATAGGTGTTTTTCGCCATCCCTGGGCGGAAACAAGCCTGCCCGAAGAGCGCGGCATGCTGATCCCCGGCGACACCTGCGATCGGCACGCCGCGCAGAGCTGAGATGGCGCTTACTTCTCCAAAAACTTCGCTGCAAGAACGCACCTCCGGTAGCACCTCTGCGGGGATGCGCAGACCTTTGAGCAGAGAGGAGTCCCATTCACCTCGGTGCACATTGAAGAGCAATGTGCGGGATGCGTTGGTGACATCCGTGGCATGGACTTTTCCATTGGTCAGTTTCCAGAGGAGCCACGAGTCGACGGTCCCGAAGGCGAGTTCGCCCCGGTGGGCGCGGCGGCGTGCACCCGGTAGGGTGTCGAGTAACCAGGCCAGTTTCGTCCCACTGAAATAAGGATCGAGGAGCAACCCAGTGCGTTCGCGAACGACATCCTCCCATCCGCGGCGTCGGAGCGTGTCGCAGCGATCTTGGGTTCTTCGATCCTGCCAGACGATGGTTGGCGCGAGTGGCCGTCCCGTGGCGCGTTCCCAGAGTACGGTGGTTTCCCGTTGGTTGGTGAGTCCGATGGCTGCGATGTCGCGCGCGGAGAGCTTAGCTTCCCCCAGGGCAGCGGTGGCCGTACGACGCACGGTGGACCAGAGATCGTCGGGATGGTGTTCGACCCAGCCCGGTCGAGGAAAATGCTGAGAAAACTCCTGCTGCGCACTGCCCAACGGAGCGCCTCGACGATCGAACAGGATTGCGCGAGACGACGTGGTCCCTTGATCCAGAGCAAGAATAGCGTGGGGCATGGAGGAACGGTGGGTTAACCTACTGCTGAGCTCGGTTCCCAGATTAAGGTGGGTGCGGAAGTCTGCAATCCAGGGTTCGAGGGAAGCTCAGTTCGGCAGAGGTTCGAAGGTGACCTTGAGCCTTGCCTTACGCACCGACCAGCTTGAAGTCACCGGATATGACGCTCGCTGAACGCCTTCAACTCCACCTCGGTCGTACTCNNCCCGCCGTTCGATTTGGGTAGCGCCTAACGCGACCGTTGTCGGCGACGTCACCCTGGCCGAGCAAACGAGTGTTTTTTATGGAGCTGTCTTGCGAGGAGATATTGCCCGTATTGTCGTGGGTGAGGGCACCAACATCCAGGACAACGCAGTGGTGCACCTCGCTGACGACCTGGATGCGGTGATTGGCGCTTGGTGCACGATCGGACACAGCGCGATTGTCCATGCCTGTACCATCGAGGATGAGTGTCTGATTGGCATGGGTGCCACGGTTCTCGACGGGGCGCGGATTGGTGCTCGCAGCATCGTAGGGGCCGGTGCGGTGGTAAAACAAGGGATGATCGTGCCTCCGGGCTCGATGGTGTTGGGAACTCCGGCACGGATCACGCGGAGTCTGTCAGAAGCGGAACAACGCACCGTACGTGTCTGGGCCGAAAAGTACGTCGCGGTTTCCCAAGCTCACGCCCGTCTCCAATCCACATTACGTCCAGGTGGGTGAGTCGACCTCAGCGTCCTAACTCGAGGAACGCGTAACGCCAGGCTTCGTGGCAGCTCTCTTTACGGGAGATCTCCCGCGAAAACTGACCTCTCCAATCCGGAAAATAACGGTCCCCATCGACGTGGGCATAGATGAGTGTGAGGAAGAGCGAGCCAGTGGCGAGTGGAAGGCCCTCTTCGTAAACACGTTGCCCGCCGCAAAGGTAGATATCTCCCTGGTATGATTGCGCGACTTCGATCGCCTCGGAGAGTGAACCGGCGCAGCGGAATTGACCGGCCGCTTCAGCGGATTCGCTTTTATGAGGTAACGCGGGACGCGAAGTCAGCAGAACCACATCCCGCCCGTGCCCAGCGTCCGGCCAGTCCTGCCAGGAGTCCCGGCCTAAAATGACGGTGTGGCCGAGGGTTTTACGTTTAAAAAACTGAGTATCTTCAGGGATGGACCAAGGAAGGCTGCCTGCTCGTCCAATCACTCGGTTCGCGGAGCAGGCAACAATAAGGTGAGTAAGTTTGGGCACAAAAAAGAACGTTAAGTCGTGAGCCGCTAGGCTAAGGAGATTGAGAACCGGTTTCAATCCTTTGCTGGTAGCTAAACTCATCTTTCTTTGGAGACATTCTACCCCTACGACGTGGCGCGCTAAGAGATTGCGGAAAAATAGTATGGATGAAATTTTCAGACATGATCATCGGAGTCCCTAAAGAAATTAAGGACGGTGAAACGCGAGTGGCTATGACCCCTAGTTTGGCCAAGCGCTGTGTGGAAACAGGTGCTGGTGTGATGGTGGAGAAGAACGCAGGCCTTTCCGCTGGATTCACGGACCAGGAGTACCGGGAGGCCGGCGCTCAAATTGCACGTGATGCTGAGCGTGTGTGGGCAACGGCTGACCTGATCGTGAAAGTAAAAGAGCCCTTACCTCCGGAGTATCCACGGATGCGTGAAGGGCAGGCGTTGTTTACTTACCTGCACCTCGCGGCAGGGCCGGAGTTGACCCGCGCCCTCTTGGCTCGTCGGGTTTTACGAATTGCTTACGAAACGGTGGAGGCGATGGACGGCACGCTTCCCCTTTTGAAACCGATGTCGCAGATCGCGGGGCGCCTCGCCATCCAGATCGGGGCCTATTTCCTGCAGACGCAGAACGGAGGATCTGGCGTATNNTTGTTAGGAGGGATACCGGGAACTGCTCCGGGGCATGTGGTGATCATCGGGGCCGGAAATTCTGGAGCTCACGCCTGCCGCATGGCGACGGGCATGGGAGCGCGAGTCACCATCTTGGATCTTGATACCCGCAAGCTGGAGTTGATCGAGGAAGAGTATGGTGGTCGGGTGGTAACGCTGCTCTCCAATCCGGCAAATATTGAAACGTCGGTCGTGCAAGCCGACCTTTTGATTGGGGCGGTCCTTATTCCCGCAGCTAGAGCTCCTCTGGTGGTTCGAAAGGCGGTCGTAGGAAAAATGCGACCGGGGAGTGTGGTGGTTGACATCGCCGTCGATCAAGGTGGATGCGTGGAAACGATCCGGCCCACCTCCCATCATGAGCCCGTCTATTCCTATCGAGGGGTGGTACACTATGCGGTGCCCAACATGCCAGCCCTTGTCGGAAGAACGTCGACGGTCGCGCTGACGNNAGGCAACCGAGCCTTTTATCATGCGACTCGTCGAGCAGGGGGTGGTGCGAGCACTCGAGGAAAACCGTGGGCTGGCTAAAGGCGTCAATACGCGTGATGGAAAAATCACCAATCTGGCAGTAGCGAAGGCCGTGAGCCCGACGTAGGATCGCAGCTAAAGGACTTTGATAGCGTATCCGGGCCTCCGATATCGGGTGCGGGGTACAAAAAAGCGTCGCTTCCTGCGACGCTTTTGTCGGGCTGAGTCCGTGGGCGGTCTTTAGGCAGAGGCGGGCACGATCTTGATCGACTTCACTTCGATACGATCGACCGGCGTGCTCTTTTCGCCACCGCCGCCTGACTTGGTAGGCACCGAAGCGATCTGNNGGCGCCGGTAAGCTCGCCGAACGCGGTGTACTGTTTGTCCAAGAAGCGGGCATCGCCGTGACAAATAAAGAACTGACAACCGGCTGAGTTAGGATCGGAGGCACGAGCCATCGAGATGACACCGCGGACGTGCGGTTTCGAGTTGAACTCAGCCTTGAGCTTGTAACCGGGGTCTCCGGTACCGGGCATACCGCGAGCACCCGCCTTCGTGTTGGGGCAGCCGCCCTGAATAATGAACCCCTTGATCACGCGATGAAACGCGGTGCCATCATAAAAACCCTCGCGGGCGAGTTTCTTGAAATTCTCCACCGTCTTAGGGGCCACCTCTGGCCAGAAGGAAAGGGTCATGTCCCCATAGCTAGTGCTGATGACCGCATTTTCGGAAGGGTTGGATGTACTCATGGAGAGGCCAGCTAGGAAGCGCCGCCGCAAAGGTGCAAGCCAGCTTTCGCTTCAACAGGCAGGGTTCAGAACAGGGAAGGATTAAACTAGGTGAACTCCGGGTAGGGAAAACGGCTGATGCCCCGATAGAAATCCCCCTTCCACAGCGAGCAGCCGCTTGGCAGCCCTGGGCATGGGAGGTGCTGACGGCTCGCATGATCTCTGCGCAGGTGCCGTTTGTTTTTTCTACTGATTTGCTTTCCGGGTACGGTTCTAGCCGAGGACCAAGAGCCGCCTTTGATTTCCGCTTGAGCGCGTGGCTCTGGCGGATCCGTCGGCTGCAGTTTGTTTTTATTGCGATACTGCTTCTCAGCGGAGTGGGCGGACGCGTCGGGGCGGCGACTCTGGCTCCGAAGGTCGTCGTGGTGACGATGTATGAGCCGGGAGACGACACAGGAGATGTGCCTGGCGAGTTTCAATTGTGGGTTGAGCGTGAAGCCCTTGATCGGGTGATTCCCTTTCCCCAGGGGTTTCGCGATTTGCGGACCAATGCGGATGGCAGTGTGCTGGCCATCGTCACTGGGATTGGCACTGCGCGTTCGGCAGCTTCCATCATGGCTTTGGGATCAGACCCACGGTTTGATTTGCGCCAGAGTTATTGGCTGATCGCTGGTATTGCGGGCATTGATCCGCGGGACGGTACCATTGGTTCTGCCGCGTGGGCCGAGTGGATCGTGGATGGTGACCTCGCTCACGAGATCGATCCGCGGGAAGCTCCACCTGAGTGGAGCACCGGTTACCTGCCACTACGGAAGTCGGGGCCTACGAGCAGCCCCGTACCAAGGAAGATACGGGTGAGGTCTTTCGTCTGAACCCTCGCTTGACCACCTGGGCTTACCAGTTGACCCGTGATATCGAGTTGTTGGATACGGAAGGTATGGCGGAGCGAAGGAAGGCGTACATCGGCTATCCCGAAGCCCTGAAAAAACCCGTGGTGATGCGAGGGGATACCTTGTCAGCGATGACCTACTGGCACGGTGAGCGCATGAATACGTGGGCCAATGCGTGGGTGGAATATCACACGGACGGTCGTGGAAATTATGTGACTACGGCTATGGAGGACACGGGTACCGCTCAGGCTTTGACCTGGTTGGACAAAGCTGGACGGGTGAATTTTCAACGGCTGCTTTGTCTGCGCACCGCGAGTAATTTTGATATGCAATGGCCCGGTGCCACCGCGCACCAAAGCCTTAGTGGCGAGAAATTAGCGGCCTACTCCGCTTATCGGCCCGCACTCGATGCGGCTCATCGTGTGGGCAGCAAAGTGGTCCGTGCGATCCTAGCAGGCGAAACTCCTGTCGAGTAGATCGGGGGAGATTCGGACGCTCGCTTACGAATGAGCCGTGAGCAACTCGCTGCGCTCTTCGCTTGCGATGTGCGATGCAGAGGTCGGCCTGAACGCATCCGCGATCCGCTTTGGAGAAAGCAGCCTCGTGGATTTTGACTGAAGGGACGATTAGAAATCTAAAGCCTCTATCCCGGTCTGTTTCGCGAGCCTTGAATCCTCTCGCCCTACGTGACAACCGTGGGGCCGACGGCGTTAGCGAACAGCCACCGTCATGGCATTCGCTTTGGCGTCGAAGATGAGCTGGAAGCGGGCGATCTTGGTTCGGATTGCCGTGAGCTCCTGCTCGGTTGGATTGAGATTGTCCGCGGCGGGAGGGAGCGTTCCCAAAGTCAATAAGCACTCCGAGAGCGCCGCGCGGGCGTCTTCTGGCGAGAGTTGGCCTGCTTCGATATAGAGGTTGGAGGGATCGGCGGTGAGTTTTCCAGGCGACGCCACTTTCACTACAGGCACGCCCATGGCAGCNNAAGAAAGGAACCGTTTTGATTTCCCACGCCAATCACGCCGGCAAGGGGGTGTTGAGCGAGTAGGCGAGCGACAGACAGGTAGATTTCGAATTCACTGGCTCCATCGCGTTCCGCGTCGTTGGGAGACCATCGGGCGCTTTGTACCACCGCGATCCCCGGAGTCGCTTCGGAACGAAACCGACCTTTTTTGTCCACTACGGAGACTTTGACCNNTTGACCACTTTCGTGGTCATGCCGTCGCGGCTAAGTCCGGGAACCGTGGTATTGGCCGAGCTCTGTGCGAGGAGATTTCCAGAAGGCCCCAAAAGGCCGAGCGCGACGATCAGCCCGCCAAGCAAGGCGGGGTGGCGGAGGGAAATGCTCATACTCCGCTTTTCAGCATCCGCTATGCCCCACCTGGCTGAAGAAAGCATGAAATGTTTTTATCGATAGAGTCGGATGACCGGGCCGCGGAGGAAGGCGTTGGGGCACAAAAAAGCCGGCCCAGAAAGGGCCGGCTAAAGATTCTAGGATCTAAGGTAAGGTTGCTTAGATCGTGCCTGGCTGACGTTTGGCTTCTGCTTCGTTGATCGCTGCTCTCAACACCGAGCGGACCTCGTTGGGTTGCTTGTCGAGTTGCGCCCGGCAAATGTCCAGCACTCGCGGGTGGGTAGCGGCGTTCATCGCCAGCGAAATACGGGCAGCTTCGGGCACGCCCGGCTGTCCAGAACCGACCGCGGCGAGGATATTGGTAATGTGCCTTTCATCACCGCTCGCGAGGAAAGCTCCCCACTGCAGGTTCATAGAGGATTCCGAAAGCACGGGTGTCTGGGCAACTTGGGTTGCGCCCCGGGCCAGCATAGCATCGATTCCCGCGCGGACCTGCTGCGAAGAATTATTGCTCAGGTCACGGAGAAGGCGTGCGCCTTCAGGGTTTCCCGAATACCAGAGTGCGGAAGCGAGAATGCGATAATGCTTTTCAGGCAGGCTCTGGAAGTCCCGGAACCAGCCATTCACCGATGCAGGGTTTTGAGCGAAGATCGTACTGAAAAAGCCGATGGCTTGGGCAGGCTGACCGGCTTGATCAAAATAGCCGCTGCGGCTCAGTTTGAATACCACATCCGGAATCGCAGACGGTTGCGGATTTTGATAATAGTGGTTAAGCCACTTGTCGGCGGGAGCCGAGGATGGAGCCGCGAAGACGGCACTAGAGGAGACCGCCAGCGCCAAGGCAGCGGCGAGCAAGGAGGTAAGTTTCATGGATGGACACGGTCGAGGGTTATTGACTAACGGACAGACTATCAGACCTAACGGGGGTTTGGGTCCGATAGGTAAACTAATCGAACAGGGCTTTTCGTAAAGGTGTCCTTATCTGAAATGTTTTCATGATTTCGGTGTAAATTCCTCTCAAGTCAGAGGAAACCAAGGGTGAGACACATCGCAGATTCCGATTTAGCCTCCACCGAAGGACGTGCGACGGTCTTGGGTGCAAGAGTGCTTTGACTGAGTGATCTTGAAGGCGACTTGGACACCCCTGACTTGGGGCATTTGTGCGCTGGGCAGGGTACGGGGAGAGGCAAAGATCGAGCGAGATGGATGCCGTTGCGTTGTCTTTCGAGCAGGCACTTTTAGTTCTGAATGGTCTGCCTCAAATCGGGCCGATCACGACGCGTCGTTTGCTCGAAGCTTTCGCCGGGGATGCTCCTTCTCTATTCCGCGCCTCCCCCGAGGCCTTGAAAGCAGTAAAAGGGGTCGGGCCGGTCATCGCTGCAGCCATCGCCGAATGGCGCACTTCGTTTGACCTGGAGCGAGAGGAAGAGCGGATAGCGAAGGCGGGAGTGCGTTTTTTGCCTTCCATCGATCTGGAGTATCCGAGCCTGCTGCGAGAAATCCACGATCCGCCCATCGGGCTCTATCGAAAGGGAAGGCATGTGTTGGATCGTCCGTGCGTTGCGATTGTCGGCTCGCGCAGAACGACGCATTATGGGCAAACGATCGCTCGTCGTTTTGGGGTCGAGCTAGCCCGTGCCGGTTATTGCGTGGTCAGCGGTTTGGCGCGAGGGATCGATACCGCGGCTCATGAGGGCGCCCTTTCTTGCGGTGGAAGGACCGTGGGCGTGCTCGGGCATGGGATAGATCTCGTGTATCCGCCGGAAAACCTCGCGCTCTTTCGGGCCTTGTCGGAACAGGGGGCGATCCTCTCAGAGTTTCCTTTCTCTCGCCCACCGGACCGGCAGACGTTCGCCATGAGGAATCGAATCGTTGCCGGTATGAGTGTAGCGCTGGTGGTGGTGGAAAGCGATGTCGATGGAGGATCGATGATCACGGCGAAATTTGCCGGCGATCAGGGACGTCAGGTTTTCGCCGTACCCGGGCGCATCGACCAACCGTCGTCGTCGGGTTGCCACCAGCTCATCCGGGATGGAGCAACGCTATTGACGTGTGTGGATGATATTCTCGCCGAGTTGGGTTATCTCAACGGTCTCCAGCCAGGTCCCATTCTGGATAATCCGGCACGTCATCCGAACTCAGTGAGGGCGTCCGAGCCGCTATCGGAAAACGAAACGCGCGTGGTTTCGACCCTGCAAGGGGGTGCTTTGCTTCCGCTAGATGTCATCGCCCGCGAGAGCGAACTCCCTATAGCAGTGGTCGCGTCAACCGTCATGCAGTTGGAGCTAAAACGAAGGCTTATCAAGCGCGCCGATGGGCGCTATGAGCTCCGGACCGACGGGTGAAGCCCGGGACCACAGAGTGCTCGCAGCGAGGATAAGTCCGCGTAGACTGACAGGATGAGCTTTCAAACCTTGAGGTGGGCAATCGTCGTTATTGCTTCGTTGAGTGTGGGACTGCAGGCGGCGGACCGACGCGCGATTACGCATGAGGACGTCTGGTTGATGAAACGTGTGGGCCGTCCGAAATTGAGTCCGGATGGACGTTGGGTGGCGTATGCACTCGCGCAGCTCGCTTACGATTCTAAGGACCAGAGCAGCGNNGGGCCGACGGTTCAGGAGCCCCTCGTCAGATGACCCGGACCAAGAGCGCGGAAGCAGGAATCGATTGGAGCCCTGATAGTCGGCGCATCGCATTTTCTGCCAAGAGAGATTCGGATGAATCGGCTCAGATTTATGTCTTGGACTTACTTGAGGGAGGCGAGGCGGAGCGTATCACGTCGATCTCTAGCGGAGCACGCTTGCCTAAGTGGAGTCCTGATGGGAACACACTGCTTTTCGTGAGCGAGGTGTATCC
>DKKJ01000307.1:30956-33114 GCA_002455175.1 Opitutaceae bacterium UBA6669
CGGCTTTGCCGGGCAAGAGACGGAGTCGGGACAGGAGCTTACCGCAGTGTGGTCTCCCGATGGGAAATCGGTCGTTTTCACGGCGAAAACCGAGCGTGATCAGTCGGCTTTCCGAGACGTGGCCACCCACCTTTACCAGGTGTCTGTCCAAGGGGGAGAGCCGCAAGCGCTGACTCGCAGCGATGATTCTTACAGCTCCCCTCGTTTTCGGCCCGACGGTAAGGCGCTCTGGGTTTCCCTCAATATCGGGGGAGATGGGAAAACCTATCACCATGACCGGATCGCCGCGTTTCCCTGGCCCTTTGAAGCTACGAAGCGAAAAATCCTCACCGCCATGCTCGACCTCTCCGTGGNNAGACGCTCTATTTCACTGCTGAGAATGCAGAATGCGTGACGCTGTTCTCGACTCCCGCGGACGGTGGAGAGATCACTGCTTTGCCGCTGTCACAGGGAGGAGTCCTTTCCGGTCTCAATGTCGAGGCAGGTGTGGTGATCGCGAATTGGGAGAGTGCTGCGTCGCCAGCAGAAGTCGGGCGGATCGATTTGAATGCCCGTTCATGGAAGGCACTGACTCGTGTGAATCAAGATCAGCTCAGCAAACTGGATCTCCCACCTATCGAATCGTTTCGGTTCAGGAGTGCTCAAGGACGGGAAATTCATAGTCTGCTGGTGCGCCCTGCTCAGTTTGATCCCAGTAAGAAATACCCCGTCTTTGCAGTCATCCATGGCGGACCCGCTCCCCAATCTAAAGACGCTTGGAGCCTGCGTTGGAATTACCACCTATTGGCTGCGCCCGGCTATGTGGTCTTGCTGACCAACTACACCGGTTCACGAGGTTATTCCGAGGTATTTGCCCAATCGATACAGGGTGACCCCCTGAAAACCCCTGGCGACGAGATCAATCAGGCAGTCGATGAGGCGGTGCGTCGTTATCCTTTCATTGATGCGACTCGCCTTGCTGCAGGTGGCGCTAGTTACGGCGGGCATCTGGCTAATTGGCTTCAGGCGACGACGACGCGTTATCGAGCGCTCATTTCGCATGCGGGGTTGGTGAACTTGGAGTCTCAGTGGGGCACGAGTGATGGGATCTACCATCGTGAGGTCGGCAACGGAGGGCCAATTTGGGAGCAAGGCTCTATCTGGCGGGATCAGAATCCGGTTCGAAAAGTCTCCAATCACTTTACCAAAACAGGTTGGACGACGCCCATGCTCATGACCGTGGGTGAAAAAGACTACCGCGTTCCCTACAATAACACGTTGGAAAACTGGAGCTACCACCAGCGACTACGTATCCCTAGTAAGCTCATTGTCTTCCCCGAGGAGAACCATTGGATCCTGCGCGGTGAAAACAGTCGTTTTTGGTACGGTGAAGTCCATGCCTGGCTCGCGCGGTGGCTGAAGTAGTGGGTGAGAGCCGCTGTTTTGTAACGAAAGTGTAAAGGGTCCTGACGTTCTATGGGGCCTTAATACCCGTTTTTTACGGTTTAATGCTCCTCATATCCGGTAAAGTTTTTAACTTATTCTATTTCATAAGGTTGAGATAGTTTATGAATATGAGGCATAGAATATGCAGCAGTGAACCTTCCAGATTCACATGAAAATTACCCCTCTACGCTCTTTTGTTCTCTCGTTACTTCTCGTTTCTGCGGCGCATGCGGTTCCGATCCAGCTCAATCCTGGAAACACTCCGGAGCCTTTCAGCAGCGGTGATTCCTTTGTGGAAACGTGGATGAGTAACTTGGTAACCGCCTATAACACGGCAAACTCGACATCGCTACCAGCTCCGGGCTCGCAGATTTTCCGAGTGAACACGAGCCAGTCTGCCCCCACAGGGTTTCCGGTGTTTGGCAACGGCACCACGAGCATCACGATACCGACGGGCTCATACGACTACATCGCTGTTCACTGGGGTGGTCCGAGCAATAACTACCAAGCGTTCTATATTGGAGACTACGGTGCCGCGACCGAGTTTGTCTTTAACGCGCCAGGCCGGCAGGGATTATCATGGTACAGCCTGTTCAGCCCGTCGAACCCTCCCTCCAATCCGACACCGGTGCCAGATAGTGGCTCCTCCCTCGCACTTCTGACGGGAGCGGCAATCGCCTGCGTGGTCGCGCGTCGTTGGATGCGCGGCAGCCGTTAAGCTGGTATATTACGT
>DKKJ01000141.1:0-169 GCA_002455175.1 Opitutaceae bacterium UBA6669
CGATAACCTTCAGTTTGATGTCGCTCGCGTCGGACCTTGAGCCGAGCTCGCAGGTCTTCCCACCGCGTGGGCGAGCGTATGATGACGTGGCGTCGCGTGAAGCGAACTATGTGTGGAAGGCCATCGGAACCCTTGCTCCCGACGTGGTCGTGGTGCTGGCTCCCGCGGC
>DKKJ01000141.1:187-35827 GCA_002455175.1 Opitutaceae bacterium UBA6669
TGGAACGGAGCCCAGTACGCTCTGAGGCACGTCGAGAATTGGCCCGGCGCGAGCAGCGGACGCCGTTGGAAGTCGCGCAGATGCTCGCGCGAGTGTATGGCCAGCGTTTCGACGAGGTGAGCTATATCCCCGCACTGGCTTTGATCGGACGGCTTTACGTGGATGACCTCGTGTCGAACTCTGAGCACCAAGCGTCGGTTCGGCGACTGGTGGCGCCCTACTTATCTGGAGAAAAACCCACGTTGCCGCCTAAATCGAATGGCAGTCAGCAATCGGGTCACTTGGTCTTTGGAGTCCTTGCAGATCGCGAACCGGATGCTCGCTGGACGGAACGTGTCCGTGCTGCGGCGGATCTTGGATTTGATCAGCGCCGAGAGCCGCTTCCGGCCATGCCTGCGCACTCTGAGATGAGTGATGCGGTTTTTATGGGCACCCCACTGCTCGCGCTCTGCGCCCGGCTTACCGGTGAAGAGAGATACCGGCAAATGGCCCTTCGGCACCTCCGTTTTATGGTGGCACTCAACGAGCGTCCCGATGGCTTGCACCAACATTCGCCGGTTGCGCCGGACCGGACAGCTTGGGGACGAGGAAACGGCTTTGTTGCGTTGGGGCTAGCGCTCACCTTGTCTGAATTATCACCGCAGAGCGTAGAGTTCGCAGACGTGCTCGCGCTTTACCGCAAGCATCTAGCGGCCATGGCGCCTCATCAAGATCCACAGGGCATGTGGCATCAAGTGGTCGATGAACCCGGGAGTTATGCTGAGTTCAGCGTCACGTGCATGATGGCAATCGCGATGACTCGAGGTCTTCGGAATGGTTGGATCAATCCGGCAGAGTATGGGGCTCGGATCAACCATGCTTGGCGCAGTATCAACCGACGCATTTCGACCGACGGCGCTCTTATTGATGTGTGTACTGGGACTGGAAAAATGAAATCACGGCAGGNNGGCAGGAGTATCTCGACCGCCCGGCGATCCTGGGCCGTGACGATCGCGGCGGGGCGATGGGGCTACTCCTGGCCGTCGAATTGGCCTCCGCCGAAAGAGAACAATGTTTGGAGCTGCGGTAACATTCGTTCGCTTACGCAAATATTTCCTTGGCCTGAGGGCTCACCGCCATTTCGGTGCAGATTCGTATCATTTCCGCGTCGTAAAAAAAATGATCTTGGGGCCGGTTGAGCTTGTTTCACAAGTTCACCACCTTGTTGGGAACGCAGCGTTGACAGAGCAACGTAGCGATTCTGTTTTTATGCTCGATGCGCTGCTTTGTAGGAACCCGTTTTTTGTTTCCCGGTGGAACACTTCCGACCGTTTTGTTGCTGATTTTCGTCTGCGTTTTTGGGCTAGGGGATCGTTCTCTTTTTGGGCAATCGGCACCGCTGACACCAAAGATCGCTGCGGATGCCGCTCGCTGCTTCCAGATTGACCAGCAGATCGCCGACTTAGCGGTGCAATTACGTGCAGGATCACTCACTGCGGCCGTGCGCAAGCAGAGAGCAGTTGCCCTCACGGCTGAACGGACGAAAATTGTTGCTGGCTATGGGGCTCGCACCACGCCGGAGCATCGCGCCTTGCTGGCCGAGATTGCGCGGTTAAAAGCCTNNGCCGAGCGAGCCGAGCGAGCAGAGGCGACCCGTCTGGCGCGGGAAAAGTCTGCCGCCGAGCAAGCCGCTCGACGAGAAGAAGCTAAAGCCGAGAGGCAGCGCGCTGAAAAGGCTTCGGCGGACGCGTTGGACGCCGACGTGACCGCCGTGGTGAACCAGCAGCTTATGTTGGAACGGGATCGTTTTTATGCGGATATGGGAGTGACGGTTCCCACGGATCGGCTTGGCGATGAAAGGACGAACTCGGAGGCACAGGCTGCTCGTGCTCGCCATGCGGCTGGAACCGGCAAACTAGCGCCGGCCTTCGAGCGTAAAGTCACTGACACCGTTCGCCAACGCCTGCCCAGCGAGCGAAAACAGTGGTTTGTGGCCGCGCTGCCGTCGCCGGAGAGCGTGGTATCGTCGTTCTCCAGCCCACTCGAGCGGGCTGCGGCGCTCACAGCTGCCGAGCGACTCCTTGAATTTCATGTTTCTCTCCCGCGATCGAGTGAAGCGACGGCGAAGCTAGAAGCTTACCGAGTGGCGCGAAATCAACTCGGTGTGGAGCGATCCGCGTTTTCACCCCTGGCAGATGATCGGGCGTTTCAGGCTCGGGTGTTCGCGCAAAGCTTGCCGCATCATAGTCAACGACTCTTAGCGGATCTCAAACGCGAGCAGGCGCAGTTCCGCTCAGCTGTGGCGTATGGTATAGGGGCATTCGTTCACTTGACGCTGTTTCTTTGGCTTCCTATCCGGTGGGGACGTCGTTCGGTGGTGTATGCGAAGGAGATCAAACAAGCGCCTCCGCCTTCGCCGGAGCTTCCGAGCGATCTTCAGTGGGTGGAGTTACCCGGAATGCGCTACCCGGTGCAACTGACCTCAGGATTGGTTTTCGACAAAGAGGTGTGGACGGAAACGCGGGTGACCACTACGACGACCACGACGCCTGCCCCCTCCGGTAGTCCGTATGCTCCTCCGCACACGTCAACCAGCCGTCACGTTTCTTCCACCGTCTATCATCGCTACTGGATTGTCACTCCGAAGGGAGAACAGTTATCCCAGCGTTATACAGACTCAGAATTTCTTGCGACACCGGGACAGCGGGTCAGCTCGTTGGAATGTGGAAATGTTCGGTTATTGGCGTACAACCATGAGTCCCGTGTGATTGCTTTTCCTCCCGAGTGGACGAAGGGGTTTCACCGTCCGCGGTACTGGCCCCAGGTTGGCGGTTTGATAGTACTAGGAGTCGTTGCCGCTTCGGTCAGTGGACTGGCATCCGCTTGGGCAATGGGCTTCGGAGGGGTCCCCCCAGCGTACCTGGCCGGCCCGTTGGTAGGCGCGAGTACGGTGGGCAGCCTTTTCTTTAGTCTCGTCTACGTGGCGATTGTGAACTCAGTGATCACTCGTCGTCGCCAGCGGCACTTCCGAAATGTGCTGGTACCGCGTTACCAGGCTTTTCTCGCTACTCACTCGCCAATTATCCCTCCGTCGGTGCAGAAGAGTAATAAAAAGGAAGGCTAAGTTTTAGACCGCGATTCAGCAATCTCAGGTGCAGTAGGTGCGGATGCGTGCAAAGAGCGCGTCAATCTCTCCCTCGGTATTAAAGAAATGGACACAGAGCCGCAGATCGCGGGGATGTGAAACCGGGGAGANNGACAGTCAGGCCTTCCGGGAGACGGACCACGACAATCCCATTTCGTTGCGACGCAGTGCTGGGTGACACGAGCTGCATCCCCGAAGTTTTGCGAGCGTGCTCCCCAGCGTGGGCAGAAAGCTTGGCGATGCGGCTACGGATTTCCGGCCAACCGAGTTCGGAAAGCCAAGTGAGCGATTCATGCCAGCNNGGCGCCCGTTCCCTTGGGGCCGAGCAGCCATTTGTGTCCACAGAGGGTATAGTAGTCGCATCCGAGCGCTTGAAAATTGACCTCGATGTTTCCAGGTCCTTGTGCGCCGTCGAGGAGGAGAGGGATCCCTCGGTCGCGCAAGGCGCTGGCAAGCTCAGCCGCGGGGAGGACGGCCCCGCTACCACGAGACACATGACTGATCGCGACCAAGCGCGTGCGGGGAGAAACTCGTTTGAGCACCTCGGCCACCACGGAATCGCCATTTTCGACGGGGGCTTGCTTCATCACCACACCGAAGCGCCGTTGCAAGGTGTAGACAGGAAGGAGCAAGGCGGGGTGCTCCTGATTCTNNTTGCCGATGATAATCTCGTCGCCTGCCTTCCAGTCGATGGACCAGAGAATCGTGTTGATGCCAGCCGTGGTGTTGGCCGTGAGCGCGACTTCTTCTGGTTTTGCACCGAGCGTAGTGGCGAGGAGAGTACGGCAGTCGCTTTCCGCCTTTTTTAGCTGACCGATCACATCTGGGTGAGCGGGGTTAGTGTTTTGGAGCTCGAGCAACGCTTGCGTGCGTTTCATCACCCGAAGCGGCGAGGGACCAAAGGCACCGGTTTGAAAGTAGGCGCCTTCGCTCAGAGCGGGGAAGGAGGCTCGAATTTTATCGATCCCCGTTAGACGTGAAGCCTCGTTGGCGGCCAGCAATTCGGCGGGTTTTGAGAGACCGCAAAGACCCGAGGCAAGCGTGAGTTTAAGGAAGTGTCTTCGGTCGGAGAGAGGAGTCATCGTGCGAAGGTGTCTGCCGGACTCACCCGATTTGGCTGAAAGGGAAAGGTTGAGCCGGATGCACCTCGGGTCAGACACGCGAAGCGCGTGAAGTGACGCAAACCGAAAACAGAAATGGAACGTGAAAGGTTTTCTCGAAGAAAGAAAACGTAGGTGGACTATGAAGTCTTCTTCTGAGTGCGAAGAAGCATTGCGCCCGGAGTGCGGCTGCATTTTTTCGCCGCGTTGATTGTTGCCATGACTACCCCGACAACGTTGTCCCTCTACGACCGTATTGGCGGCCGCGAGACCCTTCGCGTGCTCTTGCGTTCTTTCTATGCTGAGCTTCGCCAACACCGCGAGATGGGTCGCCTCCTTGTGCGTCATGTAGCGGACTGGCCGGCGCATTTAGAGAAAATCGCTGACTTTTGGTCGGGGGCGATCGGGGGCCCGATGCGCGATCACTGGGCCACGGCCTCGAAGCATCTTTCGCTGGGTTTGCGTGAAGAGCACTTTGCAACTTGGCTTGGCCTTTGGGAGCGCCACTGCCGCGCCCGACTCGCTGCACCGGAAGCGGCGGAAATGATCTGCTGCGCGCAAGCGATCGGCCAGCGCTTACAGGAGATCGGGGAGAAGCTGAAAAGCGGAAAGCGGAAATAGAGAAAAGCTGAAAGCGGAAAGCGGAAAGCTGAAATGACGGCAATTAGAGGAGGAGAGAGCGTTCTCGCGACGACAGACTCCGCAGGTGGCGCGTGATTTCAGTGAGGCCTGCCACTTAGCGCCCGAGCTCGTAACGCCTCTATCAGTGGTCGGATTTCTGTGTTCAGCTATTCCTCAGGAGGGCCACGGTCTCTCGTGGCCGTGTTTGTTCACGGAGGCGCCATTTTCATGTGGACTATCCGGCGCTGTAGGCATGACGCGAACCCCGGACGCGAGAGACCGCGTCCCTCCTGAGGAAGGCGGAAAAGCGGAAAGCTTAGAGCTGAAAGGGGCGAAGCGCGGGGAGGACGGATGCGTTCCCCGCGTTTCGCTGGGATTGTGAGTTAGTCGAGGTAGTAGAGTTCGATCAGCACTTCACCTTGTTCGGTGGCGGTGCTTCCTTTGATGAAGGCCGTGTAGGCTCCTGGGGTGAGGGTAGTAACCAGGGCGGCGTCCTTGCTTCCAGGGGTGAGAGAAAAGGCTCCAGCTTGAGCGAAAGCCGCAGCTACGGAGGTGTCGCTGCCCCAGTCATCGTTGCTAGCGATCGCGGTTTGTCCGCGGAAAACCTGGATGATGGGGTTAGGGAGAAGCTGCGTGAGCTGGAACTGCGAAAGGCCGGGACCCACGGCGCGCATCAGAACGCGGCGGGGCGCATTGCCTCCGATGACAAAACCAGGAATAGCCATTTCACCCGCTTTGATCATCACGCGGTTCGACATGTTGACGACCGGTGCCTTGAACGGAACGGCCGAGGTGGAGAACGTGCCAGACTGCGTCTTTCCCGATCCGTAGTCCGCTGCGAAGGTACCGGCAGTGGCGCTCGTGAAGGTAAGCGTGATGGTCAGGGGTGGTTGGCCCTGGCCCTGCGGTTCAACGATGGTGGCGGTGTTAGCGCCGGTCTTGGTGTAGGTGTAGCTGACAGGCGAGGTTAGCTGCCCGTTGCCACCGACCGAGTAATCGAGTCCATCACTGCCAAGGAACAGGCTGATCATGCCAGTCGGGTTAGCGCCGCCGGTGGAGCCGGTGAGCTGACCATTGAAAAACGTGCTGCTCAGATTGGTGGGAGCAAAGCCGGTATTGGTTTGCGCTTGGGTAAAGAGAGTCGAGGCCGCGATGAGGGCCAATGTCGTGAGAAAGCGAAATGATTTCATTTTTAGAAAGAGCTGAAACGAGGTCGAAAAGGTTAGCGGATATCGCCGTTGAGTCCGTTCGGGAAAAAGCCGCCGCTGCTGGCGCCAGCCATGAGGTAAACGATGTTGAGCACCTGCCGCGTGCTGCGGCTGTAAGCGATGCCATCGGCGTCGGCTACTACGATATTAGCTTGCCCGTTCTTAGTCACACCTTCATCGGCTTCTGATCCGCCGGCAGAGTCACGAAGGTCGGAGATCGCCTGGGCTGCCTGGCGGGCAGTGTCGCCGAGTGAGTAGAGCAACGTCCGCACCGTTCCCGCGTGGTAGGCTTCGACCGCCAGAATGCCGGCAGCCGCTTCGAGGTAGGTTTTGTTTGTGATCAGCGGCGCGGCGCCTTTGTAGGCGGTCACCCCGACGTCCTCGAAAACGAAGGCACCGATGAGGAAATTGACCTCATTCGCGAATGGATCAAAGCCGGCGCCGAGACCAGCAGCCTGGGCCGCTGCGGCAAAACTTTCGCGGAGATTGATGGCTGGGCGCGCGACGGGCGTGCCGCCGGCTGCGGTGATCGCGGCGCGGAGGAACGTGACGTGAGCGCGTTCATCGGCGGCGATCTCGGCGCCATACTGTTGGTAGGAGGCGGTGGTGAAGGCGACTTGAGGAGAGCTCTTGACGGTGGTGGGTCCCAAGGTGCCGCTGCCGTTGATTCCGACGCCCATCGACTCGATGCCCACGCCGCTTACCGCATAGGTGTAGTATTCAGCCTCCAAATACTCTAAGTTGAGAGCAAAGTTGAGGACCGCGACATCCGTAGCCGAGGGCGAGGCACTGGCGGCGAATCCACCGAAAGCCTGGGGGTTCAACAAACCGACCGAACCAAGACCAAGCGCGCCGAGACCAATCTTTTTAATCATTGCGCGCCGGGTGGCGCGCCGGTTCTGCAACGAGGCGAATGACTCTTGAAGCAAGCTTTGAGATGACATGAGCGAGAGGGAACACGTGACAATTAGGGTTGAAACTCAGGCGTGTCCGAAGACTGCCCTTGTTTCTTTAACGAGTGATCCCTGCGCTTGGATGTAAGTCAGCGTACTCTGATTTTTCCGTCGCAAGCCTCAGGCCGTTTCCCGATGGCACGTCGCGTCCGTCGAGCCAGGACTGATCTCTAGGCTTAAAATCGAATGACAAGTTTTATTATAAGGTAATTATAGAAAATGAGTTACGAGTTAATTGACGGCCTTTAGTTGGGTGTCGTCCGCTGTTAAGTGAGTGGCCTCGATTCGCCTGACCTTGGCCAAGAAGCGGATGTGTTCGAAATTGGATGCATCCATTCCCAAGATTTTTTTGCATCCAGCTTTTTTAATGAAGGCGTTTGGATGGGGGTGACTCACCGCAAAAAAAACTCCCGACCTCGTCCCTGGTGGGACGCAGTCGGGAGTGAGCGGAGAATGAGGTTTAGATCTTTTCGTTCACCACCGGATTGGTCAGTGCGCCGATCGCGTCGACTTCGATCGTCACGCTGTCGCCTGCCTTCAACCAACGTGGGGTTGGTTTGGCGGCCATACCTACGCCGTGGGGTGTTCCGGTGAGGATGACCGTTCCAGGAATCAAGGTGGTGCTGCCGCTGAGAAATTCGATAATTGTGGGGATATCGAAGATCATGTCGCCCGTGTACCAGTCTTGCACAGTTTCACCGTTGAGCACGGTTTTGATCTTCAGCTTCGAAGGATCGGGAATGGTTTCAGTGGTGACCAAGCACGGTCCGAGTGGAGAGAAGGTGTCGAAAGACTTGCCGCGGCTCCATTGCCCACCACCTTGCTTAATCTGCCAGTCGCGCGCCGAGACATCATTGGCGCAGGTATAGCCCAGAACGTAGTCGAGGGCCTTTTCTTTCGAAACATTCTTGCAGGTTTTACCGATAACCACGGCCAGTTCGCATTCGTAGTCGACTTCGGTACTGGCCAGTTTTTGAGGAAGCTCAATCGGTGCGCCGGGATCTTGCAGCGTATTAAGCCCCTTGAAGAACAGCACAGGGAAGGTGGGCGCCTTCATGCCGCTCTCGGCGGCGTGATGACGGTAGTTGAGTCCGATACCAAGGATCTGGGTGGGCACCACGGGTGCGAGCAGACGGCTTACCTGTGCAACCTCAGAGGTGACTTCTCGGCTCCCGTAAAGATCACCACGGATCACGTGATGACGGCCTGGCGACGTTTCTGCCGCAAAGCGGATTTGGCCTGAAGGATCTTGGTAGCGGATGATTTTCATGAGGGACGAAAAATGACTGGGGGTGAAAATGCCAACACATGCGTTTCCTCTGTGCAACAGGAGAGAACGGAGAGTGGCAAATTGAGTGGGGAACCTGAAGGGCGCGAGCAGGCCAGGCTGAAAATAGCTCGCGTTTACGTGGGCGGGGGAGCGCCGTGGCTGACGACGGAGATTTTTAAGTGAAAACGGCCATCATGGCGTCGCCCGAGGGCTGGCCTCCAGCCAAACATGCTTGTAAGGATGGTGATCCAGTAAGGTGGAGCGCCATCCTTTGACTGAGGGATGGAGGTGAAAAACGTGCGTGTAGTGATAGATCGGAATCAGCGGTGTTTCTTGGAGGAGGAGTTCTTCGGCGCGACGAAGCAGCACGGAGCGAGCCTGTGGATCTGAGGTACGGGCGGCCTCATTGAGCAAGTTGTCATAGGCAGAACTCGTCCAACCCGTGTAGTTATTTCCACTATCGCTCCGCCAGATGCCCAGAAACGACATCGCGTCGTTGTAGTCGCCGATCCAGTTCGATCTAAGAATTTGGTACGAGCCGACCCGACGTGCTTCGAGCACGCTTTTGTTCTCCATATTCGTGAGGCGGACCTGCAGACCGAGTTCCCGGCGCCACATTTCTTGTACAGCCTCGGCGATTTGTCGGTGATTTTCCGAGGTGTTATAAAGCAAGTCGATCGAAGGCGCCCCTTGGCCTCCGGGGTAGCCTGCTTGAGCGAGGAGGGCGCGCGCGGCGTCAGGATCTGTAGCGACCCCCTTGGGTGGGACGTAGCCATCTACTCCCGGTGGAGTGAAAACCGTGGCGGGCAACTGTCCTCCGCGAAGAATTCGGGACACCAAGGCCTCACGATCGATGGCCAGCGAAAGCGCCCGGCGCACGGCGGGAAGATTGAGGAACGGCCGGGTGACGTTGAGCCGATAAAAGTAGGTGTTCAGATAGGGGTCGATGCGCAGCACGCCGGTGGGATCGCGACGGTAGGAGTCGACCTTTGAGACCGGTAGCGCATCGGTGAGGTGAAGCTGACCAGAACGAAAAGCGCGCTCCTCTGCGTTCACATCGTCGATGGTGTGAAAGTGGATCGCGTTCAAACGCACCGTGGCGGCGTCCCAGTAGGTCGGTGACTTCTCCACCACGATGCGCTGTCCGGAGCGCCATTCTTTCAAGACAAAGGGGCCATTGCCAACGATCTGACCGGGACGTGCCCAGGAGCTTCCCCGGGTGTACAGGGGACCCTGCGCTTGGATGGTTTCGATCGGAACCGGCCACCAGATCCAATGCTGGAGCAGGTTCAGAAAGTACGGTGTGGGACGCTCCAAGGTGATGCGCACCGTGCGTGCGTCGGGCGCGGCAAACCCCACTTGGGAGAAATCGCTCAGCTTGTTTTTANNATGGTACGCTTCGGCGCCTTGCACGGCGTACATCAAATTCGCGTTGTCTGCTTGGAGCGTGGGTGAGAGCGCGCGTTGCCAAGAAGCGAGAAAGTCTTGAGCCGTTACCGATTTGCCGTTCGACCAGCGTGCGTCCGCCCGCAGAAAGAAGGTGTAGGTCAAACCGTCCATCGACACTTGCCACCGTTCGGCTACGCCAGGGACGGGACGCAAGTCGACTGGGTCCTCGGCGATCAGACCCTCGAAGAGCGCCGAGAGCACGCTATGGTCGCTGGTCCCCGTGGCGAAATGGGGATCCAAATCGGCCAGATCAGGGCCTATGCCTCGATGCAGCACCTGCTCGCGAATTCCCCGTTCGACTGCGGTTTCCCGTGAGCCGCAGCCGGAGATCACTGTTGCGAAGGCAGCGAGGAGGGGAAAGAGGATGAGGAGAGCCCCTGCGCGCGAAAAAACGGAAGTCGACCGGTGTGAGGGTGGGAATATCCGACAACCGAATACGAGAGTAGTCATGCGAGTGCTGCCTCGTCCCGTTAGACCGCTTCGATCAAAGCGACCGCGTGGGCGGCAATAGCCAAGCCCTGACCGATTTGATCGACGCGCTCATTCGTAGTGGCTTTGATTCCGATCGCTCCGGACGGCAGGCCGGTGGAATGCGCGAGGGCGGCTTTCATCGCGGCGAGTTTCGGCAAAATCTTTGGCCTCTCCGCAATCACCGTCGTATCCACATTGACCGGACGCCAACCCTGCGAGGCCAACGTGGCGACCACCTGCTGGAGGAGTTTTTGCGAGTCAATATTGAGGTAGGCGGGGTCCCCTGGAGGGAAAAAATGGCCGATATCGGGCAGTCCCGCCGCCCCGAGAAGCGCGTCACAGAGAGCGTGCGTGAGGCAGTCCGCATCGCTGTGTCCCTCTAGCCCGTAGTCCGTTTCAAAGCGCACGCCGCCAAGGATCATCGGGCGTCCGGTGACGATGCGATGGATATCGTAGCCGTGACCAATGCGTAAGGACGGACGCGGAGGGAGGACTGAGCTCATCAAGACTGCGCGTTGCGAACCGAAAATTCGCACCAAGCGAGGTCGGCTGGCGTGGTGAGTTTGGGATTGGGAAACGTGTTTTCGAGCAACGCCACGGGATGTTTGAGCAACTCCACGGCTTGTGCGTCGTCGGTGATGCGTAACTTTTTTTTGGCTACGCGGTCGTACGCCCGACAGATCAAGTCGCGCTCGAAAACCTGTGGCGTCTCCATCGCCCAGAGGCGGGAGCGATCCAGCGTTTTAAGCAAACCTGTTTCGTGGTGCAGTTTAATCGTGTCGGTCACGCGGTGAGCGAGCACCACAGCTTTCTCGCGACGGACGATCTTGTGCAGGGCGCTCAACTGTTCTGGGCGGATGAGAGGGCGGGCGCAGTCGTGAATGAAGACGTAGGCTATGTCGTCGGGGAGTGCTTCGAGCCCGCGCGCGACCGATTCCTGCCGTTCGCTGCCCCCGCGGACGAACAAAGCGGGCGTGGGGGCGTAGGCGGAAAGTTGGATCGATTGAGGAACGTCGCGGTAGACGATGACGTAAAAGTCGGCGACGCCGCTTTCCATGAAGGCTCCGGCGGCGTGGGCGAAAGCGGGTTTTCCACCGATGCGGGCGAGGACCTTGTCTTCCACCACGCCCTGCATGCGATGACCGCTTCCAGCGGCGAGGAGGATGGCGGCGTTTCGGCTCATAATTTGGGGCGTGAAGGAGTTACGAGGATCAAGGACTTCCGGGTTNNCCCTTTTGTTTAGGGGCGAGCGCTGCGGATCTCCTTGAGAATCGCTCGGGCGGCCGCCGCGGGATCTGGGGCTTGGGAAATGGGACGTCCGACCACCAAGTAGCTGGCGCCTGCTGCCGCTGCTTGGGCCGGGGTGAGGATGCGTGATTGATCGTCGGATTTGGAGCCGGCGGGGCGAATACCTGGCACCACCAGTTGGACATGGGCGGGGAGGGCACTGCGCAGGGGGGCGATTTCTAGAGGCGAACACACCAAACCCTGGAGACCCGATTCCACCGCGAGTCGGGCCAGTCGGACCACCTGTTGTTCGGGACTGGTGGCGACGCCCGTTTNNCCACCCCCAAGAGCAGCAGCTCCGGTCGAGTCTCTTGTTGTGCCTTGACTGCACGACGCATCATCTCGCTCCCCCCGCAGGTGTGAAGGGTGAGCATTCCAATCGGTAGCCGGGCGGCCGATTCGACGGCATGGGCGACGGTGTTGGGAATATCGTGGAGCTTCAGATCGAGGAAGACGCGAAAACCTAAGTCAGCGATCTGGCGCACACAATCGGGCCCGCAAGCTGTATACATCTGCAGGCCGATTTTGACCCAGGTCACCTCCCCACGAAGCGATTGGAGGAGCGGCATCACCGCTTGAGGGGACGGTTCGTCGAGAACGAGAATGAGATCGCAGGCCATGGCTGAAGGAGAGAACCGGAAAATTTCCGGGATTTCGCTTCAAATCAGCCGGAAATCCCGTGGATTAGCAATCTCTCCTCCGTGCCTGACCTCACTCTGTTTTCTCCCGCCAAGATCAATTTGTTCCTCGCGGTGGTCGGGCGACGAGACGACGGATTTCACGACTTGGTCTCCCTCGTTTCCCCGGTGGCTTTCGGAGATGAGATTAATTTTGATCTCATTCCAGAGGAGTCAATTAAGCTATTCTGCGACGATCCTGTAAGGCCGACCGACGAGACCAATCTGGTGGTTCGAGCCGCTCAGCTATTCCGGGAGGAGACCGTNNAGGAGGCAGGGGGTGCAGTTTAATCTGGTGAAACGCATTCCCCACGGTGCAGGGCTCGGGGGAGGAAGTAGCAATGCCTCTACTGTGCTGATGGGGCTGAACCAATTGTCAGGCCTCAACTTATCACGTGACACCCTTCTCGGTTGGGCGGCGCGACTGGGGTCGGATTGTCCTTTTTTTCTTCTCCGATGCGCCGCTGTGATGCGCGGGCGTGGTGAGGTGCTAGAGCCTGTGACGGAGTCGGTTGCAACGCGGTTAAAAGGTCAGCGCGTCTGGCTCTATAAACCTGACGTAGGTGTGTCGACCCCCTGGGCGTATGGGCGTTTGGCGAGCGATCCTGCTGGTTGCTATCTGCCTCGGTCTGAGGCTGAAGCACGTTTACAGGCGTGGGCCAGTGGTCAAAATTCAGTGAGCACGCTGGCGTTTAATAGCTTCGAAAAAGTTGTTTTTCAGAAGTTTATCGCTTTGCCGACCCTCGCAAAAATGGTCGCTGCTCAGACGGGTTATACGGTACATATGAGCGGGAGCGGGAGCACGTGTTTTACGTTATTGCCTGAGGAAAAAGAGCCTGAGCGTGAGACCCGCCTCCGGAAGATCATTCGCGAGGCGTGGGGTGAAGAGGCCTTCTTTGTCGAAACGGTTTTGAGCTAAAAGTGCAGACAAGTGGTCTGGCTACGGGATTTGCAGAAATCCGCGTTGACCGGAGGCCAACGCACGAGCTTAACCTCCCTCATCGCTGAATTACCCCATCTGGCGGCAGCATCCACCATGCCCGCAAACGATCGCGCGAAGTCAGAAGTCCTGGTGCAAGGCATCTCCGCCTCGCAGGGGATCGCGTATGGTCAGGTGTTTGTTTATTTGCAGACGGATCTGGAAGTCCCGAATTACCAGATGGACGCGGACAAGCGTGTGGAGGAAGTGGCGCGATTCGAGCACGCCTTGTTGGTGACGCGGGGCCAGATCCAAAAAATTCGTGACGAGGTGGAAAGAAACCTCGGTCCCGATGAGGCCCGCATTTTCGATGCTCATTTGCTGGTCCTGGAGGATCAGGCGCTGATTTCGGAAACGATTCGAGATTTCGAAAAAACAGGGAATAACATCGAAACCTGCTTCAACGCGGTCTCGCAGCGTTACATCCAGGCATTTTCGGAAATCGACGATGAGTACTTGCGGGAGCGTGCGGGGGATATTCGCGACGCGTANNAATCTGATGGGTCAGTCGGCTGGCAGTCTTTCTCGGTTGGCCGACAAGCGGATTATCGTCGCCAACGATATCTCTCCGTCGGATGCAGCCAGCATTGATCGGAGTCACGCGTTGGGGGTGGTGACCGACTCGGGCAGCAAAACCAGCCATGCGGTCATTGTTGCCCGCTCCATGAAGGTGCCAGCGGTGGTGGGATCGCGCTCGTTGACGACGCAAGTCAGGACCGGCGACTGGATTTTGGTCGATGGTTACGAAGGGGTCGTAATCCTCCACCCCAGCGAACAGACACTTTTCCGCTACGGGAAAATTCAGCTGCAGAAAAAGTCGTTCGAGCAGAGGTTGATCGCGGCCAACCGTCAGCCGTCCGTGACCCTGGACGGTGCGACGATCGCGCTGCGGGCGAATATCGAAAAGGAAGATGAAGTCCCCTTGGTGAAAGAGTACTTTGGCTCTGGCGTAGGCCTCTTTCGAACCGAATTTCTTTATCTCAACGCGCAGCGCATTCCCTCCGAAGAGGAGCAGTTTGTCGCGTATCGAAAAGTGGCGGAGCAGTTGGCTCCGGCTCCCGTGGTAATCCGCACGTTGGATTTGGGCGGCGATAAACCGTTCGCGGCCGATCCGACCTTGTTCCCGCGCGAGGACAATCCGTTTCTGGGATTTCGCGCCATCCGTTTCTGTCTGGAGAATCTCACTCTCTTCAAGGACCAGCTCCGAGCCATTCTCCGCGCGAGCGTCGGTGGGAACGTCCGCCTGATGTATCCCATGATCAGTGGCAGCGAAGAGCTGGCTCGTGCTAACGCCGTCTTGGAGGAGTGCCGGGCAGAGCTTCGTGCCAAGCGGATCCCGTTTGACGAAAAAATGCCGGTGGGGTCGATGATCGAGATTCCCAGCGCGGCCTACACGGTCGACATTCTTGCGACCAAGAATGATTTTCTCAGCATCGGTACCAACGATCTGATTCAGTACATGCTGGCGATCGATCGGGTGAACAATCGCATTGCGCACCTCTACGAGCCTACTCATCCGGCGATCGTGCGGATTCTCCAGCATATCGTCACGGAGTCTCATCGCGCCAAAATCAAGGTGAGTGTCTGCGGCGAAATGGCGGGTGATCCGGTGTTGGCGCCTCTGCTCATCGGCTTGGGGGTGGATGAACTGAGCATGACCCCGCCGCTCCTTCCCGCGGTGAAGTTTATCATTCGAGCGATGACGGTGGCGGATGCCCAGGCCCTCGCCAAAGCGGCGTTGGCGTTGACCAGCCCGAAGGAAATTCTCGCCCTCTGCGATCAGTTTTATCGAGCCCGTGTGGCGCTCGAGTAAGACCAGGGAGGTTTTCCGCTCCGATTGGTAAAACGGTCGAGAAGCGGAGCGCGACCGAAGGACGCTCTACGCGGTGGGTTTGATCCCACTGACCAGCAGCGTTTCAAAGTGCGGTTCGGTGGGTTCCTTGGCGACGGTGGTGACGTCCGCGTGTTCGAAGCCTGCGGTGTGCAGAAATCCGAGCAGAGCGCTTTCCTTAAACCCCAGCCAAACGTCGGCGTAGAGCTCGTGGGCCTTTTCGAAACTGTGTTCCTTGAGGTCGAGGATCAACAGCTGTCCACCAGGACGAAGAATACGATAGGCCTCAGACACCGCAGTCTGCGGATGAAGCGCGTGGTGCAGAGCTTGGCTCAGGATGGCGACGTCCACCGAGTGGTCGGGCAAGGGCACGCGTTCGATGTCGCCCAGGTGGTAGGTAAGATTGGACAGGCCGTTTTTCTGGGCCAACTCGGTGCCTACCTCTACCATGCGCGGAGAGTTGTCGATGCACCACACCGTCTTGGCGCGTCGCGCGAGCAGTTGGGAAATGAGGCCTTCTCCGGCGCCGAGGTCAGCGATGTCGATCGACGGAGCGAGTCGAAGTGCGAGGTGGCCGATGGCTTCCCAGGAGCGACCCGGACAATAGTCGCGTCCCAATTTGCCCGCGATCAAGTTGAAGTACTGCTCTTGAAACGCGCGGCGTTTGGTGAGGATACGTTCTAAATTGGCTCGATCGTCGGCCAATTCCGGACCGACGGCTTCGCAGGCTGCTTTGAGCAACGCGACCTGCGCAAAGGGGAGAGCGGGACGGAGGGAGTAATAGGCTTTTTTCCCGTCTCGACGGTCAATCACCAGATCGGCCTGGCGCAGCAGGGCGAGTTGCGAAGAAATCCGTGATTGCGCCATGTCCAGGATTTCCTGGAGTTCGGCGACCGAGAGCTCCTCGCGCATCAATAGGGCGAGGAGCCGGAGACGGGTCGGATCCGCGAGAAGCTTGAGAATATCCCAACGTGCGTTCGATCCCATGCCCGTGGGTGAACGCTATTTGATGAAGCGGAAGGCGAACGGGTAGCGGTAGGACTCGCCCTTGTTCGCGGCCAAGGCGGCGAGGATGATGAAAACCAACGCAGCGATCCCCAATAGGAAAAGTACCGGGATGAGGAGACCCACCGTCAGGATGGCGAGGACGAACGCCGCCAGACCGATGAGGGTAACGGTGATTTGGAAGTTTAGAGATTCTTTTCCTTGATCGTCGACCAGGGGAAATTCGCCTTTTTTAATCTGCCACACGACGAGTGGGCCGATGAGGTTGCCGAAGGGGATGAGATAGCCTGCCAGTGCCGAGAGGTGGCACAACATTGCCCAAAGATTCGCGTCTTTGTTAGAGGAAGAGCTGGTTTCCATGCGAATCTGTATCTGACGGCTCGCTCAGGGGGCGTCAACCTTGTGCACGGCAGGGGAGGGTGGCCGATTGGCCCAATGCATGGCGACTGACGCGAGTTGCCAGCCCGCTGCGCCGAGTACCAAGCAGCCGGCGGCGATGTTGATTTTTTTTAATGCACCGGTGTTCAAGCGAGGGCCGATCAACCCGGCGATGCCACTGAGAAATAGCCACCAGAGTGATGAGCCGATCGACACTCCTAGCACCAGGCGGAACGACTCACCGTAGCCCTCTGAGAGGTGACCGATGCCCAAGGCTGCAAAAATGCCGGTGAACGCTCCGATGGTGAGCGGATTGGCCATCGTCAGGACCGTAGCGCCCAAGTAAGCAGCCCAAAGGTTGCGGGCGTGGAGCGGTTGTTGCGCATCGCGTACGGTGGCCGGGGCTCGAATTAACGAATATCCGAGGTAGAGCAAAAACAGACCACCGAGGAGCTGGATCTGCGTTTGAAAGCGCGTGAAGAGGTCGATCAGCAGCGTGACCCCAAATGCGGCAAGGAAGCCGTAAATGGTATCCGCAGTCGCTGCTCCCATTCCCGTGACAAACCCCGCCAGCCGCCCTTCGGCGATTGACCGACGAATGCAAAGCACGCCAATCGGGCCGACGGGTGCGGCGATGGCAAAACCGATCGCGATGCCTTTCCAAAGTGCATCCATGCCGATCGATCGTTCAAACTCGACGTGGGACGGAGGAAGTTATCCCCCGTCCTGATCACTATCCGGCTTACTTCGCGGCATGATCGGCGTAACGCGAAATGCCGACCACCGTGTAGCTGTCTTCTGAAGATCCAATCTTCACCTTCACTTGATCGCCGATCTTGCGCGACAAGAGAGCTAGGCCGAGGGGTGTCTTGTAGGCGATGATTTGATTCTCAGGATCGCTGTCCCAAGCGCCGAGTAGCGTGTAACGGGTCACTTGGCCGGTGGTGACGCTCTTGACCTCAACGATCGAGCCGACGCTGATCTGATCGACCGTGGCTTCCTTGAAATCGGTGATGCGAGCACGACCGAGGTCACGCTCCAGCAGACTCTTCTGCGCCATAAGGACCTGCTGATCCTGCTTGGCCATCTTGTATTCCGAGTTCTCCTTCAAGTCGCCGTGCTCACGCGCGACCGCAATGGCCTTCGAGTTTTCCGGAATCTTCCGCGAGACGATGGTTTCGTACTCTTCACGCTTCCGCTCGTAGCTGGGGCGAGAGACCAAAAGTTGCTCCTCTTTACCTTCGGCTTCAGACGCCACCAGACTCTGAATGCTGGGGAAGATCTTGATGAAACGGGCGAGTAGCGACTTCTTGGTGAGCTCTTCGAACCCTTGATTCAGCATCAGGGTGTTGGCCAAATCGCGAGCGGTCTCGGGATCTGCTGTGGAGAGCAAGTCGCCGATCAGTTCCGTGTCTTCGCTGAGGATGTCGGCGAGAGGAATGCGTCGTGCGGAAGCCGATTGTAGCGCCTCGTAGTCAATCGCGAAGAAAATCGCGTTGAGCAGGCGTGGCGTGATCATGTCGTTCAGCAGCTTCGCGAACTTCTTGGAGTGGCGATTCTTGACGATCCAGAGAAGGACGGGTGCCCGGAGATTTTGCTCGGTCTGCCAGCGCTTGAGGACAGTGGCGAGTTCGTCGGTGTGACCGTTTTCCACCAGGAAGTTGATACACTCGGTGGTGAACTTGCCTTGGGACGTCTTGAGCAGGTTGAAAACGATGTCGCGGGCCTCAATCGGGTGCGTGGATTGCACCAGTTCGAGGAAGCGGCTTTGGAAATGGACGGGGATCTTCTCCGCGATGGCGGGCAGGTCGCGGGTATTAGCGATCAAGGTGGCTTGAGAAGGCTCCAGCACACTCGGGTCCTGCTTGGCTAGCGTGGCGAGGTCATCGCGGACCGCAGCGCCATAGAGACGCTCCGCGGCGTCAAGCTGGTTGGAAGNNACTGATTCCGTGACGCCGGTCAGAATCACGGTGAGATCGGCCTTGGCTTCACCTTTTTCAGCCGCGCTGACGAGCTGTTCTGCCAATTGGATGCGTCGACGTGCCGACCGAGTGCCATTGAAGCTTTCGAGGATCTCGTCTTCGGCGGAAACCGGCACCTCGCGAAGTACGTAGCACTCGGTCTTTTTTACCGGGACGGCGATGCGCGGATCCTTGGCGATGGCTTTCTTGGCGGAGGACCACCACTTTTTAAATTTTTCCTCTCCAATTGCCTGGGCGAGCGTCAGTTCCAAGTCGATGGCCGTGGTCGCATTGTTCGGATACGCTTGGAGCGATTCTACGACCAATTGCGCAGGATCCTTTTCGATCAGTTGCGCGACGTGTTTGGCATCGGTTTCTTTCCGAACCAGCAGATGCTTGGCAGGAAGGATATCCATGGTCGTCAGACAGAACGCTGGGTCCATGGCATGACCCTTCTTGGTCTTAAAATCGATGATCAGCTTTTGGCTGCCTTCGTCATAGCGCTGAATTTGGCCGAATCCCCAGCTGCGATGAATGACGTATGCGCCGTCTTCCATCGTTTCTAATTTGGCTTTGGAGGCCTTGAGCGACGGGTTTTTGGCGACGAGCGCGTTGACTGCCTCTGTGTTCATAAGCGAAAGAGATTAAATTCTGAATCTGAGAGAAAATCGTACCGCCACCAAAGATGTCAACCAGCCCGTTGGCGTGAAAGGTGAGGGCCTCCGGCGATTAGACCTTGGCATCTTCCGAGAGTCCGTCACCCTCCGGGCCGCGCATGTCGGCCAGCCCCGAAGCTTCGACGGTCCCGTCGTCCTCCCTCTCTCCCACACCTTGGGCTATCGCTGTACGGTTGCTCGTTCGGTGGATCGACCATCAGGAGCGCGCGGATACGCTCCTGGAGACCGTCCCATCAACGATTTCCCGCGCTGATCGCGGCCGGGTGCAACATTTGTTTTACGGCGTATTGCGGCATTTGGGCAGGATCGATGCCCATCTGACACGTTGGGTAGCGAGACCGCCGCGCACCCGCCTGCGTGCGGTTCTATTGGTGGCGGGATTTGAATTGATCGAGGGCGGTGCGGACGGCCACGTGGCCCGCGTTGTGCACCATGCAGTGGAGCAGGCCAAGACCCTGGCCAGCCCCGCCGAGGCCAAGTTGGTCAACGCGGTGGTGCGAAAAATGGCGGAATCCATTTCGTTGGAGCGTCCTCCTGGTCAACTCGCCTCAGCGGAAGTCCTCGCGGAGTATTTTTCACATCCTGTTTGGATGGTGAAGCGCTGGATCGGCGCATTCGGCCTCGAGTCCACCCGTGCGTTGTTGGAACTGCACCAGCGGCCGGCGGCATTGTCGGCGCGTTGGCGAAAACCGGAAGTGGCTTTGCCGCCGTGGCTGGAAGCGACTCCGATCGCCGGCTTCTATCAGATTGCTTCAGGACATTGGAAGGAGGTCGAGGCGGAGCTGGAGGCGGGACATCTTTATCTACAAGACCCCGCGACCCGTCACGCGGTGGACCTTTTAGACGTTTCTGCGGACGAAACCGTGCTCGACGCCTGTGCCGCTCCGGGTGGCAAGGCCTTGGCGATCGCTGATCGGATGAAGACGGGTCGTTTGGTGGCTCTGGACCTCCCCGGACCTCGTCTCAATCGCCTTCAAGCCAATCTGGCTCGGGTTCAGGGCGTGGAGACGATACTCGTGGCCGCGGATTTGCAAGTATCGCTCTTCCGGGCATTACAGGACAAAGGATTGCCCGTGCAGTATTCTGCCGTGCTCATTGATGTGCCGTGTTCGAACACGGGGGTGATGCGGCACCGGGTGGATGTGAAGTGGCGTCTCCAAGAAGGGGACATTTTCAAGCACAGCCGACAGCAGGGGGCGTTGCTCCGCGCCGCGGCGGCCTTGGTCGCTCCGGGCGGGCGGTTGGTCTACTCCACCTGTAGCCTCGATAGTTTGGAAAATGAGCACGTGGTCAGCTCTTTCTTACAAGGGGCAGGAGGTGGATGGAAACAAGAGGCGGCGGTAATCTCGCGACCGTGGGAAACAGGGCACGACGGCGCTGCGGCTTTTCGTCTGCGGCGTGCCGCGGTGGCCGAAGAAAAATCCGTCGGCGCTATTAGGCTCGCCCCTAAGGCACCAGATCGAACACCGGCAAAGTGCGGGTGGTTTCGATCAGGCCGTCCAGGAAAGTGAAGTCGAGCAGCTCGGCCGTGGCCACGCGGGCCTCAAGGCGTTGCAGTGGCCAATCGGATACAGGTTCGCCGTCGATGCGTACTAGTAGATCGCCCACCTGAATTCCCTCGGCGTCTGCCGGGGATCCTGGCACTACGGCGGCGACGCGCCAATATGCTTCCGTTTTGGTGAAGCTAAGACCGCTGGTTCGGGGTGACGGCGAAGGTATCGGCGCGGACGATTCACGGAAGAAGGTGACGTCGCCACGGTCTTGGTCGAAGGTGACGACAAAGTGTCTGAGGATCCCACCGCCGATGGACGAAAGCTCATCGGTCAGATCGGTGACGGGTTTTGGTAGGCGGTAGTCTCCAATTCGGAGCAACCCATCGAGTCGCCCGATTTCCTGGGGCCGTTCTCCAGCGAGAGTGGCAATGACGCCTCCCGGAATCGGTCTCTGGTTGATGCGCGTTTCCAGTCCGACCGGATTCAAATGAAGTCCGCTGTCGCTGCCGGAATCGATCAGCGCCACCAGCGTTTGGCCGTCAATTTCGATAGGAATCAGCGGCGTTTTGGTGGCGGTATCGAAGGCCACACGCGAGCCCGGTTGGAGCGCCGAGGCGCCACCCGCGGGTGCGAGGAGGATACGCGAGTTGGGATAATCCAACGTGAGGATGGTCTGCCGAAACACCGGAAATCCCAGCACGCCATCGATTTTTTCTCCAAAGTGGGCGGAAAGCTCTTCGAAGTCGTAGATCAAGGCCGGGACGCGATCGAAACGAGCTCCGCCTACTTCTAAGCGGCGAACGGTGACGGCACTGAGCAGCGTGTCCTGTCCGGATGCGGCTCTGACTCGCACCTGCGGTGTGGTGGGGGAGGGCTGATCGGTGGCGTAGAACCGCGCGAATTCTGGAGACACCAGCGTGACCGAGGACCCGGTATCGAGCAGAAACCGCCAGGTGCCGCGTTTGTCGAAGGTCATTTCGACGAAAAGGACATTGGCGATCGTCTTGACCGGCACCGTGACCAGCGGTGATTCCAAACGTGTACGGCCTGGGGTGGGATCACGGCGGAGCAACGTGCAGCCGGTGAGAAAAATCAGCGCGGTGAAAACGAAGACAGACTGAGCGACGGAAACGCGTCGCGATAACCGTGCCGGAGAAATCCGGGACGCGGGGGGGACGTGCGACGGTGGCCGTGACAGCCCGGTCTTCATCTCATCGCTTCACTTGGCGGGCTGGGGCAGTCGCCGACTGGCGAGGAAGGCGAGCACGGCCAATATCGCGGCGACCACGAAGACCGTAGTAGAGCCTAACGTCCAAAAGATGATCCCAGCGGTCACCGGGGTGACGGCGCGCGAAAGAGCCCCGAGCGAGCGAAACAGGCCGAGCACCCGACCCTGTTCACTCTCTCCCGCGTAGAGTGAGATCAGACCGCTCGATGAGGGATTGACCAGTCCGCTACCAAAAGCGAGGAAGGCGACACCCGCGTAGAGCCAGAGCGGTGACGATGCGAAGCCGAGGGCGAGCAGCCCGATGAGCGAGCCGAGCAGACCCAACTTGAGTACCTGGGTTTCAGGAATTTTGCCGAGCATTTTCCGGACGATAAAGCCCTGCGTAATGATAGAGCAGATACCAAGAAATCCCATTAATTTCCCATTCTCCACCGCCGTGTAATTGAACCGTTCTGCGGCGAGGAACGTGAGGGACACCTCCATGGCGACAAAGGCCAGCGAGTAGATGAAGGCGACGAGATTGATGCGCCGGATTTCACGATTGCCGAGTGAAAGCAGGGCGCGCAGCGGATTGCGTAGTCGGGGCTCGCGAGATTCGCCGCGTGCGCGTTCGGGCAGCGTCTCTTTGAAGCGGGCCGCGATCCAAACCAGGTTGAGCAGGCTCATGACCATCGCTAGAAAAGCGGGAAAGGAGAACGGATTGAAGCCCCACTCTGCCAGAGCCGGATAGTGCTCAACTACGTTGAACTGTACGGAAAACGCGCCCAGGAGTGGCCCGGTGACAAGTCCAAGTCCAAAGGCTGCGCCGACTAGGCCCATGGCCTTGGAGCGCTCTTGTCGCGTGGTGACGTCCGCCACCGCCGCCGTGGCCACGGAGAGGTTGCCTCCAAAGGCGCCGGCGATGAGACGTGACACGATGAACAGCCAGAACGAGCCGCTGACCATCCAGAGCGCGTAACTCAAGGCGGTACCAGCGACGGTGAACAAAAGAATTGGGCGCCGTCCTCGTTTGTCCGAAAGGCTGCCCCAGAACGGTGCGAAGACAAACTGCAGTACCGAGAAGAGGGAGCTGATGAGGCCGCCGAAGAGCACCTCGGGGAGATGCGACTCATTTCCCAGGATATGAGCGAAGCTATTGAGCGCGCCCAAAAGGCTGGCGAGCACCCCGCTTTGTCCGTCGACACTCAGATAGTGCCTCAACAGGTCGGGGCCGAGGGGGAAAGCGATCGAGAACCCGATTAAGTCGATGTAAAGTGTGAGAAAAATGACACCCAGCGAGAGTGGGCGGGGAGGCGTGGGAGCAGGCGAGGACACGAAGGTAAGAGCAGAACCAGTTAGCGAGCTGCCGCCAAGAGACAAACCGTGAACTTTGCTGCGGCATTCACCCAATAAGACGATGAAAGGAAATTCCTACAGCCTGGACTGTAATTCTCTTGCAGGAGTCTGCCGATGGTATCGATGCCGTGCTTCTCTTTGGAGACTTGTTTGTAAAGCCGAGGTCGGGAAGCGCTCTGGACCTCACGATAACTTTGGCGCCCGGGCGGGTCGGCGGAATTTTGCCGCCGCATCTCACTCGGTAGAAGCTTTAGAGCGCCGACGAGTCTCTGGAGTCACCCACGCAGCAACGTTCGCTCCGTGGGTGATGAAATCCGGAGACAGGCTTACTTCCGGTAAGGAAGCGGATAGCGGGCGAGCAAGGCGGCGACGCGTTTCTTTGCTTCGTCGATGCCGGCGCTTTCCTTTTCCGTTCCGATGGCTTTGAGCACGGTGTCGATCGCTGCGGCGATCTCGTCCATGTCTTTTTCGACCAGACCGCGCGTGGTCATCGCGGGCGTGCCGATACGAATGCCTGAGCCCTGGAAGGGAGAACGCGTTTCGAACGGAACCGTGTTCTTGTTGAGCGTGATGTGGGCAAGATCCAGTGTTTCCTGCGCCTTCTTGGCCGTCAATTCCGGGAGATTATGGCGGAGGTCGACGAGGAAGAGGTGGTTTTCGGTTCCACCTGACACCACCTTGTAGCCACGCGACGTCATCGCGGTGGCGAAGGCGGCCGCGTTTTTCACCACTTGCCGGGCGTAGGTGGCGAATTCCGGCTTGAGGCACTCGTGGAAACACACGGCCTTTGCCGCGATCACATGCATCAAGGGCCCGCCCTGGCTCCCCGGGAAGACGGCTGAATCGATGGCTTTGGCGTGGGCCGCCTTGCAGAGGATCAGACCACCGCGCGGACCGCGCAGGGTTTTGTGGGTGGTGGTCGTGACGAAATCAGCGTGAGCGACCGGAGAGGGATGGACACCTCCAGCCACGAGACCTGCGATGTGTGCGATATCTGCGAAGAGGTATGCACCGACGCTGCGGGCGATTTCGCCCATGCGAGCGAAGTCGATGATGCGGGAATAGGCACTTGCGCCCACCGTGATCATCTTGGGTTTCTCGCGGGCAGCGACGGCAGCGAGTTCATCATAGTCGATCAACCCGTTGTCCTCACGTACGCCGTATTGGCAAAATTGATAGAGCTTGCCGGAAAAGTTGGCGGGGTGACCGTGGGTGAGGTGGCCGCCGTGGGCNNGCCATGAGATAAATTCATGCCGAGCACCTTGTCTCCCGGAGAGAGTACCGCGGTGTAGACGGCGAAATTGGCCTGGGCGCCCGAGTGGGGCTGCACATTAGCGTGTTCGGCACCGAAAAGTTTTTTGGCCCGCTCGATGGCGAGGGCTTCGATGGTATCGACGTGCTCACACCCCCCGTACCAACGCTTCGCCGGGTAGCCCTCGGCATACTTATTAGTCAGCACGCTTCCCTGGGCCTCCATGACGGCCGGGTAGGTGTAGTTCTCAGATGCGATGAGCTCGATATGGCTCTGTTGCCGGGCAAATTCGGCCGAAATAGCGGCGCTGATTTCGGGATCGACCGTGGCGAGAGGCGAGGTGTCNNTGTTGAGCATGGGCAATGTGGATGAAACAGGAAGTCGACACGGATGAATTCACCCGTGCAGCTTGTCAGCTAGGCGTGAAAAGCCGGGCGCGAAAACCAAAAAACTCAGCCAACCGCTGCGACTTGCTGTTTTAAATAAGCGACGACCGAGGGGATGGCCTCGACCATCTCATCGCGGCTCAACTCATAAAGCTTGTAGGGACCGCCATAGGGATCAGCAATTTCCCTTTCTACTTCTCCTGGAAGGAAATCCCGAAGAAGGTGCACAGAGTTTGCTCTCGGGAAAAAGTGCAGGCTGACCAAGTTTAGGTGACTTTCCGTCATCCCGAAGATGGCAAGGGCACCATCGATCATCTCCTGAGTCAGTGGGCGGCTGTGATGGTTGGAAATGTCGATGCCTACCTTTTTCAACGCCGCTACCGAATTGGCGGAGACGGGATCACCTTCTCGACAAGCCACTCCCGCTGAAATCACTGGAAGTGATTTTAATGGTTCTGGTTGCGCGGCAAGGGCATGCGCGAGTAAACCCGCGGCCATGGGGCTGCGGCAGGTATTGCCCGTGCAGATCATGATGACATGGCCGTTTTTCTTCATGCGGTCTCTCCGTCAACGAACTGGATTTCAGGGGAATAGCAATCGCCGCGCGTAGGCATGATCAGAAAGGCCGAAGTTCGTCGAAACGTCCGTGGGTGCGCTTAAAGTTTCTTCAGTCCCGCTAGAGCGCGATGAAAGTGGATGGCGCGTTGGAGAACGGCATCAAAGATCACGGGCGTTTTGCTGGGCGGTGTGGGTTCCGTGGTGGCGGTAGGCGCGGTCTCCGTGGGGGTGGCGTCGGAAAGGTCTGGAGGGCTGTCAGGGACAGGTACTCCACTCGCATGGTCGCGCACCATGGCAGCTTCGTCGTAACGTCGCTTTTCTACGCGCGGCGCCAAAACATCTTTGATCGGTTTGCCGTGATCCAACGCCTCGCGCGCCTGCTGGTCCGCAGACAAAGGCGTGTTCACGGCAATATCGGTGGTAAGGGCGGGTGACGCTGCAGCGAGGGTGACACCGTACCGCTGGCGACGTTCTAACGCCTCCAGGATTTCTGGACGAGTGGTGGAGTCGACCAGAAACAGCCGCAGGGGCCGTTGTGCCGTTTGAGCCAGCCAGTCCCGGAGGGTCGCCAGCGCCTCGGGGGTAGCTTCGATTGTCCCTCGGAGATCGATGGCGGTAGCTGAGGTGGGCAAAGCCGCGGGAAGCGTTTTATCCAAGCTCCGCACTCGAAGATAACTGAGACCATCTCCCAAATCTTTGACTTCGACGGCGGCAGAAACCCCCGCTGATACCGTGAGGAGGCACAGACCGATGAGCAGCAGGGGGAGGAAACGTTTCAGCATGATAAGGCAAAGACCTGTTCGCGGTAGGCGAAGGCGTTATTGGCGTTTCAACTGCTTCGCACCGATGTCGCGTCGAAAGTACTTCGATGAGCAAACCACTTGGTCGCAAATGGCGTAAGCGGCTTCAGCGGCGGCGGGAAGCGTCGAGCCGATTGCCGTGACACCGAGGACGCGCCCTCCCGCGGTGACGACTTGGCCAGCGCCATTGCGCGCCGTACCGGCGTGAAAGACGGTGATCTGGGGCGGAAGCGGGGCGGGCAGTTGAATCACGTCGCCTTTAGGATAGGCCTCCGGGTAGCCTTTGGCGGCGATGACGACGCACAGGGCGTGTTCGGGCCGAACCTGCAAGTCGTGTTGGGAAAGCTTTCCGATCGCGGCGGACCACAGCAGATCGAGGACGTCACTGGATACGCGCGGCAATACGACCTGCGTCTCGGGATCGCCAAAACGCGTATTGTATTCCAAAACGCTGGGACCCTCAGGCGTGAGCATGATGCCGATAAAGAGCGTGCCGCGAAAATCGATGCCTTCGGCCGCGATGCCGTCTACGGAGGGACGCACGATTTCGCGGTCGATTTGTTCCAGGAGCGCTGGAGTGACCACCTCAGCCGGGGAGTAGGTGCCCATGCCTCCTGTGTTGGGGCCGGTATCACCATCACCGATACGCTTGTGATCCTGCGAGGTCGGAAGGATGATGTAGTCACGGCCGGACACCACGACGAGAAGCGAGGTTTCTTCGCCGGTGAGGCAGTCCTCGACCAGGATTTTTCCCGGACGACCCTGCCCGGGCAAAGCGAGGAGCGTGCGCACGCCCGCTTCTGCTTCAGCGTGGGTTTGTGCGACGATCACTCCTTTACCCGCGGCCAGACCATCGGCTTTGATCACGATCGGTGCCGGGCGGGAGCGCACATAGGCGATGGCGGCATCGGCCGAGTCGAAAAATGCCGCAGCGGCGGTGGGGATCCGATATTTCTGGAGGATCTCCTTCGTGTAGATTTTGGAGGCTTCGAGACGTGCGCCATCGGCTTTGGGTCCGTAGGCGGGGATGCCGAGGGTGCTCAGGCGATCGACCAGCCCCAGGGAAAGCGGCACTTCTGGACCTACGACGACGAACTCGACCTTCTCCTTTTGGGCAAGGCTGACCAAACCCTCGATCTGGTCGGCCGCGATCGGGAAGCAGGGAACATCGTCGGCGATGCCAGCATTGCCGGGCGCCGCGATAACGCGAGGCCGAGACGGGGAACGCAGGAGGGCTCGGACCAGCGCGTGTTCGCGGCCGCCGGAACCCACCACCAGGACAGAACGAGGGAGTGAAGCCATGGACAAAGGGTCAAAAAACGCTGCTCGGCGTGCGACTGGCAAGCTTGTTGCCACGCGGGAGGAGGGCAGCGGGCGCGCACGGGCCTGAACAGCTCAAACTCATAGCACCTGCAATTTCTTCCGATAGAAAGCGACGACCTCTTCAGGATCATCGGAGAAAAGGATATAATCTTGCATCCACGCCGGGGCGCGTTGGGTCCGCACCATCTCGCGGATTTGTTTCCGAAGGTCGGCAAAGAAGGTGGAGTCGAAAAAGATATACGGTACGCGAGGGCGGATCCCGAGCTTCAGGTTGCACAGCTCGATGCCGATTTCCTCCAAGGTNNCCACACCGAGCTCAGGGGGTTGGGCTTCGAGTTCCAGGAAGCATGCGCCGGTGAGCGCTCCTTGGCTGCGGGCTTGGTCGGTCGCCAGACGCATGACCCCACCGCCCCCGCCGGTGAGCACCCCGACATTGGGGCCGATGAAGCCGGTCAAGGTATCGATCAGCGTGGAAATGCGTCGGGTCTGCTCGACGTCGAGCCCCACCGCACTGCCGTAGAACGCCAGAATGGTGGCGCTTTGGAAGCGCTTGACCATTTCTTCCCGAATGAAGAAGCCGTGATCTTTTTTGTACGTGTGGAGGTACAAATCGCCCATCGCGGCGTTGTACCAGTAGACGTCGAGGCCTATTGCGTAGAAGTTATCCAAACGAGCGTGCGCGTTGCTCGAGAGGAAGAATCCGTGGGTGCGTGATGGCTTGCGGAAGACGATCCGACGTAGTTTCAGTTCCTGGATACGGGTGAGCAGTTCGATGTTTTCGAAAAGATTCGGAAAGTAATCGATCAGCAGCGTGTCGGCATCCGGTGGGGCGTTGTCGAGCGCCTGCACCACCGTTTTGTAGCCACAGGCATCGAGCTTCGCATCGGCCACGCGGTTCCTGAGATTCGGAGGACTGCCGGCCTGGAAAAACAGGCTGGCGTTTTCCATCATCGCATTCTGCCCGCGCACGGTGATGCGCGTCCGCGGTTTCGCTTCTTCCAGGCCTTTGGGTGGATTCTCATCCAGACATTGGTAGAGTTCGCTCACGGTCGACAAGAGACGCGTGCGACGTTTGGCCAGCGTCTTCACCTCAGGGTCCGTCGCTGGAGGCGCCTTGAAGATTTCGACCGACACCAAGGGGTTCACTACTGGCTGCGCCCCGGTGTTGTAGATCTCCAGCATGATATTCGTGCCAAAGGTCTTCAAGGGGTCCAAGAGCACTGCGCTGGTGTGAATACCAAAGGGACCCTCACCCTGGTTAAGGACCACATAGTGCTCTTTTAGATACATGGAGCAGCTCGTGAGGATGCCAGAACGCGGCGGGATGGTCAGTGGCGAGGCCTCGCGGCGGATCTGCACCTTGTCGAGGAACGAGCGGCCTGCTTCGCCGGAAACCAGACGTTCGAAACTGCCTCGTTGGAGCTTGGGGTTGAGGGTGTAGCTGACTTGATGGGGCGTCAGGTAAACCCGGCCCATACTGTCGATGCTGATGGTGTTCGGCAGTTTGATTTTGTTGGTCTTTACCGCGGCCCAGATTTCTTCGGTGGTCAGTTTGGCGGCGGGCGGTGCGTAGTAGAGTCGGCCCACGGGAACACCTGGCCGGAGAAGCTTTTTCCAATATGGAGCGTTGGGGAAACTCGTGTCGTAAATGAACGCCTCGGCTTCAATGACCAAGCGGTTGCCATCCACTTGAAAGGCTCCTCGGGTGACCATCTCGATCCCGATTCGCGCCAAGGTGCTGCGCTCAGTGAAGCGCAGGTCGTTCAGGTGCTCCTTGAGGAACTCAAACTCCGTGGGGTTTCGCGGCCAGAAAGCCAAGGTCAACAGTGCGCTTGCGTCTTCCCTTGGCTTCACCAGCAGGACTTGACCGTCCAGACTGGTCCAGAATTGGTCGGAATACATAGGCTAGACCCATGAATGAACGGCGGTGATGGATCCAACTCAAGCGAGTAACTCATCCCCAGTGGCTTTCTCCAGGGGGGCGGGGATGGGGAGTGTTTAAATTCTCTGGTGGGAAGCAGTTATCTCCGCAAGCGCGTAACATCAAGGAGCGCGCGCCTGCTGAGGAGCCGTCATTAGATTTGCCAAGTCTTCTCTCGGACGTAGGTTGAGATCTTTTCGGCAACAAAACACTCGCACGCGGATCATACTCCCCACGCATGAATCTTAAACGCTCTTTCAGTTTGCTGGCACTGGCTGCCGCAGCTCCTTTCGCGGCCCAGGCGCAAACCGCCCCCGCTCCGGCGACTCCTCCTGCCGCTGCAGCACCAGCAGCAGCTCCGGCTCCCACGTTCACGGAAGACCAGCTTCTCGAAACGTTTGGGTGGTTTGTGGGCAAGCGGATTGGGGTGAGTGAGCTCAAGTTCACGCCCGCGCAAACCGCGATGATCATTAAGGGCCTGCAGGCGGCGGCAGAGGGCAAGGATTCTCCTTACAAGCTTGAGGAGATCGGACCTGAAATGGATAAGTTCCTTCAGGTCAAGCAACAGCAGTATATGGATGCCCTTAAGAAAGAGGGGCTAGCGGCCACCGAAAAGTTCATGACTGAGGTCAAAGCCAAGTCAGGCGTGGTCGCTCTGCCGAGCGGATTGTTCTATGAGATTCTCCAGCCTGGCACCGGCGACTACCCCAAGGCAGTCGATACCGTGAAGGTCCACTATACGGGTACGCTGATCGATGGGACGGTTTTTGATAGCTCTTTCCAACGGAATGAGCCTGCCGAATTTGCTCTCGATCAGGTGGTCCCTGGTTGGACCGAAGGTCTGCAAAAAATTAACAAGGGCGGTAAGATCAAACTCTACGTGCCACCGCAACTGGCCTACGGCGACGAAGGTCGTCCAGGGATTCCTCCGGCCTCGACCTTGGTTTTTGAGGTCGAGCTTTTGGATATCAAACCCGCCGCGCCTGCACCGGCAGCCGCTCCCGCTCCTGCTGCGCCGGCTCCTGGTGCCAAGTAACTCAAGCGGCAGGTGATCTTGTCGGTCTCGTGTGCGGCACGTACACGGACAGCAAGTGTCACCGGTTTGTCACCTATCGGTCGTCATTGCCGTTGCGACCGAAGCAAAAAGCGACCGATCATCGGTCGCTTTTTTTATGAACGTTGCTTTGGTCACCGAGACCTTTCCTCCGGAAGTCAATGGCGTGGCCATGACGCTCTCGCGGCTGACCCGGGGACTCGCGGCGCGTGGTCACCACGTTGAGGTAATTCGTCCGCGGCAACGCTCAGAAATGGCGGTACCGCCTCCTCCTGGCAGCGCTTCAGAGGGGATACCCGGTTTGGTGGAACGAGTGGTACCAGGGATGCCGATTCCGTTTTATGACACGTTGCGCATGGGACTCCCTGCGCGTAATCGTCTTTACCGCCAGTGGGCGAAATCTGCTCCGGACGTGGTGCACGTGGCTACGGAGGGACCGTTGGGCTGGTCGGCGTTGTCGGCGGCGCGCCGGCTAAACATTCCCGTCACATCCACGTTTCACACCAATTTCCATGCCTATGGCGGACACTATGGGTTGAGGGTATTGCGCGGGGCGGCGCTACGCTACTTGCGTTGGTTCCATAATCGCACTGCGTGCACGTTGGTTCCGACGCAAGAAGGCGTGGATCACTTGGCGCAGTCGGGATTCTGCAACTTGGGGGTACTCTCACGAGGAGTGGATGCGACGTTGTTCTCTCCCAAGAGAAGAAGTCTGTCGTTGCGTGAGGAATGGGGCGCGCAGGCGGAGGATCCCGTAGCGATCTATGTGGGACGGCTCGCGGCTGAGAAAAACCTGGGGTTGGCTGTGGACACGTTTGTAGCCCTGCAAACGCTGAATCCACGCACCAAGTGCGTGTTTGTGGGGGATGGACCGGAGCGCGACGAGCGGGCGCGTCGGTACCCTCAATTTATTTGGTCCGGCGTGCGCAGAGGCGAAGATCTGGCCCGGCACTACGCGTCCGCTGATGTCTTTGTTTTCCCGAGTACGACTGAGACCTTTGGAAATGTTGTGACGGAAGCGATGGCGAGTGGCTTGGTGGTCGTCGCGTACGACTATGCGTCGACCCGACAGCATGTGGTCGACGGAGTGAACGGCTATCGGGTCCCCTTTGATCAGGCCGCAGCGTTTGTCGCACGGGCCACCGCAGNNCACTGCGGTTGGTTTAAGTTGGGATTCGATTATCGACCAATTTGCGCAAGTACTCGCCACCGCCGGTAAGCGGCCGGCGCTTCGGATGGAGGCTGCCGAAGCCACGACGTAACCACGGAGACAGAGTAACGTCCTCAGGCGCGGGCTTGCGAGGCGTACCGGCGGAGATCCAGCGTGTAGCGTCCTTCAGGCGGGAAGTCGATTTTGGGAATATAGCGGGCCTGACCGAGCGAATAGGGCCATTCCTCCCAACGTTCTTTCTGACGGGTGATCGCTGTGGCTTCATCCGCAGGACGATCCACATACGGGGCGCTGCGTGGATTCCAGACGTGCCAGCGGGCGGCAGCCACCACGGTCAGCGTGCGCAAATCGACCCACTCGATGAGAAGCGGGCTGTGCACAGGAATGTGGGGTTGTAGGGCAGGTGTTAGGTAGAATGCTCGAAACCGGATGCCGGCCGCAGCCGCGGCCTCTCCTGACTTAGCGTGCCCGCTCACCGTTTCGACGGGACGAAATTCGCAAGGGTATCCATTGATCAACAACAGGCCCTTTTCTAACGTTTTCAGGTCTGAAACACTAGCTTCGATGCGGTCCATGGACGCGTCCACCGTTCGCGAGACAGTACCGGCGTTTGGGGATTCTCCCAGGAGTGGCCAGGCTTCCAGCGCTTGGCGGAATTCGATCGAGAATGTTTCAGCCGGGAGAGTTTTCCCGTTTTCTTTTCGCTCCGGAATCGCCAGCGCAAACTGACCCAGCTTGGGAAAACGGAATTCGAAAAGGGGGCGTAGCCATTCGAGTTCGAACGGAATCCCGTGTGCATGGAGGTCGGCTACGATCCTGGCCAAGTCCTGCCAGACAAAGCTGGGGAGGAAGAAGCGATCGTGGAGTTCGCCGTTCCAACGGATGAAAGGCGACTTGAATGGATCCGCCGCCAGGCGGGCGAAGATGGCTCGAACTAGCAGAGCGGTGATCGATTGTGTTGCTCGGAGCGGATTGGTTTCAAACGCGCGCAGTTCGACTAGGCCCAGACGGCCGTTGCCGGCGAAAGGATTCCACAGCTTATCCACGCTGATCTCGGCGCGGTGGGTATTGCCGGAGCGATCCATGAGAAGATCGCGGAAAAGAAGATCGAAGAGCGCGTAGTTTTGCGGCGAGCCCAAACGCTCCGCTCCTTCACAGGCAATTTCGAGTTCGTACAGGGCTTCAAACGTGGACTCGTCAATCCGGGGCGCCTGCGAGCTCGGCCCGAGGTACTGTCCGGTAAAGGCGTAGCTGAGCGCGGGGTGATGCTGGAAATAGCGGATGATGGAAGGTAAGAACGAGGGACGAGAGAAGAAGGGCGACACCCAGCCAATCGGTCCGCCGAATACCAAGTGAGCACCGCCGCCGGTGCCCGTGGTACGTCCGTTAAGCGCAAATTTATGCGCACAGAGACCGACCTTGGCTGCTGCCGCGAAAACCTCGTTGAGATGATGATCGTAGTCCGCCCAGGTGGCGCAAACCGCTAGATTTATTTCAATCACGCCGGGGTCGGAGGCGAAACCGACGGTGGGAAGATCGGGTTCCATCGGAGGGGCGTAGCCGCCGAGAACAAGGTCCTTCAGCCGCAGTGATTCCACAACCGATTCTACCACGGCCAGAAGGCTTAGGTAGTGCTCGCTGAGCAAAGGAGGGATGAAGAGCGTCAAAGTTCCCTCTTTGATTTCCACCGTGAGTGCCCGACGCACATTGTCTTCCTTGAGCTGGCCCAATGGTAGGCGCAGTCCCAAAAGGGAGTCGCCAGGAATTAGTGACACCGTGTTCGCTTTAAAAACAGGCGACCAATTGTCGGAGATCCAAAGCGATTCATTGCGGTCCAGAGGCAGCACGTAGCCCACCGTTGCGTCAGGCTGGTTAACCTCGGCGCAGGGGAGAATGGTTTCCACGCCGACTCCGAGGAGTCCCGCGATCTTGCGAATCACCTCGTGCGCATCCGCAACCGTATGTTTTCCCGGGAGCAGGTCGCCTTTCAGCCGCGTGATGTCGCGCCACACCGGAGCCCCCTTTTTTCTACGCTGCACGAGCAATGTCCACCGCGGGAGCGGTTCGCCGGGGTAATGTTTCCCGATGGTTTCAAGGATCACCGCGCCCGGTAGAGAATCTTGAATGAGCTGACGGGCGAAGGCGCGGGCGTATCCCAACTTGGTGGGACCCAGCGCGGCGGTTTGCCACTCTGCGCCTTCGGGTTTCAACGGGACGAAAGTCGGCTCGCCGCCCATGGTGACGTAGAGGTCGCTTTGTACGAGGACCTCTTCCACGCGAGCCGCGCAGGCGTGAATTTTCTCCCAGGCGGAATCGGAGTAGGGGGCGTGAGTCATGAAGGGATTTAAATCAGTTTTTCTACGCGCACGTCGGTGAGCAGGGAGGAGGTGATGGGAGTTGGACTGTAAAGGGTTCCCTGGATGGGATTCACACTCTCAGCCACTGCGGCGTGCGCCACAGGAATGAAGGCGTCGTCGCAAAAAATTCCGTGGGTAGGATCAATGCCTTTCCACCCCGCGCCTGGAAGGTAGACTTCGGTCCACGCATGCATGGCACCCACCGTGCGGTGGTTATCATCGGGATTGGAGTAAAGGTATCCGCTGACGAAACGTGCGGCGAGACCGAGGGTTCGGCAGAGTTCGACAAAAAGCACCGCGTAGTCGCGACAAGCGCCTCCGCCCAGCGACAGCGTTGTACGCGAACTTTGAATACCTTGTTCCTCCCGACGCTGGTAATTCAGCGTGGAATAGACCTTCTGATTGAGCGCAGTGAGAAAACTCGTGGTGTCCTGGGGACGGTCGGTGAACGTTTCGTCCAGCCACCTGCGCAGCAATTCCTGCGTGGCATCGAATGGAGGTGCCAGATAAGGAGTCAGGTTGAACTGCTCCAAAGGTTCATACGAAAACGGAAAGGTCTGGGCATAGGGGCGGAGGATAAAATCGAAGGGATTGGTATCGTAGGTCTCCACTTCAAATTCCGAACGAATACTCAACGCCTGCGCGCTGTCCCAGAAATATGCCCACGCCAGCAGCACGTCATGCGAGTCTCGCGTCCAGACCAGCTTGGCGTCGGGAGAAACGTTGAAGCCAAAACTATTGACGCGAAGAAGAGGCGTTTCCCGGGGACGAAGGTAGAGCAGGTGCGGTGAGAACGTGACCGACGTACTGTATTCGTAACGCGTAAGGTGGGAGACGTGGAGCTTCATGGGCAGGTTCGTTAGAGCAGGTGCCGGGCCGAAAGTGACGCCCGTAAGTCTGCCACAAAACGCGTGAGATCGCTCTCTCGTGTGTCCCACGAGCACATGAACCGGTAACCGTGTGCACCAATGAAATTGTAGAAATGCCAGCCACAGTCGTGCAGGTCCTTGGCGATCTCGGGCGGCATTTCGAGGAAAAGTGCATTGACCTGTGGCTCGAGAAGAAGCCGGACTTGCGGTAAGTTTCGGACCATCTCGGCGAGGCGACGGGTCATCGTGTTGGCGTGACGCGCGTGGTGCAACCACGCTCCCCCTTCCAGCATACCCACCCATTGGGCGCTCAGAAAACGCATCTTTGAAGCGAGCTGCCCCGCTTGTTTACAGCGATAGTCGAATTCACGAGCGAGAGTCGGATTGAAAAACACCACCGCCTCCGTGGTGTTCATACCGTTCTTCGTCCCCCCGAAACACAGCACGTCGATACCTGCTCTCCAGGTGAGATCAGCCGGTGATAGGGCGACCTGGGAGAGTGACGAAGGGGCCGAAAACGCCGCGGCGGCATTGGAGAAGCGAGAGCCGTCCATGTGTATGGCGAGACCGTGACGCTTGGCGACCGCGGTCAGAGCGAGGAGTTCCTCGCGGGAGTAGACCGTGCCCCATTCCGTGGATTGCGTCAGCGAGAGCACGCGGGCTTTTGGAAAATGAATGTCCGTGCGCTTGAGAATGAGCCGCTCGACCTCCGCAGGGACAAGCTTGCCATTCGCGCCGCTTGACGTGAGCAGCTTCGTTCCATTGGAGAAAAACTCAGGGGCACCACATTCATCGACCTCCACGTGGGCTGACTCATGGCAAATGACGCTGTGGTAACTTTGACAGAGTGACGCGAGCGAAAGCGAATTGGCGGCCGTTCCGTTGAAGACGAAAAACACCTC
>DKKJ01000356.1 GCA_002455175.1 Opitutaceae bacterium UBA6669
ATGGAAGGTCCGACGCCGGTTTCTGCGCTCATCCACGCGGCCACCATGGTCGCGGCGGGTATTTATATGCTCTGCCGCATCGAGCCGCTTTTTGCTGCGGCACCCGATGCGCTGACCGTCGTGATGTGGATCGGCACGGTGACCGCGGTGTACGCCGCGCTCTGTGCGATTGTGCAGAGTGACATCAAAAAAGTTTTGGCTTACTCCACGCTGTCCCAACTCGGCTACATGGTCGCCGCATTTGGCTTGGGTTCATTANNCTGTTCCTCGGCTCCGGCTCGGTGATCCACGCCTGCCATCACGAGCAGGACATTTTCAAGATGGGCGGACTCAAAAAGCTGCCGATCACCTTCCTCACCTTCACGCTGGGTGTTGCTGCGATCATTGGTACTCCCGGGCTGGCCGGCTTCTTCTCGAAAGATGCGATCCTCTATTTGGCGTATGCGAACAACAAGCCGGTGTTCTTGCTGCTGGCCTTCACGGCCGTGGTGACCGCGTTCTACATGATCCGCATGTGGAAGATTGTTTTCCTCGGAGAGAGCCGTGGTGAAGGTGCGCAGCATGCGCACGAAAATGGCTTGGTCTTGACCGCGCCCTTGCTGGTTTTGGCCGTGTTGGCGGTCGCGAGTGGCTATGGTTTCGTTTACAGCAAGTTGGCGGGGAGCTATTCCGCTTTGATTCCCCACGCACACGGATCAGACCACATGGTGATCCTAGTCACGAGTATTGCGGTTTTGGTCATCGGCGCAGGAGCGGCCTTTGTGTTCTATCCGTCGAAGGGAAGCGATCAGTTGGCACTGAAGGCTCCAGGAGCTTTTGCCGGACTTAGCTTGTTAAAGGAGTCCTTTGATCTGCTGAACGACTACTACATCCGCAAAGTGCAACAGCGCTTCGCGATGCTCCTCAATTTCCTGGAGCAGATTTTTCTCTCAGGACTCATCGTGCGAGGCCTCGCGGGAATTGTGGGACTCTTTGGCATGGGAGCTCGTGCCCTTCACGTCGGCAGTCTGCACGCCTACGTCTATTGGTTTTTGATTGGAGTCGTCCTCTTGTGGGCGTTCGCCGTGGGACTCTTTTAATCACACCATGCGACTCTCCGACGAACTTTCTGACGCTCTGTCCGCTTCGACCCTGTGATGAACATGCTGTCTGAACACCTTCTCCTGCTGGCGATCGCGACGCCCTTCCTCGTCGCGGTGGCGATTTTTGCAGGTCTGCCGAAACGGTACTCCGTCAAGCTGTCTTATCTCGGCTTTGGCGTTCCGGCGCTCATCTCGCTCTATCTCTGGCGGGTGCTTCCCGCCGATCTTGGGGGACATTATGCATATCTGGCCAGGTATGACACGGGGCTGTCTGTTTTGGGAATCAAGCTGACGCTCGGTTTGAACGGCATTTCTCTACCGCTGTTCGTCTTAGCGGGAGTCGTCGGGCTGGCGGCGGGACTTTACGCGATTCAGTCCGGAGCCGAGAGACTGAAAATCTATCTCGCTCTGTTGCTGGTCATGCAGTCCGGGTTGATCGGCGCTTTTGCCAGCGTGGATGTCTTCTTCTTCTATTTCTTCCACGAGCTGGCGGTGATTCCGACCTTTATCATGGTGGGCATTTGGGGTGGCCGGGATCGCAGCTATGCCGCGATGAAGCTTACGATTTACCTCACGTTGGGCGCGATGCTTTCGTTGATCGGACTCATCTTGGTGTATGCGCAAAGCCAGGCCGGTAGCTTTAATTTGATCGAACTGCGGCAGACCCTTCTCGCCGAGCCTCTTTCGATCACGGTACAGAAGTACGGTTTCGGCTTGTTGATGTTTGGCTTCGGCATCCTGGTTTCCCTCTGGCCCTTCCACACCTGGGCGCCCCTGGGCTACGGAGCGGCACCCAGTTCGGCCGCGATGCTCCATGCTGGGGTCCTGAAAAAATTTGGTCTTTATGGCTTGGTGCAGATTGCCCTTCCGCTTTTGCCGCTGGGCGCTGCGCAGTGGAGCGGGGTGCTTTCCGTGCTGGCTTTGGGCAACATCCTTGTCATCGGGTTCGTGACCCTGGCACAGCGTGACCTGAAACAAGTTGTTGGATACGGATCGGTCATGCACATGGGTTATGCCTTCCTCGGAGTGGCCACACTTTCGGTGGTCGGTGCGGGCGGGGTCGTTCTGATGATGGTGGGGCACGGCCTTTCAGTGGCCCTGCTGTTCCTGCTCTCGACCAGCGTGCATCATCGCACGCAGACGTTCGATCTGTCGGAGATGGGAGGCTTGGCGCAAAAGGCTCCCGTGTTGGCGGCATTTTTCGTCGCTGCGACTATGGCGTCGATCGGGCTTCCTGGCTTGGCGAACTTCTGGGGCGAGCTGACCATTTTCGTGGCCGTCTGGAAGTCCTCTCCTTGGCTGGCCGCCGGAGCCGTGGCCGGCGTGGTGATTACGGCGATCTATGCGTTGCGGGCGACCGCGAGTGTGTTTTTTGGCTCGCCCTCCGAGGCCTTTGCGAAGGTAGCGGCCCAGACTCCTCCGGTGGATCTCCGCTGGAGCGAAAAGGTCCCTGCACTGATTCTTTTGGTCATGCTTCTGGTGATTGGCTTCTGGCCCAAGTCCCTTTCCACTCCGCTCAATTCCGCGCTGCAGGCGATCTATCCCGCCATGAGCGCGCTTCCGCCTGAAATCGCCCGCAAGTAAGTGCGTAAACGCCACCTGACGCGATGAACCTCGATCTTCTTCAAGCTGCCGCCGCTGACAATCGGTGGGTGGCGATCCTTCCCGAACTGCTCCTGGGGTGCCTGGCGCTTTTGCTCCTCGTCCTCGAGATCGTGCTGCCGAAAAAGCAGCATGGTATCATCCCGACGTTCTCCATCGTCGGGCAGCTGGGCATTTTGGTGGGCACACTGGTCAATTTCCGCACCGAGTTTATCGGCCAGGAAACCTTCAACGGACTGCTCTATCACTCGATGAGTGGCCAGTTCCTCCGGGTGTTTTTCCTCCTGACGTCGATCTTGGTGAGCATCCTCGGTGTGGTCAGTTTGGCGAAGCAGAAGATGCCTAGGGTAGAGTTTTTTAACATCGTTCTCGTCGTATCTGCGGCGATGATGCTGTTGGTGCAGAGCCATCATTTCGTGATGCTCTTTGTGGCGTTGGAAACTGTGACCATCGGCTTCTATATTTTGGTCAGCTATTATCGGACGAATCCCCTCTCACTCGAAGCGGGACTTAAGTACCTGGTGATGGGCGCGCTCAGTTCGGCCATTCTGCTTTTTGGTATCGTTTTTCTCTACGGAGTGGTTGGCAATCCGGCGCTGGCTGCTTCCGGAGTGGCGCGGGGTTCGATGGACTTCACGTCGATACGGGAGTTTCTCGCGGCGCATCCCGATCATTTCCTAGCCAAAGGCGGTATCCTTTTCGTTTTAGCTGGGGTCGCGTTCAAGATCGGCACGGTTCCTTTCCAAATTTGGGTGCCTGACGTCGATCAAGGTGCCCCGACGCCGGTGACCGCTTTTTTGGCCGTGGGTTCGAAGGCCGCGGGTTTCGGTGTTTTGATGGTGCTCGCGTACACCTTTGGCGCCTACCAAGGACTCGTAGTGCCGGTGCTTTCGGTAATGGCCGCGGCTACGATTCTCTTCGGTAACATCGCCGCGTTAACCCAGTACAACGTCAAACGCCTCATCGGCCTCTCTGGTGTTTCGCATGCGGGTTACCTCCTCCTGGGCGTGATTGCGTCCTACTCCGATCCCCTCGCGCCGAGCGCGGTTTATTTCTATCTTTTCACCTACCTCATCGCATCCTTTGCCGTGTTTGCGGTGATGACGCATGTGTCGGGCGACGATGATACCGATCAGGAGTTGGAAAATTATGCGGACCTCGTGAAAACCCACCCCTTCCTCGCCACGATTCTCGCGATCGGGCTCGGTTCCTTGGCGGGAATTCCGCCACTCGCCGGCTTTATCGGTAAATTGATGATCTTCTTGGCCGCTTATCACGCAGGCCTTTGGGCGCTACTCGGTATCGCCATCGTCGGCGTGGTGATTTCGATCTACTATTATTTTGGCTGGATCAAGGCCGCGTTCTTCCCGTCGTGGCGCCTCCCGGTTCCGGCGACAGAGCCCACGCCTGTCTTGCCGCGTACGCCGGTGGGCGTGATGGCAGGAGTGGCCATGGTGACCTTGGCGGTGGCGTCGGTGGTGCTCGGTTTCTACCAAGGACCCTTGGTCGAGTGGTTGGCGCTCCGCTGAGCCCGGCGGAGTCGGCGTTCCTTCGAGATCTCAGATTTGAAATTTCACGTTTTAAATTAAAGAACGGCACCCCGCGGGTCGCCGTTCTTTTGGCTAGCTTTGGTGCACCTGCCTTTTAAGGCTGACCTCGGAGCGCGGAGACGCCTTTCTGCTCTTCGCGTATGCGCATCACTGGACTTGCTTTGGTTCCCCCTCCGACGGCTGCTGACCTCCCTAAGGTCACACCCGAGCTGCTAGCCTCCGTTCTCGCTCGCTATTCACGGAGTAATGAGGGTCTGGCTGCGATCTTGGAGAAAGTGGATCCGGCGCAACCCGAGGCCTCCATTGACCGAATCCTGCGCTTTGTCGATTACGGGCACGCCTCCATCGGCGGATTGACCGGGGGTTTGGCCATCGCGATCGACAACGTTTCGATGTGGCTTGCTTACAAGCTCTTCGAGATTGCTCAAATGGCGGACGGTCAGGAGTCCTCGACGCGTTACATCACGATGGACGCTGGTAACATCCCTTCCGCGGAGGAACTCGGGATCCCCTTTGACTTGGCTTCCCGGTGGACGGCGCTGATGGGGCGGGCGTTTGCTTGTTATCATGCGGAGTATGCCCGTTTGGACTCCTTATCCTTGGCTGAGCCGGAGCGTGTGCGGTTACCTGCGGGCGCGAAACCGGCGGTTGTCTCGCGCATGCGCAAAAACTATGCGCTCGATCGTGCACGGTATTTCATACCTTTCGCCACCCGGACCAATGTGGGGATTGTTCAGTCCTCCCGTATGTGGGCGCAAACGGTGAAGCACCTTGATTCGCTTCCGCACCCCGAAGCCCGCGCGGCCGCGAAACTCTTGCGCGAAGAACTGATCAAGCAATCCCCGCGCTTGATGCGCCATAGTTTGACGGAGGCCTCCTACGTGGAGCAGGCGCGCCAGGAGCTCGAGACGAGCCTGCGTCTAGGTCTGAAGCAACTCTCGGTGAATCGTCTCGAAGACCAGACCTGGGTGAAGGTCGATCGTGAGACACCCCCTTGGTTAACCGAAGATCAATCAGTATCCGAAGCGTTGCGACATCGCAGCAATCGCTATGGTTATCAAGGGGCCGCGACAAGGCGTATGCGAGTGACCTTTGCTTGGAACAACCTCGCGATTGCGGAATTGCGCGATCTTAACCGCCACCGCACGGGGCACCGGTACACGCCGATGATCCAGGCCGGTTTTTATCTGCCTCCTGAAATCGCCCCCGCCACCGGGCAGCGTTTGCTTGAGGACCAAGCGGCGCTCACGCGAGAACTCATGGAGCGGGGCTTGCCGTCGTATGTGTACTCGCTCCTCCTCGGAGCGCAGACTCCCTTTGAGCACAGCACGCAGGCCGACAAGTTTATCTACGAGGCTGAGCTTCGCACCGGCATGGGAGCGCATTTCCGCTACGCCGAGCACCTCAGCAGCGCCTTGAAAGGCTTTTTTGAGCAGGTTCCTGAAGCTCGGCAGTGGGTGGTTGAAGGAACCGCCGAACCCGAGTAGTCTCACGCTTCAACGTACGGTTTCATGTCCTGGTTTAAAAATCTCGAGCGCCGCCTGCAGCCGCTGGCTATCCCTAACCTCACTCTCTATCTGGTGATTGGGCAGGCCTTTGTCTACCTGACGAGCATGATGGGTCAGCTGGATGCCAGGAAGCTGATGTTTTACCCCGCGTTGGTGAAAAGTGGGGAATGGTGGCGGGTGCTGACGTTTGTTGTGGATCCGCCGGGCTCGCACTGGGTCTAAATCGCCTTCGCCCTCTATTTTCTTTATTTTACCGGCTCCGCGCTGGAGGCGGCCTGGGGGACGGTGCGGTACAATTTGTTTTTGCTGGTGGGTTATTTGCTCACCGTGGGCGTGGCCTTTATCACGCCCTACACCATAGCGACCAATGTGTTCACTGGCGGGTCTATCTTCCTCGCATTTGCTCACCTCCACCCGAATTTCACGATGTATATTTTCTTCGTGTTACCGGTGCAGATCAAGTGGCTCGCGGTGCTGGCTTGGATTGCCTACGTGTATCAATTCGCGGTGGGAACGATGGCCGATCGCCTCGCTATCGGTGCTGCGCTGGGTAACTTCTTTCTCTTCATGGGAAGCGACCTCTGGCAGTCCTTCCGGTACGGACAGCGTCGCCTGCGCCAAGAGTCACAACGCCGATCGGTGGAGCGTGCGGGACCGCAAGCCCGTCACCGCTGTCATGTGTGCGGGAAAACCGATCTCACGCACCCGCAGATGGATTTCCGTTACTGTTCAAAGTGTGCCGGGGACCAGTGTTACTGTGAAGAGCACCTTCGTCAGCACGAGCATGTGTTGATCCCCACCGATGCAAAACCGTAAACGAGGCGGTTCTCGCAGTCGTTCCCAATCTCGCACCGAGTCGATCCCCGTTTCTTCTGGGAAGCGTCCGTCGCCGCGGAAGTCCGCATCTCCCGAGAAAAAGGCCACGGCGTTAACGCCTATCCGCCCGCCGTTGCCGCCCACCTCGCAACTCACCACCCTCGCCGCATGGTTGGAGTTTGCCGAGGAAGTTTATGCGCAGCGTGAATTGGCCTTGGGACAAATCTCTCCGGATGCTCATGACGAGGCGCTCTATCTTTTTCTCCGTACGCTCGACTGGCCGCTGGATGGCGACAGCTCACTCCTGGAAAAGCCGCTTCAGCCGCAGCAACGGGTGGCGTTACGTTCGGTGCTCGAGAAACGGGCCGTGCAACGGATCCCGGCTGCGTACCTGACCCGTGAGGCGTGGCTAAACGACCATCGTTTCTACGTCGATGAGCGGGTACTGATTCCCCGTAGTTATTTTCTGGAGATTATTCCTGAACAATTGAGCCGATGGTTCCCGCGGCCGAGGGAGGTGCGGCATGTCGTCGATGTGTGTACCGGTTCCGGCTGCCTGGCGATCTTGCTCGCCCATCACTTCGCGCGGGCGCACGTGGATGCTGTGGATCTTTCGCCTGATGCGCTGGCGGTGGCGAAAATCAATGTCACGGAGCATCGCTTGGCATCACGTCTCCATTTGCATCGGAGCGATGTCTTTGACTCGGTCCCCAAACCGCTNNACATCAGTAACCCGCCGTACGAACCCAGTGCGCTTTGCGACGCGCTGCCTGAGGAATTCAAAAAGGAGCCGCGGCTGGCGCTCGATGGAGGGAGTGATGGCTTGAAGATTATCCGCAAGCTCATCGCTCAAGCGCGCGATCGTTTAGCCCCGGAAGGCGTGCTGCTGATTGAAGTGGGCGAGCTGCAAGAGGCGATGAACCGGGAATTCGCCGGGTTGGGCTTGGAGTGGTTACCCTCGGAAGATGGTTTCGATTGTGTCTGCCTGTTGCGCGCCCAGGCCCTCCAGGCAGAGACGGGTCCAGCGCGCCGACCCACCCGTCGCTAAAAACCCTTACTCCACTGACACGATCACCTCTTCCGGTGGAGCAACTCGTTCCATCGAGCCTGGATCGAGTCCGCGTGAGTGAATAGCCCNNCGACGTTCCATCAAGGCCCGACAGAGAAACGGTGTTTCGGGAGGATGGGTTACGATGCCGGAGTCCGGTCAAGAGTAAGAGCACTCAAATCGCAACGTCTCCGCTGGGCGACGAGATGAATCATCCAGGCAAGCGCATTTAGTCCTATGGCTGCGGCACAGACTGCCGGCCAACGGCCCAGCGACCAGAGGGTGGCTCCGAGCAGGGAGCCTAGGGCGCCACCCATGAACCGCGCGACCATGTAGAGCGTATTGAGGCGGCTGCGGGCTTCGGGAAGCAACGAGAGTACGTTGCCTTGCTCGGCGACCTGGACCGTTTGCACACCGACGTCCATAAGAAGCACCCCGAGGATCAGAACGGGAATCGTTACCCAACTCCACATGAGGCCGAAGGCGGCGAGTGTGACCAGAAGAGCTGCCGATACCGTGAAAGCGGCTCCTTTGCGATCGGCAAAGCGGCCGGCGAGCGGCGCTGCCAAGGCTCCAACCAATCCGACGATTCCAAAAAGTCCTGTTTCGGTGGGTCCCCGGTGAAAGGTTTCTGCCATTAGAAAGGATAAACTGACCCAAAATGCCGTGAAGCTTCCGAACGATAAGGCTCCGACGGCAGCGGGCCGCCAGAGGAGTCGTTGGGTTTTGAATACTGTCCAAAGGGAACGCATTAGCTGCACATAGGGCATAGCAGCCGATGGCGGATGCAGCGGGAGACGGCGGCGGAGAAGGAAGGCCAATGCCAGCATAACCACGGACGCCAAGCCGAACATCGCGCGCCAACCGAGATGGTCACCCACCACCCCTGCGATCGTGCGGGCGAGGAGAATTCCGCCGAGCAATCCGCTCATCATCACGCCCACGGTCTGACCCCGCTGTTCTGGAGGCGAAAGTTCCACCGCGAGCGGGATGAGAATCTGTGCTCCCATTGACGTGGCACCAATCAAGAGATTCCCCACAATCAAGAGCCATAACGTTGGAACGAGAGCCGTGAGCGCGAGAAATGACGCGCATAGGTAGATCAGCCGGAGGACCAATGTGCGCCGCTCTACAATATCGCCTAACGGGAGAAAGAAGAGCAGACCCAAACCGTAGCCAATTTGCGAGGCCACGGCGACGAATCCGACTTGAGCGGGGGAAGCGTTGAACGTGGAGGCGAACTCTCCTAACAGCGGCTGGTTGTAGCAGATGTTGGCAACACAGGCGCCGCACGCAGTGGCCATAAGCCAGAGGGTGCGACGGGAAAAAACAGGAGGAACGACGGTCGAAGTCACGCGTGGTGGCAAGTAACGAGGAGATGCTCAGGCCGCAACTACGGGATATCGCTCCTCCAGGCTCGGCTTTTTGCCAGATTCTGTCATCACACGGTCTTTCCTCTCTTATGAGTTCTTCGCTGACTGGGGTGCGCATCGTCTGTTTCTACCCGTGGAATCCGTTTGAGCCCTCGGGAGCCTGGAGTCGCTTCACGAGTTTATGGCGGTATTTGTTAGGAGAAGGTGCCACGGTCACGCTGGCCTTTCTGGAGCAGGGCGAGGGATCGCGGTTGCAGGATCTCTCCCTCTGTTACNNTTCGCAGCGTATCCTGGCAGCGGATGCGAAGTCGGAACTTCGTCATTATTCGGCTGATGAGTTGAAATTCCTTCTGATGTTCGAAAAAGGAATGTACCTGCGCGGGGCAGGGGTGGCGACCCAACTCGAAGAGATGATCAGTCGCCATGACGTGGTGACGTGCGAGTATCCCATGCAGGTGCCGCTCCTCTCCGATTTCTGCAAAAAAGCCGGAAGGCCGCTGGTGGTGACGAGTCTGGATATGTTGTTCGAGCTGCACGGAGTTCATCCCGGGGCAAAGGAGCGGCTCAAGCAGGCGGNNTTGAAACTCGCGGATGCCGTGGTGCACTGTAGTGAAACCGAGCGGCACGCCTTTGCGGCGATGGGAGTGGGAGGGGTCACCGTGCCGAATACCGGTGACGCGGCCGGTTTGGTTCTGGGTGACGAGGCCTACCACCTCGCGTCGGTTCGGGCCGAATTGAAACTTAAAACCACCGACTATTGCCTCTTTGTCGGGAGCTCACACCGGCCAAACGTAGAAGCAGCCCTGGAGCTTAAACGCTTCGCCAAGACGTTTCCCAAGCTGACGTTTATCGTCGCGGGATCNNAAACGGTAGAAAACAACTTTCAGGCACTGGGAAGAGTGAGTGAGTACCTGCTCGATTCTCTGTACCGGGGTGCGTTTGCCGTTTTAATCCCGCTGGGACGTGGGACAGGGATGTCGCTAAAAACGTATCAGGCCTTCGCCTACGGAAAAGCTGTTGTTTCCACACACGTCGGCGCCCGCGGTTTTTCGGTTGAAGATGGCAAGCAGCTTCTCTTGGTGCAGTCGCCCTTGGAGATTGCGGCCGGACTTCGACGACTCTTGGCGGAAGAGCCGCTTCGCAAGCGATTGGGTGAACAAGCACGGGAGTTCGCCCTGTCCTTGGATTTTCGAAAGCAGTTCGCTGTTTATGGCGAGATAATCAACCGCCTGCTCAGCCGAGTTTCCACGGAAACAAATCCGCGTGCTCCCGCTTTGTATTTGGTCGATAATCACCTTTCCGATCGGATTGGTCATCACTACAATTACACGCTCTCCATCAAAGAGGCGTGTGGACACGCCGGAGTCGTCTTTACGTCGCTGGTGAATCGTGGGGCACCCGGGGATCTTTTGACGGAAATCGCTGGGAGCGGAATTTTCGCGCAGAAGCTGCATGATGCCAATAGCGCGAACCCCTATCCCGTGGAGTGGCTGTCGCTCCGGACAACCTACGAATTTCTTCTTTCCAATGCCGTTTTCGCCCGTGAGTTGGAAGAGGGCCTAACGTCGCGAGCTCGAGCGGAAGACGTGATTTTTCTTCCCAATGCTACACCGGGACAATTGCTCGGCGTCGCCTTGCTGCTCCAGACAAAACCCGTGATGCGTACCTTGCGCTTTGTTCTGCTGGTTCGCTACGCGTTGCAAATTGTGGGAGGACCGCTGGCACAGAGAAAAAGTCTCCCCGACCGAGAACTGATGGACAAATATGCGCTGGCCTTTGAAAAGCTGCGTGGCGTCGACCAAGTCGGTTGTGTTCGTCTGGCGACCGACAGTGCGGAGCTAGCGCGCGATTATGCCGTTCTATGGAAAGGACCCGTAGAGGTATTGCCGATACCTCACACCCTGCATGCAGGGCCGGCACCGCTCCCCGCCGGAGTACCGCCGAAGGATCCGCGCAAAATCCGCGTGGTCTTCATGGGCGACGCGCGAGAGGAAAAAGGGTTTGAGCTACTGCCGGCCCTGGTTCGTGGGAGCGCGGTGAGCCCGGAAGCGACTGCCATCGAGTTTGTTTTCCAGGCCTTCATCAGCAGCCACTATCACGTGCGCATGGGATTCGTGATCGACGAAATGGAGCGTTTGCAGCGGCCGAATCTGCATCTGGTCAAACGCGCGCTACCGACCGACGAATACCAAGGCCTGCTGCAGTCTGCTGATCTCGTCCTGATCCCCTACGATGCCCTGACTTATAAAGGACGCACGTCCGGGCCCTTTATGGAGGCCATCTGCGCAGACAAACCCGTGGTGGTGCCGCGGTCGACGTGGATGAGCGTGATGTTGGGCGACTCAGAAGCGGGCAGCCAATTTCACTCTGGTGACGCCGCGGATCTGGTGCGAGCCGTGCTCGCTACGATCACGCGCCTCGCAGTGCACCGTGAGGCGGCAAAGCAGTTGGGCCAACGCTTCCGCAACGAGCATAACCCTGATAGGTTTGTGAGGAAGCTGATGGGAAGATAGTCCGTTAACGGCCTCACTTTGATGGAATGACGCTACTCCCCGATGGCCGCATCGATTGCCAGGCGACCATTCGCCAGCCCGTTTCCTCGAACCGCCATACCGACATAAAGCGCAGGCTGATCTCCGACCACGTCGTGCCCAAGCGCTTCCTCATCTTTTGACCACCGATGAGAATGACGACGCCAGGACTCGGCTCCATCGTTCTCACCTCCTCGGTGCGCACATTCACATACTCGGTATCACCCGCCAGCATGTTTTTTACGTAGTCGGCCTTGGATTCAATCCGACCATCCGAGTGTACTNNTTACCCAAAGCCGCCGCATCACCCGCCATCATTGCTTGCAGCCGCTCCTGATCCGCCTGGAGCACCGCAGAGATGGGCGAAGCAGTCTTAGCCCAAGCGGGGAGAGCCAGGCTGAGAAGCAAGGTAAGAAGTGTGTAGTGGGTAAGCGTCATGAACAGAGATTTCCTAAACTTTTAATATACCGATGCGGAAAGTGAGTGGCGACCACTGTCGAAATAGCCAAATGCTGTCATATGACTATGATAGTCATGGACGGCGGACTTGTTTTGCTACCGCGTTTACCCGTAGTGGATCTTCGCCGATAGGACAAACGTTAACCTATGCGTGTGCAAACGACACGGGTCTTTTAACATCGATAGGCGGAGCTAACGGAGCATCATACAACTACCTGCCAAATTCGCGTCTACCCACCCTGGTTACGGTAGCGGCCGGAGGTAGTGAGACCAAAGAATCCATTTGGGCGCCGAAGCGGGNNGTTATAACAACGGAGGAGCTAACGCTCATTCTTTTGGGTATGCACGGGACGCGCTCTCTCGCGTAACCGCTGATATTCAATCGATGGATAATGGGTTAACTATTACGACACGCTCCTTTAGCTACAATACGAGGTCGGAACTGACTTCTGATGCCGACGGTGTCCTAAGTTATGACTCGCAGGGCAATCGTGTCACGGGGTACGGGGTTGCTTACCAGGCGAACGCACTCAATCAGTACACCAATGCGGGCGTGGCGACGTGGACTTACGATGCCGATGGAAATCCTTTGAGTGATGGTACACGGACATTCGTGTACGACGCTGAAAATCGATTAATTCAAGTAGGCTCATTCCATTTTACCTACGACTACAATCATCGCTTGGTAAAGCTGGTTGGGGATCTGCGGCCGTTTGGCGGTTATCTCGCGCAACCCACCACCTCGTGGCGGCTTTTTGATAGAAACCGACTCGTCGCTCGAGAAGACGTGCGGACCTACTATTCGCAACATGCGATCTATTCTTGGGGTCTCGATCTTGCTGGAGACCATGCCGGAGGGGATGGAACCGGGGGATTGTTGGTAATTGAAACATCGATGGGTAAGTACAAGCCGCGCTATGACGGACGCGGGAATATTTGGGGATTTTCGGGAGGGGTGAGTCACACGCTCAACGCCTTTGGCGAAATCACGTTTCCTTCGATGACGTTACCGGGATCGACACCAATCGCGTTGTTGTCTTACGGACAGGGTACGAAAGAACATCTCCAAGAAGTTAATCTTTACCACTATGGACGCCGCTTCTACGATCCGAAGCAGGGTCGATTCATTGGTCGAGATCCAATCCAAGAAGAAGGCGGAATAAACCTATATGCGTTTGTGAAAAACCAACCCTTGAATCGCTGGGATCGGCTTGGACTGTGCGACAACCTAGATGCGACCACAGGGGCATGTTTGACTGAGCGGCCTGCAGATTTGCTGTCCCCCAGGACGCTGGATCCCTTTATAGCTTCAACAACTCCCTATAAAACAGTGGTGTACGCACCGGGAGCTATTTCTCCGCTTGCTTTTGCAGCGGGCGGAGGCGCTAGTGGCGGTAGCCAAGCGAACGGGGGTGGAGCAACTGCCCCAAACAAAACAGAGAGTAGTCCGACTACCAAGAATCTGGTTGATAAGCTGCGACAACTGCCGTGTGAACAGCGACAGCAGTTTTTGGATCAAGCTCGTGCGGCGTTCGACACTTGGGGAGATATGCAAAGTGAATTTACCCAAGTCATCTTTGGCGGCAAGGACGAAGCACTGACATCAGTGAGTGAGGTTCTGGCGGGTGACAAAATTCCTGTCTACGACTCATTCGTATTCAATAGCGGCCCCGTGCTTACCCGATACTTCAGCGATCCGACCGTCCAACAGACCATTCAACAGTTGGGGTTGGCTGCGATCTTTATGTCGCACTCGGAATACGTAAACACGTCCAACCTTCCGAGTAATCTAGCCCGTCTAACGCTTGCCTCGCCAGTTCCCACCGTGCTCTACAATCCACGAAGTGTCACCGTGATCTCGGCAAGTGTTCAGCCGCTGATCGACCAATCCGGATCGAGATCGGCTTTCCGAGGCGCTCAACCTGTCTTGAGCAGCTCGCCGGGCATTGAGGTTACTTCCAGCGAGTTGTTTTTAGAGTCGGTGATGGAGGGCTGTAAATGAATCAGTGGCGTTTATGGGTGCTTGCGGTTTCGATGAGCATTCTTGCGCAAGGAGCTTCGAACGATCCAGTGGTCCCGGTCGTCCCTACGGTCCTGTTTCTTTCTCGTGAAGCTGATCCTTATCTGGCTCCAAAGCCAGAGGTGCCCACGATGGCGAATATCCGGGCGATAGTCAACGCGGCCCGAACTATACTCAAATTAGATGCCAGCAAGAATCCTGAGTATTCTGAAAACGTGGTGATCCTTGACGAGGGGAATTGTTGGTTCGTCTCGTTCCACGCGAGAGGGAACGGCAATGTGCGGTTTGAGCATGCAGGGAAAGATGTCGATAACAGTGCTTACTTTTTGGTGAACACGAATGCCGGAGTCTACCTAGACAAAAAATCTCTGACGAAGGCGAAGCGCGGCCCGAGGAGGCCGATCCAGAGCTTGCCATTGATCTCGCCAACAGGAGAACAAGTCAAAGGCGCTGGTCTTGTGGTAGAGTCCGGCGAAGCACAGCCCAATCACTGAAGCCGCTAGTGCTTGGCGCTGGGGTTAACGGAACCGAACTTANNACGTCATAGCTTGACAATTGACAAAACAGGAGGAGTTGCCCTGATACACGTGGATGGCGAGGTCGTTGCGAATTGAGTATGCGGGGGGAAGGTACCACGTGATCAATCGTGGGAACTATCGGAGGAATTTGTTTAGTGAAAAGGGAGGAGCGGAGGCGTTTGAACGAGTGCTTGGAGAGGCGGCGACGAAGTATGGGTGGCGGGTGCATGCGTATGTCGTGATGCGGAACCACTTTCACTTGGCGCTGGAGCTATCGGAACCGAACTTGAGCCGGGGGATGCAGTGGTTGCAGGGAACCTGGGTGAGGCGGGTAAATCTGTTTCGCAAACTGACAGGCCGACCGTTTCAAGACCGATATAAGGCATTGGTGGTGCAGCCGGGAGCGGTTTTCTCAAACGTGTGTGACTACGTGCAGCTTAATCCCGTGCGAGCGGGAGCAGTGGTTGCAGAGGAGTTGATCCAGTACCCTTGGTCGAGTCTGCCCAAGTGGACCAAAAAGGATCGACCGCAGTGGTTGGATCCGAGTACGGCGTTGGGTGAGCGAGGTGGGCTTTCTGACGATGCTACGGGTTGGCGGCGATATCATGCGGCTCTGGTAAAAGCCGCAGTGGTA
>DKKJ01000003.1:0-228 GCA_002455175.1 Opitutaceae bacterium UBA6669
TTCCTCATGTATCGAGCTGGCGCCTCCTTCCGCTTCGTGCGAGTTGCTCGCGCGTGCCCGTCTCTCATGTTCATTGAACTGATCACTTTGCCATGACCAACCTCGGAAAATTCGTTCTCGCTCTGCTCATTCTCGGTGTTGCCGGTGTGGGTGTTTACAAGTGGTGGGACAAGCTGAACCCCGCTGCCACTTCGTCGGCCACGGCCTCGTCCGCTTCCGGCAGTTCCT
>DKKJ01000003.1:254-4617 GCA_002455175.1 Opitutaceae bacterium UBA6669
GTTCGCATCAAGCTTTCCGAAGAAGAGAGCTGGCCAGCCCTCAACTCAGGACGTATCGCCGCTTCCGCTACCACGGTGGATGTGCTCACGGCTTACTGCCGGAATTTTCAGGTTACGGTTCCTCTGCAGATCGGTTTTTCCCGCGGCGCTGACGGATTGGTAGTTCGCAAGGAAATCCGCCGCATCAACGATCTCAAGGGCCGCACTTTGGTCACGGCCCAATTCACCGAAGCTGACTTTTTCCTCCGTTACCTGACGCAAGAGGCAGGACTCGGCATCAACATGCTCCGCCGCCCCAATGATCGGCCCGATCCGGAACGCGTGAATCTGCTCTTCGCGGAAGATGCCTTCACCGCTGGCGATCTTTTCTTGAAAGACCTGGAGAATGGCCAGGGACGCCTGGCGGGCTGCGTGATCTGGGCGCCCAAAACGAATGAGGTCGTGCAGGCGAGCAAAGGCGCCGCCACGTTGCTGACGACGAATAAAAACCTCCTCATCATCGCCGACATCCTCGTCGTCAACAAGGGCTTCGCCCAAGCCAACCCCAAGATCGTCGCCGGCCTCACCGACGGCATTCTCGAGGGAAATCGCTTGGTCCGCGACAATGCTCCGGGGCAAATCGACGTCGTAGCCAAAGCCTTCCAGTGGGATGTCGTCAAAGCACGGGATCAGCTCGCGCAAGTCCACCTCTCCAACCTTCCCGAGAATCTCGCTTTCTACTCCGGTGCGATTGATGCCGCAGGAAGTTTCAGCGGTATTTTTAGCTCCGCACTTCTGGTCTACGGCTCACTCATCGACGTTCCTTCCGATGCTGATCGCTACATGGATAGCACCGCATTGAAAGCGCTCCAAGCGGCTGGAGCCTACGCCGATCAGCGCATCGCCATCGCCCCCATCCGGAGCCAGAGCGGCGGAGCCCTCGAACGAGATCCGCTGCTGAGCAAGGACATTCGTTTCTTGTTTGAACCCAACTCGGCCAAGCTGGACCTGACCCATGCGGAAAACCTGTCGAATCTGGATTCGATCAAGCGCCTCCTCCAGGTCAGTCCGGGCTCGACCATTCTACTCCGGGGACACGTGGATAACGCTCTCGTCGACAAGTTTCGACAGGAGGGCGGCGATGCGTTTGTTCGGCAAATGGCACTCAAGGCGATGGAGCTTTCCAAGAACCGCGCCGCCGAAATCAAAAGCGTGCTGACGTCCCGCCTATCGGTGGATCAAGGACGTCTCGAAACGATCGGTCGCGGTTGGGAAGAGCCCGCCGGCACCGACGCCGAAAAGAACCGGCGCGTGGAGGTGCAGTGGTTCACGGTGGAATAAACCGCTCATTCAACGTCTCCCTTCGCACGCGCGAAGACCTGCGCCCTTCCCCTTTGATCGATCCGTTACCCAGTTACCGGCGGCTTTTCTGGAAAAGCCGTCATCATCTCTGGCTCGGTTTGCTCACCGTCGGGCTGGGCTTTGCCAGCGGGCAACCTCTCGCGTTGATCGCCGGGGTGACGATGTACGCTCTGGGATTGGTCTTTTTACCCGACAGCGGTTTCTTTCGGCGCTCCGTAGACGCCCGTCGCGAAGCCGAGCTCGCCCGAGAGTCCGCCGCAGAACTAGCCGCCTTTCAAAAAGAATTCGATCGTTTGTCTTCCGGGTTATCTTCGGGTCGCCAAGCCAAATACGCCCAGCTCCGACGGGTGTGTGAAGAGATCGAGCGCGCCTCGGCCGAAACTCAGAAGGACACCGGCCTGGATCTTCCCACGCAGCACCGCAAGCTGGATGAGTTACTCTGGACCTACCTGCGCATGCTCGCAGTCGAGCAATCTCTCGACGTCTATCTCGAAACCGAGCGCAAAGAACAACTGCCCGCACTGCTGCAGGCGGCCGAGCGTGAGACGGAAGCGCTGGCCCAGGAAGTTACCCAACTCAAATCCGTCCAGCCCGCCCCGCCCATCCTGGAAACCAAGGAGCGCCTGCTCACCTCACGGCTCGAACGCAGCGCCACGTTGAAACAACGGCTCACGCGGTTGGAACAGGCCCAGGCCAACATCGACTTGATCCGCTCGGAACAAGAGCGGCTCGTGGAGCAGGTGAAACTCATTCGTGCCGACGCCATCGCCTCGCGCAATGCGGAAGGCCTCAGCGCGCGACTGGACAGCAGCATCGAGCACCTCACCGCCACCAATCGCTGGCTGACGGAGATCGATCAGTATCAAACCCTGACCCAAGGCCTCCCCGATCTGCCCACCCGGCTGACCAGCCTACCCCCCGTCGTTCCATCGTCCTCCGCCCATTCCGGACAACGTACACCTCACTCCTCTCAACAGTGAGACCGTCTCCGTCCCAACCTTTTTTTCTTATCTCCTTTTTTGTCTCATGAGTTCTGACCCCAGCTCCGTCCCGGTTGCGTCGCGTCCTCCGCTGCCTGGATGGGCTTCGGAGATGGCCCGGCTCTGGAATGGTGGCGCGCACAGCTTGCTGGTACTGCACGGAAATATCTTCGAACTCTTCCCGCTGCCACGCGCCGAGCGCTCGGACTACGTGTCACTCCCCGCATTCCTTTCCGGCCGTCTCTTCGCCGAACGTGGCATGCTCATGTTCTACGATATTGGCGAGGGACTCACCTTTGGCAGCCACGCCATGCAGACCCGTTTTTTCGAGTGGCTGCGCCTTTACGACGAGGTGGAACACACCGACTTTCATCGCGAAGGCCCACCCCGAGAATTCAATCGGCTCGCCCCGGTGCTCCGGCGCTTTTTCCTCCGCGCGGCGGAAGAGCGCGGCGCAGAACGGGGCGTCACGCTGGTCATAAACTTTCCAGAAAAGATCATCCCGGCGTCCCAGGATTCCAGCACGAGCATTGATGAACGCATGGCATTGATCACGCTCGTCAAATGGGCCGCCTCGCCGGATCTCTCACTCGGCGATATCGGCATTGTGCTCGTGACCGAAACCCTGTCAGAACTAAACTCAGATCTGCTCGAGAATCCCCACGTCGCCAGCATCCGGATACCGCTTCCCGACCTCGCAGCGCGCCAGCACTTTCTCACCTCCGGCTGGCTTGATCGCGTCAACCCACAAGCCTCTCTCGCCGCCAATTGCGACCTCACCGTCGACGACTTGGCTCGTCGCACGTCAGGGCTTTCGTTGCTGCGCATGGAACAGCTCGTGGTGACGGGTATTCGTGCCAATGAGCGACTCACGATTGAGCGGCTCAGCGTGGGCAAGCGTCGCTTGATCGAGGACTACTGTCAGGGCTTGGTGCGCTTCAAAGACCCCAAACCCGGCGTTTNNCCGGCGTTTCGCTCGATCACGTCGCCACACACACCGCCGCCAAAGCCCGCCTGCGCGAACTCGCCTGGTTGATTCGAAATCAAAAGGACGAGGTCCTCGAACGCGGCGTGTTAGTGCCGGGCCGCGTCGGCGTCGGAAAATCCTTCCTGATCGACTGCTTCGCCAGCGAGTGCGGTCTACCCGTGCTCGAAATTGGCGAGTTCCGCTCGAAGTGGGTAGGCGAAACCGAAAAGCAGCAGGCGCGCATTCTTCTCACCATCCGCGCGCTCGGGCCGGTGATCGTCGTCGTGGACGAAGCCGATGCGGTTTTCGGGAATCGCAGCGCGGACGGAGACAGCGGCGTTTCTTCCCGGGTCTTCGCCGCCTTCGCGGCCCATCTCGGCGACTCTTCTCTGCGCGGTCGCGAGCTCTGGATCGCCATGACCTCGCGTCCCGATCTCATGGCGATCGACCTCAAACGGCAGGGGCGTTTTGGGCTATGCGTACCGTTATTTGCCGCCCAAAACGCCGACGAAGTCGCTGAACTCCTCCAGGTGATCGCGCGGGTTAAAAGGATCACCCTGACCGATGAAATTCTTCGCTACATCCGCGACGAACTCGGCACCCGCCCGCTCACCGGCTCCGACGTAGAAGCGATCCTCATTCGCGCCAAAGAACGGGCAGTCCTCGCCCGACGCGACCACGACGTCCAGCTCGCGGATCTCCGCGATGCGGTGGATTCCTTCATCGATCCTCTGGACGCGCGCTTACTCGCTTATCAGGAACTAAGCGCGGTGCTAGCGTGCTCTGATCGACGCTTCCTCCCCGAAAAGTTTCGGGATATCCCTCGCGAAGAAATCGCTCAAGCCGCCAGCGCCCTGGGCGTGGGTCGCTGACGAGGCCGTCTCAGAACCTGGCCGCCACTCGGAGGGAAAAACACAGGAGGGCGACGGTCAAAAGCTGAAAGCGGAAAGCTGAGAGCTGACATGACTTCGGAGTTGAAGGAAAGGCGCGTAGAGCGTGGGAGGGCCACGGTCTCTCGTGGCCGGGTTGGCGTGAGCCAGCCGGCGTCGTGTGAGTCACGCGATCCCCGGACGCG
>DKKJ01000340.1 GCA_002455175.1 Opitutaceae bacterium UBA6669
CACTCGGAAGGCAAAGGAGAAAAAGGTGATCACCCAAATGGGAAACCAAGGCCACACTCATGATGGGGCGAGGTTGCTCAAAGAGTGGGTTGAGGCGGGCGTTTTAGGGGAGGTTCGTGACGTCGTAAGCTGGACGGATCGTCCCGGACATTTCTGGCCTCATGTCAAAACCGCGCCGGATCACTCCAAGCTGAAACCCGTGACTCCGGAGACGCTAGACTGGGACGCTTGGTTAGGTGTAGCAGCGGAGCGCGACTACGATCCGGCTTACCTGCCCGGAGTGTGGCGGGGATGGTGGGACTTCGGCACAGGCCCGCTTGGTGATGTGGGCTGCCACATCATGGACGGCGCTTACTGGGCCCTGAATCTGGGAGCGCCCACGGCAGTGCAGTCTATGGNNGAGTTCGGTACACCGGCGGCGTCGGTCGTGACCATGGAGTTTCCCGCGCGCGGGGCCATGCCTCCAGTTCGGTACACGTGGTCGGACGGCGGGCTCATGCCGCCCCTTCCTAAAGAGTTGGAGGATGGCATCGCCTTAAATCCGGAGGCGGGAACATTGGTTTTTGGAAGCAAGGCCACGGTCCTTTGCAGCTTCTACTACGACTCCGTCCGGATCATTCCTGAAGTTAAGCGGCGCGAAATGGCGCCTCAGCTCCCAGCACGAACGATTCCACGGGTCGAGGGAGGTCCTTTTGCGGAGTGGTTGCGGGCCATCAAGTCGACCGGTCCTCGCCCGGGTTCCAGTTTTGAGTACTCAGGCCCATTCACAGAAACCGTCTTGCTGGGAAATGTGGCGACTCGGGCTAAACGTCGAATTGAGTGGGATTCCGCAGCGATGAAGATCACGAATCTTCCGGCGGCAAATGCGTTTCTGACCAAGACGTATCGGCCGGGTTGGTACTAAACGGTGCCCCGCTTTCCTTAATGAGAGTGTTGGTGAAAACCCTCTTGGCTCGCTCGGCATCTCTGATGGAAGGGTGCACACTCTTCGAACTGGGCGGGAAGCATCCCTCTCGGTAGTGAGCGTTATTGCCGCTACTCTAATTTTTCTTTTCCCATGAAATCTGCTGCTGTTGTTAATTTTGCTCCAGAACCGCACAGCGTCGAGCTGCGCGACTTTACCCGCCCAACGCCGGGTCCGGAGGACGTTATTCTCGCTGTGGAAGCGGTCGGAGTGTGCGGTAGTGACCTGCACCAGTGGACCTCGTCTCACAGCTGGCCCGTAAACTATCCGGTAGTCCTGGGACACGAATTCGGAGGCATTATTGCCGAAAAAGGTTCACAGGTTCAGGGATGGAGTGAAGGCGACCGCGTGGTCTCAGAAACGGCGGCAGTTATTGATCCCAACAGCCCAATGACTCGGGCGGGGCTCTATAATTTGGATCCGAATCGGAAAGGGTTTGGCTATGGTGTCAACGGCGCCATGACTCGGTTCGTGCGCGTTCCCGCGCGCTGTTTACATCGAGTTCCCGCTGGGCTTTCGATGGAGTTCGCCGCGCTGACAGAACCTTGCTGCGTGGCTTACAATGCGGTGATCAACAACGCACGGATTACTCCTGGCGACCGTGTACTCGTTCTTGGTCCTGGACCCATCGGTATCCTCTGCGCGGCGATGGCTCGCCTTGCCGGGGCGGAGGTTGCGTTGGTGGGGCTGGAGCGCGATCTGCCGCGATTAGCAATCGCCAAGCAGTACGGGTGTGAAACCATTGTGGGAGACGCCACCGCATGGGCCAAGCAACGGGACGGGTTGGGAGTTGATGGTGTCATCGATGCTGCGGGTGTTTCTGTCGCTCTGAAGATCGCGCTGGAGCTGACGCGTCCTGGGGGCTGGATCAGCAAAGTAGGTTGGGGTCCACAGCCATTGAATTTCTCCCTCGATCCTTTGGTGCAGAAAAACCTGACTTTGCAGGGAAGTTTCAGTCACAATTGGCCAATCTGGGAGCGCGTACTCGCCTTGCTCGCCTCTGGCCGACTCGATCTGAAGCCCATCGTTGGCGGCGTCTGGCCATTGACGGAGTGGCATGACGCATTCGAAAAGATGCACTCCGGAGCCATTGTGAAGGCTGTCCTTCATCCCGCCTAACTCCGACCAGAATTCACTTCATGAGACTAGCGAATAAAGTCGTCATTATTACTGGCAGCACGTCAGGCATTGGCCGCGCCATCGCGGAACGCTGTCTGCAAGAAGGAGCGTCGGTTTTGGTGCATGGGCTCGACGTCAAGGATGGTCCGGAACTGCTCGCTGCGCTAGGCGAACGAGCGCGTTTTGTCGCTGCTGATTTGGTCGATCCCGCGAGTGCTCCGCGGTTGGTCGAGGCTGCTCTGGCGGCCTTTGGTAAGGTTGACGCGATCGTGAATAACGCGGCTGCGATCGTCCGGAGCAATCTTCATACTACTAAGCCCGAATTTTTTGATCGGGTGATGGCGGTAAATGTGCGCGCGCCGCTTTTTCTCATTCAGGCGGCCTTTGCTGAGCTCAAAAAAACACAAGGGTGTGTGCTCAACATCGGCTCGATTAACGCGCTGAGCGGGGAGTCTGAGCTTTTGGACTACAGTATCTCCAAAGGGGCGTTGCAGACGCTTTCGCGCAACCTGGCCAATGCGCATGGTGAAGATAAAGTGCGCGTCAATCACTTCAATCTCGGGTGGGTCTTGTCGCCCAATGAGTACGCGCTCCAGCGTCGCCTCGGTCAGCCGGAAGACTGGCCGCAGCGGGTTCCTAGGACCTACGCGCCGTCGGGTCGCTTGATCGTACCCGAGGAAATTGCTGCCGCGGCGATTTACTGGATTGGTGACGAATCACGTCCCATCTCCGGATCGGTGGTCGATCTCGAACAATATTCTTTTTACGGTCGCAACCCATTGAAGAGTTAGGTCAGCCCAGGGCCAAAAGCCAGGCGGTCTTGTCTCCCCCGTTTATCTTTTTTCTTTCATGCCAAAAATTGCTGCTTTTCCCAAGGCCTTCATGCGTGCGCTCGTGAAGGAAGGATCAATGACCCTCGCGCAATGGGTCGAACTCGCCGCTCCTCTCGGACTCGATGGGCTCGAGTACTACAGCGGATTTAGCGAACTGCAGAATCCAGCCAATTGGGCGTCTGCTCGCAAAACAGTGGAGGCGGCGGGAATGGTGATTCCGATGCTCTGCTGCTCCCCTGATTTTTCTCAGCCTGATCCTGTTTTGCGAAAGCAGGAGGTCGAAAAGGAAAAAACCTGGATCCGCATGTCCGCCGCTCTGAGCGCTCGATATTGTCGTGTGCTCTCAGGGCAGCGTCGTCCCGAACTCACGACGGAGCAAGGTCTCAAGATCGTGGTGGAGAACATCGAGGCTTGCCTGCCGGAGGCCGAGGCCTGCGGAGTCACCTTGATCCTTGAGAATCACTACAAGGATGATTTTTGGGCCTACCCGGAGTTCGCGCAAAAGATGGATGTCTTTTGTGCGCTGGTCCTATGTGTAAAACATCCTTATTTTGGAGTTAACTACGATCCCAGTAACGCTTTCCTTGCAGGCGATGATCCCTTGGAGCTGTTGCGTCGGGTGAAGCACCGGGTAGTGACGATGCACGCCAGTGATCGTTATTTGATTGAGGGCACACTTGAGGACCTCCGCCGCGACGAAACCGGAGCAGAGGGCTATGCGAAGCGTCTACGTCACGGTGTGATCGGGAAGGGGCTCAACGATTATGATACCATTTTCCGTGAACTGCGGAGTGTAGGCTTCGACTCTTGGATCAGCATTGAGGATGGCGTGGACGGCATGGCACAACTGGAAGAGAGTACGCAGTTCTTGAAAAAGAAAATCGCCCAACATTGGCCGCAGTAGGTTGCTGAGAAGCGTGGGCTCACTCGATTGGTGGGCTCCTTAGTCCTGGCCGCCGATCTGTCTAGCTCCGCTTCACTCTCTTATGCATCACCCGTATTCAAGGTGGGTACGAAAGGCCGTTGTGGTGGGAGCGTGGATCCTACTGGCGACGTTGGTATCAGCCGAGACCTACGTCGTGGATTCGCTGAGTGGGTTGCAGGCGAAGATAGAGAGTGCTGAGCCTGGAGATACGCTGGTTGTAAAGAACGGCGCCTATACCGCAGGTGCTGCCCTCACGATTATCCGGCGCGGGGTGGAGGGCCGCCCGCTGACAATCATGGCGGAGACGGTGGGTGGCGTGGAGATTCAAGGCAGTCAGGGCTTCGCTCTGGGATCTCCGGCCAGCCATGTGGTGATCTCTGGATTCGTTTTCACCCACGCGGCAGGGAAGTTTGTGGTGGGTGCTGGGACGCGACACATCCGTATCACACGGAATGTCTTTCGAATGAACGGTGGCGGAGCCTATCTTTCCGTTTTGGGGCATGACGTTCAGATCGACCGAAATGAGTTCGCAGACAAGGCGACAGCGGGGAGCATGCTGGCAATTAGCGGACCCACAGGGCAGGTGGCGCAACGTTTGTGGATACACCGTAATTATTTTCACGACTACGCTGGTTCCCCTGGAGAANNCGATGGGCGTCGTGGAGCATAACCTCTTTGCGCGCTGCCGGGGAGGGAACGAACTCGTTTCTAACCGGGTTTCCAGCGTCGTCTATCGCTACAACACGTTTCAAGAAAGCCCGAGCGCATCCCTGACGCTTCGTCACGGCAACGACAGTCTGTTTTACAGCAACACTGTGAGTGGAACGGAGGGGCTACGAGTGTTTGGCGATCGCCACCAAATCTACTCCAATGTCTTTGTTGGAAACTATATCGGTGTGGCCATGGGGAATGGGAGTACTGAGGTGGCTGAGGGCGGACCGCTCAATGGACATGATCGGCCCGATCGCTGCGCTGTTATTTTCAACACGTTCCTCGATAATCGAACGCACTATCAAATGAGCCGGCGTACTCCGACGGCCCTGGGAGCGCAGCAGATTGTATTCGCCAATAACCTCCTTCAAGGCGGAGGCATCGCGGCAAAAATTGAAGGTCCCTATAAGGATGCGATCTGGGAGAATAACCTCCATTGGCAGGNNTGCGGCCGCTGGGGTTTATCCGCAGGCGGGTGTCGACCGAGACGGTCAGCCCCGCATTGATCCGAAGGACATTGGGGCGGACGAAGTCAGTGATGCTCCTCGGCTTTCGAGGGTACTGACCCCACTCGATGTCGGACCGGAGGCCCGTTGAAGTACGCCCATAGACTGAGTAGTTTCCGTGTTCCGTGGAGCGCCCCTTGACAAGGGTCTAGGGGCTTTCAGCCTGCGAAGTCAGGTCGCATGAATACCCAACTGAGGCATTATCGTCGAGGACTCCTAGTTCTCATCTTTTGCTTCTTTTCTGGGTGGGGCTACCCTCAGAGTCCGTCTTCCCCGTCCGAAGTCTTTGCTCAAAAGTCAAGTAAGGCTCCTGAGGATAGGAGTCAGGCCGAGTTGCTGCGCTCTTATCACCAGCTCCGAGAACAGTTACATGCCACCCAACTTGCGGTTCTAAACAGCCGTGTAGAATCGGAAGCTGCGGCACGGGCACAGGCAGCTGCTTTGACGGAGAAACTGGACTCGATTCGCCAGGCGATTGAAACAGAGCGGGAGAGGCAACGACTCGAAAACGTGAGACTCGCGGCAGAGCGAGAGCGACAGGAAGGAGAAACCCAAGGGACCCAGCGGACGTTCCTGTGGGTTGCCTGTATTTTTGGAGGATTGGGTTTAGTGGCCATGTTACTAACGCCGATTTTTCAGTGGCGTGCGATCAAGCGGGTCGTGGAGAGGCCGTCATTGCCGGCAGAATCGCCGGTCGCCCTCGCTCCGGCGCTGCCTTCAGTAAACCCAGCTGCTCTTTCCGAGCAAGTGGTGGCTCTGTCCAATCAGCGGTTGATGACGGTGATTGATCGGGTGGAACAGCGCATTTTAGAGCTCGAGCATACCGCTGCCCACCCTCCGGCTTCGCCACTCAAAACGGTTCCTTCATCTGCCGCTGACATTTCTCCCTTCGTTAACGAGCGAACCCGCACGGTTTCTCTGGAGCCCCCTGCGACGACGACGTCTCCTGCACCTGTAGCTCCGGTTGCGCCGCCGAAGACGCCAGAGGAGGATCCGCGAATCACGCTCCTTTTGGGGAAAGGCCGTATGCTCCTTAGTGAGAACCGTGCGCGGGAGGCGCTGTACTGCTACGACGAGATTTTGAAAATCGACGTCGACCATACCGAGGCGCTTCTAAAAAAGGGATCAGCACTCGAGCGACTCAAGCGGGATGAAGAAGCGCTTTGGTGTTATGATCGGGTGATTGAGGCCAATCGAAAAGTGACCCTGGCCTACCTCTACAAAGGTGGAGTCTTCAATCGCCAGGGACGTTACGACGATGCTTTGCAGTGTTATGAACAGGCTTTGCAGACCGCCGAGGAAAACTGACGATCGCCGTTGCGATGAGATCCCCGGCCAGTGCGGCACGCCCAACTAATTGGCGCTAAAATCGCCGCGCTCACGCTCCTGATGTAGGTGCTGGCGGGTGACGGCGATGCGGGCGCCAAGAAGTTCACGGTTTGTTTCCCCCTTAGCTGCCAGTTCGCGCTCCAGGTCTTCAATGCGTTTTTCGTAAGCGCGGATGCGATCCTGCAACGGGGCCTGGAGTGATTCTAGGCGCTGCTCCCATTCTCCCATTTCCAGTTCCGCTTTGCGCTGTGCCGAAAGCAGATCCGCGCGCTGGCGAAATAGTGACTGGAAGAGCTTTTCGCGCATCCAACCTAGTATACCGGCTTTAATGGCGGCGTGTGCACGTTCCACTTTGCTTTCAGCCAAGAGCGCTCGTTGCTTCCAGCGTCGTTCGCTCTCGGTTTCTGGGGAGGTTGCTTCGTCCGCTAGAGTGAATGCGGGCGGAGGTGCGAGTGCCAGCGCCAGAGTGGCACGATTGGCGGCGCGTATCCGCCAGAGGATCACCAGGAGACCGGTTAAAACCGTGCACAGTCCAGCCACAAACCAATAGGTTTGCCGACTGAGTTGAGTGGCCAGGATCTGTTCTTCTGCGAGTTTGTTTTGTAACGTTCCGAGGGTAGTTTTTTCCCGAAGCGCATCGAGCGCAGCGAGGACTTTTTGATCGACCCGCTGGCCACGGCGCAGAATCACCTGTGCCGGTGCGTAGGTTTCATGGGCGGAAACTCCTTCTACGCGCTTGGCCCGGAGAAGCTGCGTCAGATCTGGGTCTGGGAGTGCGTTGGCTTGCAGAAAGGTCGCGGCATAACGCGCTAGATCGGCCTGCGTTCCACCACTGCTTGTTTCTACCAAACGTCGTGCGCGCCAAAGACTCAAAACGCGTCCGGCCGTGAAGCGCATAGGTTTTGTTTCCAGTGTTCGAAGGTCCGGGGCGATCGCAAGGTCGGATACGGTGGCCAGTTGAATGGCTTGATTGGAAGAAAGAGGCAGTGCAGTTTTGTCGGCGAGAATCGGTTGGGTCATCACATCCCGCACGGGTTGAATGAGAGCCTGTAACACGGCTTCGTCAGAAGTCCCTTGGGTCCAAAGCGGCGCAAGGATGGGCAAAGGAAAACCTTTGTTGAGTTCACCAGCGACAATGCGGGATGCGGCCAGATACGCCGGTGAATCAAGATCACCTGCCTCGGCGCTACGGCCGTTCAGCGCATGACGAAGTGTTTTCAGGAACGTGGTCTTGGCGGACTGAACGTTCTGACGGATCGACCGTTCGACCTCGTCTGCAAGAGTCGGGGCGAAACGGACGACAAAAAGCACTTCATCGGTGAGACGTTGGTGGAGTGCTTGGGTCGCGACCGGATCGACGATTTGCAGGGCGACGGGAGTCACCACATCTGCGTCAGCAATTTCTCCTAATTGATAGGTTCGCTCCGCGCCACCTCTCGCGGTCAACGCGAAAACGAGAAAAATCAGCAGGGCTGCCCAGCCCGACTTAGAGATCGATATCACCATGGTGCTCAAAAGCAGTTCCTAGGCGCTCATCGCATCGGAGAGGAGGCCTAGGATCATCGAGCGGTTTTGGCATGTAAACGAATGCGAGCAAGTGCATTCCTCNNCGAAGAGCGGGCTTCGTTTCTTTTGAGCCGGTGACCATCACCTTTTCCAGTTTTGCTGAGTCGTCGACGGGAGAAGCGAGCGAACCCGTCACCATAATTTTCGGCAGGGCTTCGTCTGCTGGGGCAGTCGCGAGAGAACCGGTGACCATGACCTTGTCGAGTTTCTGCTCGGGCCCCGAGCTGGATTCCAGTGAGCCGGTGACCATGACTTTATCTAGTTTCACCTCGGAGTGAGCGGCGTTGGCAGACGAGGCGGTCGGCTGGGGCATCGAAGCCGCGTGCGCAGAAGCCAACGTGGCGGANNGGATCAGGAGTGACGATTTCATTGGTTTTGTGGATCGTTAGACGGATAAAAAATCGTTTAGTGAAAGGTGATGTACTGAATGCCGCGTCGGTTGACGTAGCTGGAGATGGGGACTAACTTGGCAGCGTTCTGAGGTTCCATAACAAACCATCCGCGATCAGTGAGGAAAAGCCCCACCGCATGCCGTTCTCGGGTTCTGCCCACGCCCGAAAATTCTTTGCCTTGAAAGACCACAACCTGCGCTGCGGCGGGAGCAGTGGAGCGAGCGACCATGCCGGCGAGCCCGGTCATTTGCCGAAGAAACAGGCCGTACTCATCGCAGTCGGCCCCATTTGGGTCATCAGAAGCAACCGACTTCAAGGTTGAGACGNNCAGAACGGCATGAAGGTTTTCGTCATCCAGTCGTGGTCGATCACCGCGTAGTTCGCGTCGAGGAGCGGCCCAAGAAACGCGCCGGCCGGCAGCAACTTTTGGGCAGAAGTGAGGAGTTCTTCGGCTGACACCGTTCCCGCCGGGACCAACGGTGGCGGAAAGTGGAGAACGGTGCGTCCCGCGCGCGGCGACGGCGTCTTTGCAGGTATCAGCGAAGCTGAGACGACAAAACCGACGAGGCAGAGTAGCGAAAAACTGCGACGAACCAGCACACCTTCACGATGAAATCTGCGCTCGTTCTGTCAATCGACCAACCAACCAGAACCGCCAGAAAACCGTGGTTTCGTGCATTTTGTCCCATTTTTGGGACGCTTGATCGGGTCAAAGCTACTTCTGGACGACACCTTGTGGGGTCGTGAGCACCAGGTAGATCGCCGAACGGTAACGCTCCTCTCGGTTGGCATCCGTAGTGGCGGCTGGCATCGCGGCGATGGNNGATCCGATCTACGGTCGAACGGCTAAGACGTCCGCCTGTAAGAATCAGGTTGAGCTGATCGATAAGCACTTGAGGCGTCTGAGTCGAAGCAAGGGTGGCGGCATCGGGTGCCAGTGCGACGGTTTGGCTGGCGGTGTCGGTCGATACCGCGCGGCGAGCCTGGATGTAGCCCCGTAAAAAGTTGGGCGTGGCGATAGCGGTATAGTCAGTGAGAACCTGGAACTCCGGAGCGAAAAGTCCGGAACGAGCGAGCGCGCCTGGATGAACGTAGTTGGGGCTGAAAAAGTTAAACACCGTGGGCGAGCGCAGAGGCGTTTGGCCTAGGTTGTTCTCTGTCGTCCCTGACGTGATGGCGATGCGTCCACTATTGGAGTCTCCACCCAGCCCCCGGAGCAGGGTCGTGGCACGGAGAATGGGTTCGCGAAGTTTCCCATAAGTCGCACCCGCCGCCGCGCTCGCTGAACGCGCCTCATAGTCGGTAAGAATTGCCTGAATCACCGCGCTCAGATCTCCGCGAACGCCGCTTCCGTTGGTAGCAAAGACCTGCGCCACCCGGTAGATATATCCTGGGCTCGGATTGCTGGTCACCAAGCGCTGAATGAGTTGTCTCGAGATGAACGGCCCGGTATTGGGATGATGGAACAAGGTATCCAGGGTGTCCCGGAGATCGGCCTCTCCGCCCTGATTGGCTGGAAGCACCCGTCCGCCGACGATCGTTTTGGTCGTGGAATCATGGAAGTTGGGGTAGAGCCGCATCCGTTGATTGTAATTAGAAGCCGCTCCGTAAAAGCTGGGATTGGCTGCCGTGGAGGCAAAGCCCCAGCCGGTGAAGACCTTCGCTGTCTCTGCGATAGTCTGCTGGGTGTAGACGGGGATGGGAGCGCCGTTTACATCCAGGACGAGAGACCCGTCAGGATGCAGTTGATTCAATCCGATGCTNNCGATGCTGAAAAGTTGCATGATTTCACGTGCGTAGTTTTCGTCAGGATACGTCAGCTGGATCCCCTGCGCATTGAACGTCGCTTTACCGTTACGGAGATGGCTTAGGTAGACCCCCATGACCGGGCTCATGGAAACCTCCTCGAGCAAGGTGCGATAGTTCCCAAAGGCGTGCTGGACTAGTAGGTCATAGTAGCCAGCCAAGGCGCTGGGGTTGCCGGAAAGAACTCCGTTGGCCTCTGAGACGACGAAGATTTGACTAAGTGCAAAGGCGACCCGTTGGCGCAGCTGGTCCTGTCCTTTGACTGCGACCTTCCACCATGCGGCCTGACGGTTGGTGTTGCTGACGGACGTACTTCCGCCGGTCTGGCTANNCGCGCGTAAGGACGACGCGGGCAGAGCTATCTGCGTGGCGATCCAACCTTTGATTGCGGAAGGGAGAGACTGTGTGAGTGAATCGATTTCTGCTTTTTTCGGGCCGAACGTGGCTTGGGTGAGGAAACGGGCCGCATCTTGGGCGCTCAGTGCTGCCGCCGGAAGGGTGGGAGGCGCATCGGGTGGGACAAAAACAGTGGACCCGGTGGCTTGTGTGAAGGACCCCACGAGTTCTCCTCCGGGGAGATTCACGGTTTGAATCGCCACGAAAACGCGGCCGTTCTGAAGGGCGGTGAGCATATCCGAGGTCGTGAGATTTCCGGCAGCACGCAGCGTCCATCGGTGATTGCTGACCTGTCCTGAAGGAAGTCGGGCCAGCTCTGTCCCGACTTGATTTTTGTCTCCCAATCGAAGGTAAGCGACAGTTTNNGCGCTTGACGCATATAAAGGCCCAGGGTTGAGCGTGAAAGTGACCGTGGCAGAGGTAGCGCTTCCTAGCAGATACTCCGTTCCCGAAATGAGGGTGAGGGTCACAGTTTTCTGCACGGGTGCGGTTTCCACAATTCCGTAGGGAGTGATGTCTAAGCTAGCGGTGGAATCACCAGGAGCAAACGACACCGTAGTCGGAGTCGTGGGGTAATCCGTTCCAGAGCGAGCAGTGCCCTGAAGAGAAAAATCGATACTCAGTGCGGAAAGAGTCGATCCCGTTCTCGTAAACAAAAACCGACCAGATTGCCCGCCGGTGTTGATGGCG
>DKKJ01000001.1 GCA_002455175.1 Opitutaceae bacterium UBA6669
GATCGAGTAGCCGAGGGAGGTTACCCTCCCTCAGCTCTCACACCACCGGACGTGCGGTTCACGCATCTGGCGGTTCCTCAAGAGGAGGAGTTGGCGTAGGCGTTCAAGGTATCGAGCAAGTTGATGAGGCCCATGCTGGCAAACGCCTTCGCGGGGAAGGCAGCATGCATGTGCGAAGCTCCACTGTTGAACCACGCGCCGCGGCCGTTGTGTCTGCTGGCGCGAACCCGGGCCTCGTCGAGCCCAAGCGCCCGCAGGCGCTTGAACCGCGTGGCCGGGCGTTTCCACTGGCGCCAGATGACGCAGCGTAACCGCCGCCTGATCCAGCCATCCAGTTCCTCGGCAAAACCCCGGGTCTCGCTGAGACGGAAGTAGTTCATCCAGCCTCGCAGCAACGGATTCAACGTCTCGCGGATAAACCGCTCCACGTTTTGTCCGCGCGCTTGGCGGAAGCGCTCCCTCACTTTGGCCCTCATCTTCTGACAGGTCTTTTCCGGAACCCGGATTTTCGTCTGACGGTGGAGCGTGAAGCTGTAGCCGAGGAACACCCGGTTCAGCGGGTGATCCACCGCGCTTTTCGCGCGATTGACCTTCAACTTCATTTTCCCTTCGAGGAACTGAGTCAGTGATTCGAGCACCCGCTCGCCGCTCCGCCGACTGCCTACGTAAATGTTGCAGTCGTCCGCGTAGCGACAGAACCGGTGCCCTCGTTTCTCCAGTTCCTTGTCCAGGTCGTCCAGCAGGACGTTGGAGAGCAACGGCGATAATGGGCCTCCTTGCGGAGTGCCTTTCTCGCTGGGCTGACTCACCCCACCCACCATCACGCCGCTGCGCAGGAACGCCCGGATGAGTTTAAGCATCCGCACATCCTTCACCCGGCGGCGCACTCTCGCCATCAGCAGGTCGTGGTTCACCTCGTCGAAGAAGCTCGCGAGGTCGATGTCCACCACCCAGCGCTTCCCGGCCCGTTGGTGCTCGCGCGCGGCGAGCACCGCTTGGTGCGCACTGCGTCCGGGCCTAAACCCGTAGCTGTGCTCCGAGAAGTGCGGTTCGAACCACGGACCGAGCACCTGAAGCGCGGCCTGTTGCAAGAACCTATCCAGTATCGTGGGCACGCCCAGCAGGCGAACTCCGCCGTTGGGCTTGGGTATCTCCACGCGTCTCACCGGTTCGGGTCGGTAGCGACCCGCCAGCAACAGCGTTTTGATTTTGTCCCACTCTTTTCGAATCAGCGTCCTCGTGCGCTCCAAGTCGAGCCCATCGTTACCCGCCGCTCCTTTGTTCCGGCTGACCTGTTTCCACGCAGCGTTCAGGTTGCTGCGTTCGATCATCTGCTCCAACAACCCTGTCCCTTGCCCGATGCAGTGACTTTCATCCGATGCTGCGCTTGCCGCACCCTGGGCGCTCCCGCTGGCATTCCGGCCAGCTACTTCGTCCATGGCAGTCCGATACGCGGCGGACTCTTCTGCTGCTCCACGCGAGTTCATGGACTCGGTTTGCACCGTCCTCTTTCGGTTCGGTCCTTCGCCCATGACCACGGGCTACTATGACCTCTGCTGACTTCTGCGGAGTTATCGCGACGCCTTCCGACGCCGGTAGCTCGGTTGAGCGACTCCACAGACCTCCCCGGGTATTGCGCACCTGCTTTCACGCTTATGCCTGCCGCATCTACGCACGCACGTTCCATGCAGAGTTCGGGCTTTAGAGATAGTGGCCTCCTCACCCCATGCGTGCACCTCATGCGTTTCCTTTCCGTCAGGCCAGCGTTTTGCCCTGGGCTTCCTTCCCACGGCCGCCTCGCGACGCCGCGGTTGCCCTTCGGCTAGACCTTCCCTCTGCAGGGCGGTCAACAGACTTACATGTTGTTCTTTCGCTCATGTTCACTGTCCAGCAGGCGCGCCCTGCCGGGCGCACCACAAAAAAGGCGTGCCTCAAAAGGCACGCCCGTGAGCGCAAGGCGCAGTGATGCGTGAGGATTACTGCACGGAAACTGGGACAACCAGTTCGCTGTCGCTGTAGCCCTTCAAGAAAAGACTTCCAGAGCCAGGACGACCGCCTTGGACATTGACCGTGACGGTGGTTTGGCCCGCTGGAATCAGGACCTCGGGCATGATGACGCTTTCGGGAATATCCGTCGTCAAATCGAGGAGTAAACCACCCGCTTGAGCGGGATTGGGCACAGTGAACGTCAAGGTTTGTGTCTGGCCGCTCCGCAACGAGAGCGAAGAAGGAAACACGCTGACCGTACCCCCGTCCACGCGGAAGGTGCCGACAGGTGAGGTTCCACTGGAGCTTCCCAGGGTGACGCGGTAGTTGCGGTTGGGTTCGACGGCAGGAACGAAAACGCCCAGGGCATTGGCGGATTCAAACACCGTACGAGCCGGCGTGTTGTCGAAGTAAACGACGTCTTGAGGCGTGAAACCACGTCCCAGCACACTGATCCGAGCACCCACTGGGCCGCGGTTGACTTCGAGTGAGAGGACATAGCGTCCGACGATGTTGAGCTTCCGGACGGGGGTGTAGGCTTCGCGCGAGGTAGCAATGCCATTCGTTTCCACCTGGAAATTGACGAGGAAGTAATAAGCGAGTTCGGTGCGGCCAGCAGGAAGCTGGTAATCGAACTCATAGATATCCGGCGCAATCGCGCTGGGCTTCATCGTGAAGTTCTTGCCGTCAATGATGATCCGGGGAACTAAGCTTCCGGCGACAAACCCGGACGTCTTGGGCGTCGCGCGCAATGAAAGGGTATAAATTTGCGAGGGGTTTTCCGCAAGAGACGACGGGGTTAGGTCGATGATCTTGACCTCGTCGCAGCCCGAGAAAAATGCCAGACACAGGGCGGCGCCGAGGCTGAGGAAGAATCGTCTCGCGTGAAGGATACGGCTGTTATGCATTGGTCGTTTAGGAGAAATACCGGATTAGAACGCAACAGAAAGACCCGGCGTTGGCAATGAGTGAGTTGACCGGCACAAAATTGGAAAGTGCCGGAGAGATTACGGCACCTTTGGGCCTTTATGTGCACGTACCGTTTTGTGCGAGCACCTGCGATTTTTGCGCATTCTATCAGGTCAAGCCGGATGCAGGTAAGGTGCGAGACTATTTCACCGGACTTGAGAGGGAAATACAGTTGGTGGAGTTCGGCAAGCAACCGTCGACAGTGTTTTTTGGAGGGGGCACGCCTGGGTTGCTTTCACCTGCGCAACTTGAGCAGTTGGGACAACTTGTCCACGCGCTGACGCCTGCTGCAGGTCTGCACGAGTGGACCGTCGAATTGGCACCGGCTTCGGTCACCGAGGCTCGGCTGGAAGCGCGNNGGGGTGCAAAGTCTGCGACCTACGCTTTTGGACGCTCTTGGCCGTCAGCATACGCGGGAGCAGGTCCTGCGGGCCTACGAGCTTATTCGACAGCGAGATTTCCAAAGCGTGAATCTCGATCTGATGTTTGCGCTTCCTGGGCAGAGTGAATCGGAGTGGCTGGCAGATTTGGACGAGGCTCTCGCGCTGCAACCCGATCATCTTTCCACCTACTGTTTGACGTTTGAAGAGGACACCGCGCTCTGGGTGAAGTTGTCGCAAGGAAAGGTGAAGCTCGATCCGGAGCGCGAGGCTGCGTTGTACGAACGAACGTGGGAGCGCCTTTCCCATTCAGGTTTCGGGCAGTATGAAGTGTCCAACTTTGCACGGCCGGGTCATTTTTGCCGGCATAACGTTAACACTTGGCAAATGTTCGAGTGGGTTGGGCTGGGCCCGTCGGCCGCCTCGCAATCTCATGGGTGGCGAGGTGCCAATGTTGCTGACCTGGCAAAGTGGGGACAGCATCTTGAGAAGAGCGAGCGCATGACCGAGGATAGAACGCGGCTGTCGGCACTGCTTCTGCTGGAAGACAGCCTGATCTTTGGGCTCCGAATGAACGCTGGGGTAGATTGGGACTNNACCGGGTGCAGGCTCGCTTCCTGGGTCGCTCTGCGCAGTCGTTGGCACCTGAACTCGATACCGTGAACACCCTTTTACAGCACTTGGAGTCGGAAGGATTGGTCCATCGGAGTGACTCTCGCATTGCCTTGACGACACGCGGGCGCTTGTTGGCCGACTCTGTGGGGTCTGAAATCATGGCGGCTTTCCCTGAGACCCTCTCCTAATATGCGTGTGATTCACTTCCTCGCCGTTTTGCTTCTTATAGTACCGGCGTTTGCAGGTCGGCAGGCGCTGGTTCTACAAACCGACTTCGGACTCAAAGATGGAGCAGTGGCAGCGATNNGTGGATCCTACGTTGCCCATTTTCGATCTCAGCCATGAGAACACGCCTTACGATATTTGGCAGGCCTCTTACCGTCTCAAGCAGACTGCGTCCTACTGGCCCGCGGGCACGGTGTTTGTTTCCGTGGTTGACCCAGGAGTGGGAACGGAGCGCAAGTCGGTGGTGGTCGAGACGCAAAGCGGACATTACTTTGTGGGTCCGGATAACGGAACGTGGACGCACGTGGCGGAGGATTTGGGAATTAAAGCGGTGCGGCAAATCGACGAGCGGGTGAATCGACTCTCCGGGTCTGACAAAAGTTACACCTTCCACGGTCGGGATGTTTATGGGTACACCGCAGCCCGGCTCGCCGCGGGAAAGATTTCGTTTTCTGACGTAGGGCCTGAACTCCCGCGGGAAGTGGTGGCTCTTCCCTTCACTCGAGCGTCACTTCGCGATGGTGTTTTGCTCGGAAGCGTGGATCAGCTGGACTTTCAGTTTGGAAATGTTTGGACGAACATCCCCGATGCGCTCTGGGTGAAGTTCGGTGTGCGGGTCGGCGATCGTGTGCGGGTGAGGATTGTGCAAGGGGATCGCGACGTTTTTGTGGGAGTGATGCCGTATGTGGCCACCTTTGGAGGCGTGGCGGAAGGAGCGCCGCTTGTGTACCTGAATAGTCTTCTGCGCGTATCGATTGCTCTGAATCAAGGTAGTTTCGCCCGCACCTACGGTGTAGAGGCAGGGGCTGAGTGGAGATTGGAAATCAGAAAGGTAGATTGATCTGTATGAAACGCATCTGCTGCCATTTTTGTACTTTTGTTCTATTGCTTGTTCTTGGAGCAACCAGTGGATGTCAGCACTCCAAGGAACCGCGATTGGAGCCTTTGGTGGCGAGGTTTTATCTGGAGACGTATCCATCCGAAGAGGGAAGGACCGTGGTGCTCCCNNACGCTGTCTGCTTTTTAAACTTACACTTGCCGCTGGACGTGATCTGTATCGATTGAGCGGATCTTCCCAGGGCCAACGCCTGGTGCTCGCGCTCAACGACCAGGCGGTCGGGGCGCGGAAGATCGACCAACCTTTAGATGAAACGAACCTGATGATTTTTCTCGAAATGCCCGATGACGCGTTACCCGACGTCGTCGCTCGCTTGAAACAGACGTCGGCGGAGGTGCGCCGCTCTCTTGCGAAAGGACGATGAGACGTCTCTGCGTTTATCTTGTCCTTCTCGTCTTTGCGTCATCCGAGAAGACATTCGCACAAGGTCATCGACTCGAGTTTGCCTGGCCAACGCCCAGCACCGCTTGGTTGGAAGGAAAGTCGATCGATTCTTACATTCAGCCGACCGTATCCGGTGATCCTATCTCGGGATGCTTTGGATGTGTGCGCAGCAGTGGCGCGCAGTTTCATGAAGGAATTGATCTCAAGCCTATCAGGCGAGATCGGCGGGGCGAGGCGGCGGATTCCGTTTTTGCGGTACTGCCCGGGGTCGTGCGGCATCTAAGTGCTCGCGCCGGGAGTAGTAGCTACGGACGCTACATTGTAATCGAACATCCGGATGTCTCTCCGGCGGTGTATTCACTTTATGCGCACTTGGCGAGCCTCGCCCCGGGGCTGAGGGTAGGAGATCGGGTGGAGCGGGGACAAACTTTGGGTCTGATGGGAAGGAGTGCTGGAGGATACACCATCCCCCGCGAACGAGCTCACCTCCATTTTGAACTAGGGTTGATGGTCACCCGCGATTTCCAATCCTGGTACGTCGCACGAAAATTTGGCAGTCCCAATGAACATGGTCTTTGGAATGGGATGAACCTGATGGGCTTCGACCNNGTGGATAATTTTCGGGAGTATTTGGTCACGCTCGAGCGCGCAGTGCGAATTCGCATCGCTACGCGTCGCATTCCAGACTTCGTCCAACGTTATCCTTCTTTGGTTACGCACCCTCCGGATGATTCTCTCGCAGGGTGGGAAGTAGATTTCTCGGCAACCGGTCTTCCGATTCGCTGGGCTCCGTTGACCGCGAATGACGTGGATGGCTATCGACCCCAAGAGGTGAAGATTATTGAAAATAATACCGCGTTGACCAAGACCTACCGGTGTCGGTCTCTGGTGGTCATCCGAGGAAAAAATATCGAGCCTGGAAAAGACCTTCAAACGGTGCTCCAGCAGCTCTTCGGTTTGCGGTGACGGTGCTGCCCCGAAGGTGTTAGCGGAGAAGGTCTCTGAGATCGGTTAGTGAAAGCTTGGCCGCTGCGGCATCACTGGCTTCAAAAACGTCGGCGAGCAGCGCGCGCTTTTCCTCCTGTAGCGCGAGGACCTTTTCCTCCACGGAACCTGAGCAAATGAGTTTATAGCTCGTGACCACTTTGGTTTGCCCAATACGATGTGCGCGATCCGTGGCCTGAGCCTCCGCCGCCGGATTCCACCATGGATCAAAATGCACGACCATATCAGCCCCCGTTAGATTGAGCCCTGTTCCGCCTGCTTTTAGGGAGAGTAGGAAGACTGGTGGCCTTTCCGCCGACTGAAAGCGATCAACCTCGGCCTGGCGGGCGCGCGGTGACATCGCGCCATCGAGGTAGGCAAAGGCGATCTTCTGCGATTCTAGTTCCGCGCGCAGAAGCTGAAGCAGGGATGTAAATTGTGAAAAGACGAGGAGTCGGTGGCCCTCGTCGAGCGCGTCCGCTAAAAGTTCGCGAAACGCGTCCAACTTGGCCGAATCCATTGCGCTGTCGTCCGTTGCCGGTTCATCGCTGGTAGACTTTTTCAGCAAGCGGGGATCGCAGCACACTTGTCGCAAACGGAGCAACTGCGTGAGAGTCGCCATACGAATCGCTTGTTCTGAAGCCCCACCGGTTTCGAGTTCCAAGAGTGCTCGTTCTGTTTGTTCGTGGACCGAGCGGTAGAGTTCTGCCTGACTCGGAGTGAATTCGCACCAAATAACCTGTTCGATTTTCGGTGGTAATTCCGGCGCGACTGAGCTCTTGGTCCGACGGAGAATGTAGGGTGCCGTCTGCGCACGCAGGCGTTCGTCGTACCAGGCGCGGTCATCTCCCCGGAGGCCTGGTGGCAAAGGTTTGAGAAAACCCGGCATGAGAAATTCAAAAAGGGAGCGAAGGTCATCCAGCGAGTTTTCTAGCGGGGTACCCGTCAGTAAGCACCGCCCACGAGCTTCCAGCGCCCGGAGAGCCTGGGCGTTTTGGGAGCGACGGTTTTTAGCATGCTGGGCTTCGTCAGCGATAACGCAGGCAAACTCCAGGCCTTGGAACGTTTTTATATCTCTGACCAAAGTTCCATAAGACGTGATAAGTAGTTGGATGCCTGAGAAGCGATCAGCGGACTCGGCGCGGCGTTGTCCATGGTGAACATGCACCCTCAAGTGCGGAGCAAAGCGTGCCGCTTCTCTGCGCCAATTCTCCAGCAACGATGCCGGGCAGACGACCAGACACGGCGTCGCGGGCACGTCGAGTTGCGTTTGACCACCGAGAACCGCACTGATGAGCCCGAGAGCTTGGAGCGTTTTACCGAGCCCCATCTCATCCGCGAGAATACCGCCTAATCGATGGTTGTAGAGATGGACCAACCAGGCGACGCCCAAGTGTTGGTAGGGGCGCAAGAGTGAGCCGAGCGGGGCAGGCAGCGAGATTGGCTGGAGCCGGCTGAGGTTGCGCAGAGCCTCACTGCGAGCTCGCCAGGTGATGGGAGGCTCAAAACCAGGGGCAATCTCTTCGAGGATGTCCTGGGCTTCAGCGAGTCTAGCAGAGGTCAGACGATGGACGCGGCGGCCAGCGAGGCCTTGAGTACCCGAGTCGCCGGAGAGAGCCCGCTGCGCCTCGCCGAGGCGTTTGAGTTGAGTCTGATCGACGAGGTAGATTTTTCCCTGGTCTTCGATGTACCCACGATTGGAAGCGACGGCCGCATGAATTGCAGACTCGTCAGCTCGCCCTGCTTTGAGTCCGATCNNCGACGACTTCCGCGGTTTTGAGGTGCGCCGTATTTTTGTCGAAGTTCTCACTAAATTCCGCCCGGAAATCCTCGCGCAGCAGCTTCCCATGGGAGGCAAGAAAGTTGAGGACCCGGTGGCGATCGCGTAGCCACCATTTGCGATTGGAGGGCTCCAGGGTAAAACCCGAGGTTTTGAGCAGCTCGTGGGCGGCGGTATACGAGGCATGTTCTCGGGAAGGCAACCCCATCGCCAGGTAGTGTTCAGAGCCGTCTACCTGGAGCGGTAGGATGCTGCCTACTGTCGAACGAGGACGAGAAACTGTGGGTGCTCGTGAAGGCACAGACGTTAGACCACGTGGTTCGCGAGCGGGCGGTGTCGAAGGAGCCGTTGGCTTATCGACGTCAACCGACAGGACGTCGCTGACCCCACGGAGGAGATGCCCAATCCAGAGGATTGGGCGTCCAGGCTGATTGATCCAGAAGAAGCAGGGGGTGCCTTTGAGTGCGCTCAACAGATCCGTCAGTTGAGCGCGCGTGAATTGCAAAAACAAGGTGGCCGCCGGTTTCGCGCCCAAGCGTTGGAGCACTGCGAGCCCAGGAAGGTATTCCGGTGGAGGTGGGCTGGTTAAGTCTAACTCAACTTTGACCGGGATGGCGTCCCGAGGCGCCGCCGAGGCCAGGTTAGGAGGAAGGTAGATACGCAGCATGAACGAAAAAGGAAAAATTGAGCCAGCACCGCTCTAGGAGATGTTGAGAGATTCTCAACGGGCGGATTCAGGCGCGCCAAAGTGGGGCCGGAAAATCACGATGGCGTACGGTCAAATTTATCCAAACTGCGAATACCGAACGCCGTCGCGATCCAGCAGCCCGTCAATCCACTCAGACAGATCCAAAAGGCAAGTGGAGCGTGCTGAGTGAGCCGATAAGTCCAATATGAACCAGTTGGCATTTCCACCGGAGCTGAGAAGGCCATCCAGGCTCCCGGTATCTTGTCTTTTGCCACAATACGAAAAGGTTGGTTTGGCGTGGATACATAGCTCGCACGCCAGGTAGGTTGAAGGGGCTTTGCAGGGGTAACGATCGCGATTCGCGACTTTAGATCCTCCGACCAGAGTTCCAGGGTTGGCCCGCCTGACGGGGCTTCGCCAGCGAGTTCAAACTTGAGGAAGCCTGACGGTGGAGGCGAGATGGGCTGACTGAGCCATTCACTGGGTTGCTCAAGGGATTGATAGGAGCCCCACGTCGGAGCGGAGACGAGCGGGTGAGATTGAGGAGACAGGCCTTTGGAGGAGAATCCAACCGACTTTTCTTCGATCGGAATGAGCGCTGGACGCACAGCGGTGGGAAGGAGCTCGACGAGGGATTTAAGTTTCAGTCGTTGTTCCAAAATCGATGCGTCCGGATAAGGAATTCGGGGTCCGCGCAGCCAGGCTGCGTCACCTGTTCCCAGATACAGACGTACCGAGTGTTCCATCTCTGCAAAGTACTCCCTGAGCCAAGGGCCATCATTCTGCACGGCCCAGCGCAACGTGAATGAAAGTCCGATCGCGATCCCGGTGCACCAGACCACGAAGACGACTTGGCCGACTCGCCTGAGGATGCCACCCGCTTGAGCATAGTGACTACAGTAGACGAGCGCCGAGAGGAAGTTGATGAGAATTCCTGTGACAATGGTATCCACGTAGCGCGGCCCCGGCCAAGGGCCTCCTGCCCCCCGGGCGTAAGCGAGCGCGGCGATCTGGAGGAGTTGCCAAACTCCCGCCACCACTAAAACGAGATCTTTTGGATGGAAGGTTCCCTCACCTCGTTTCCGCCACGCCGTCACGGCGAGCATTAACCAAGGAAGGTAGGCAAGGATACCAAATGGCAGTGATGTATCCATCAGTGGCCACTGCAGCGCTCGCCAGAACGTCAGGAAAAAGTCTCGGAAAGACTGGGCCACCAGACCTTCATGGCCGGGGTGTACCTGTCGGAGGAGCACTCCCGCGAGCGTGAGCAGCCCACAGGTTACGAGTGTGATGGCGTGGCGGCGAATGACATCCGTCACACGCCTTTCTTTTAGTAAGCACCCGACGATAACCACCGCAGCGGCGAAAAAGCCCGTGCCCATGGAAAAAATTCCGAGCAACAAACTGATCACACCGCACCACCATTGCCCGCTCAGGGCTCTCCCCCGAAGCGTTGCATCAATACCGATCAACCCAAAGGCAATGAGGTAGTACTGTTGGGAGTGAAAACCATTGATGACGTTCTGCCACGCGTGGGGTGGTGCCGCGGCCACGACGATGGCGAGGGTGGCGACAACGAGATGCCATGAGCGGGTGAACCGTGGGCGAAGCCAAACCCAAACCAAGACTGCGAAGAGTGCATGCACCGCAGCGTTGTAGACCATCTCCATCCGTGGATCCCACTGCCCGTTTAGGCTGGTGAGCAGCAAGGCAGTCACTCGGGTCAGCAGAATCCGATGCTCATTGTGCGCTGAATAGAAATCCGACCAGCGCAGAGTGCCTTCTTTCCAGGCGTTGAGGAGGTAGAGACCTTCGGCGTCCCATTGATCCCAGAACGGTACACTCGAACTCCAGGATTTGATTACCCAAAGTTTGCAGAAAAAAATCACGCCAAACAGCGTGCCTAGTAGCAGCAAATGATGAAGCGTTGAGCGAGAACGAGCGGTCACAACGTGAGAAGAGAAAGGCGGGAGGAGACGGAGCTAGAGCCTGATTGGCGATGAGAAAACGGCGTTTATCCCCGGAGGAAGTCGGGTCGGCAGGGAGGCCTAACGTCGTGTTAAGTGGGAGAAGATCCGGGCCAGTAATCCGGAGCTAGCTTGATGGATACGCCCGCAAAATTTCTGTGAATTGAGATTATGACCCGTTGAGCCTCAGACCACTAGGCGAACGACCCTCACTAGCCAAGGTTCTCTTAACTATTTGCAATCCCGAAAGCTGTGCGGCAGACGGCGGACAAACTTAGTCTTTGCGGCGACCTCTTATCGTTACTTGGGTGCATTTTGTCGGTTTCGTTGAAATGACGGGGGCTTGCAAACGGGAGGATGCCCCGTTGCGTGAGAGGCGTGAAATTTCGCCGTGTTTGGCCTTGGGCCGTGTTGTTGTGTGTGGTGACAGTAGGTGTTTGGTCTTTCCGTTCTCGTGAGGTACCTGGCACCGCGTTCCGAGGTGACGCTTGGCACGAAAGCGCAGCGAAACCTGTGTCATCTGCCTCCTCTCTGCCGCTGGGACACGCCTCGTCACCGCTGGCTCAAGACGCGGCGTCGGTCGTCAATCGGCATTGGCCGAAGGGTAACGTTCGCGATGAACGTGTGGAAGCCTTGAGTGGCGATCGTACCCGTTGGACTCAATGGATTCAAACCGAGGGCCCCTTTCCCCAGGTGCGCGCTGAATTGACGTTCGCCTCCCAAGCGAGCGGCGGCGGTTTGCTTGAGGAAACGTACTACCTGGCGGACAGTGTTCTCGTGGAGCGTCCAGCGAGCCTGACACCGGAGCAGTTTGCCTCCCGGCTGCAACGTCATGGATTTCGCGTCGGGCAGCAGTACGCCTTCTCGCCAGCAGTGCGAGTATTTGTACCAGAGCCGTTGCACCTCGATTCGGTGCCCGAAGCATTGACTAAGATTTCGCAGGAAGAGCCCGACTGGCAGGCGCTCCCTGATCATCTCGCCTTTTCTGACGCGCTTCCCAACGACTATAATCCACGCGAGCTCTGGAGCCTTACACGCGTGCGTGCTCCTTCGGCGTGGCAGGTTTCATCTGGATCATCCACCATCGTCGTGGCGATCATTGATTCAGGCATCGACTACAATCACCCCGACCTCGTTGCCAACATCTGGAAAAATCCTTCTGAGTTCGGCAATGGGATCGACGATGATGGCAACGGCTTAATCGACGACGTTAACGGCTGGGATTTCGCTAACAATGACAACGACCCATTTGATGAAGAAAGCCACGGTACCCACGTCGCCGGCATTATCGGTGCGGTGGGCAACAACGCTCAGGGAATCACGGGTGTGGCGCAACGGATCAAGCTTCTCGGTCTCCGCACCGGGAATACCAGCCTGGCCACCTCTGCGGTCATTCAGGCCCTTGATTACATCGTGAGTTTGAAGAACCGTGGCGTTCCCATCGCTGTGGTGAATAACTCGTACACGTCGACCACGTTCAACTCTTTGCAGAGGGACTCTATTCAACGAGCACGTGACTCAGATATTCTTTTTGTGGCATCGGCCGGTAACGATTCGCGCAACATCGACCAGAATGGGCTGCTTTATCCCGTAGGCTATCCGCTCGCAAATATCATCGGGGTGGCCTCTACGAATTTGGGTGACACACTGTCGGATTTTTCGAATTGGGGACCCACGAGTGTGCACGTTGCCGCGCCTGGGTCGGCGATTATTTCGACAGTGCCTGGAGGTCTTTATGCGATCAAGGATGGAACCTCCATGTCGGGTCCTCTCGTCGCAGGGTCAGCTGCCCTTTTGCGCTCGGCTGAACCTACCTTGTCTGCCGTCCAGCTTAAGAATCGGTTGATCACAAGTTCTGTTCCGAATGCTGCCCTAGCGGGTCGAGTGAGTAGCGGAGCGCGTCTTGACGTGCAAAATCTGGTTAACCCTCTCGGCAGTATTCCCGTGCTCACACCGCTCGGCCCGATTGCACGAGTCCACGGATTGGAGAGTATCGCTCAGAGCTTGGTCTTCTCCGTCAAGGGCACGAGTGAGGTCGATGGCAGTGTGCAATCAGAACTACCAGTGACCTGGACCAAAGCGGCGGGTCCGGGCTCGGTGACGTTTACAGCGCTGACAGACAATCAAGTCAGAGCCAATTTTTCTGCTGAGGGTCTTTATAAACTGATCGCTTCAGCCACCTCAGGCGGGGTTACCACGCAGTTAGAGCGAACAGTCGTCGTTGGTAACAACGTTGCCGTTTCACCCAGCCAGCTCATGGCGCGATGGACGTTCAGTGAAACTTCGGGCGCGCCGCAGGATAGCTCAGGCCAAGGCCGTCATGGCACCTTGATCGATGGGCCTACTCCTGACGCGGGGCCGGGAGGCGAGGCGGCTCTTCGGTTCACCGGAACCCTTTCAACCATGAAGTTCACGGCACCGGCTCCTAGCCAAGTTACCCTGGCGGGTTGGGTCAGGATGGATGGGGCCGGCAACAGCATTTTTCCGCGAATGATCAACATGCCGTCCTTTTATCTTTTCCTCGGACGAGATGTAGATGGCATGGCCGATGCGAACATTGGCTCAGTCAAATTCTTAGCTAACTGGACGGGCACGGATGGAGTTTGGCATTCTCCGCAACGACTGGTCACGAACAATACCTGGTACCATGTTGCGGCGACTTACGATGGTTCCAAAGGCTTGAGGGAGCTTCCTCGTTTATATCTGAACGGCCGGGAGCTTGAAGTGGGTGCACAGACTGCCCCCGCCGGCNNAGTGCCACGCCTACAGACGCCGTGCTCGGACTACGTTTGGCCGATGGCCGTCTACCGGGTGGTACCTTAACTGCCGTTTGGCGGGAGATCACCGGACCGGGCTCACCGAGTTTCTTGAGCACGAATGGCACTCAAGCCACGGTGCGAATCGGTGCGAGTGGACCCCACACAATCGCCGTCGATCTTTACGAAAATGAGGTGATGTTGAGCCGCCAGGTTACCCTGACATTGCCAGGAGCAGCCGCACCTCCGGTCTTACCCGGATTTGTCCGTTCTCCGGGTGATCGCCTCGCGGCAGCAGGCGGCTCGGTCACGCTTGAGGTCGAGGCCACAGGATCTCCGCCGCTTTCTTATCAATGGTTAAGAAACGGCGTGCCCATCAGCGGGGCCATTCTTCCTCAGCTGTTTCTTTCGAATCTCAAACTCGAAGACGCGGGGAGTTTCAGCGTTCGCGTGACCAACGTGGCCGGATCGGCGACCAGTGGCGCCGCCACGTTGACCGTACTCAATCCTCCGGTGATCACAACGCAGCCTACTGGCTTGGTCGCTGCTTCAGGAAGTCGGGTAAGTTTTACCGTGACGGCGACGGGAAGCCCTCCCTTGACGTATCAGTGGTTCAAGGACGGNNGGGAGCCACCACCAGTTCCGTTGCTGAACTCGAGATTCTCCAGGCTCCGGCCATCGTTTCACAACCCATGTCCCAAACGGTTCTCGCGGGGCGCACCGTTATTTTCGATGTCCAGGTTTCTGGAACGGTCCCTTACACGTTTGCCTGGTTTAAAGATGGGGTCGAGTTGCCGGGTCGCAACTCTCCGACGTTGCGATTCACCATCGTGAAATTGGAGGATGCAGGAACGTACACGTTCCGTGTGACCAATGCTGTCGGTTCAGCCACGACCACGCCTATCGTGCTGCGCGTGGTGTCAGCTCCGGTGATTACTCGTCAACCGATGACGCAGGCGGCGTCGCTAGGATCGTCGGTGACCTTCCGCGTGGAAGCGACCGGCACGAATCCGCTCACCTATCAATGGCTACGGAATCATACGGCGATTCAAGGGCAGACGGGACCGCAGCTGGTCGTCAATCCGGTAACTCAGGAAAGCGTCGCGACCTATTCGGTAACAATTACCAATGAAGTGGGAAGCGTCCGCAGTGAAGATGCCTACCTCGATATCGTACCGCTACCGCGAATTACCCAGCATCCGTCTGGGGTAACGGCTGCGCTAGGTAGCGATGTTGTGTTGGACGTGGGTGTCACGACGTCGAGTGGTTCGGTCTTTTATCGCTGGTTGCACAATGGAGTGCCCATCACCGGTGCGAATACCTCGCGGCTTACATTGTCAGGTCTCACCTTGGCGCAGGCAGGGCTCTATTATGCGGAGCTGACCAATAGCGGTGGTGTGACGTATTCGAGGCCGGCAGTGGTGGCTGTGACGATCCCGGAAAAAACCGCTGGTGCCGTGGCTACTCGATCAGAATGGCAGGACATCGCGCACCCGAATGGAAACTCCTATGATCAGTTTGTACTCTCGGGCTCGGTCGGCGCGATCCGCGCGGACAATGGTCAAGTGTCCCGGCTCTCCTTCATCGATCCTCAAGGCGATATTGTTCAGGTGGAGTTGTCAGGCCGTGGGACCTTGACGCTCTCGTCNNGCCAGCCGCTCCAGAGCTCTACGATCAACCAGGCGTGGTCTATATGAAAGGACAGGCGACGTTGGTGTTGGCAGATAGCGATTCCAACACCCATGTGGCGGTCTATTCCGTTGGGCCGGCGAACAACCCGGGAGCAGTGCGCCCTCAAACTACGTACGAGGGTTGGGCAACGTTACGAGCAGTCGGCATCCACTCGCCGACGGGTGTCGTCGGCGGAGTGCGAATGGGGAATGCCCGCTTTGAGGGAACATCTGGTCTCACGGGGTTGTGGGCATCCAACGTCAGCACAGGCACTCTCGTTCTCAGCGATATCGCAGCGTTTTCTACTGCTTTACCCGTTCTCGCTGCTTCCTCCACCACCGAAGTGACGATTGCCGGAGGAAGTCTCTTTCAGCCGAATGAACGTCCCTTGGTGATCGATGGTGTGGCCGGCATTCGCTTCCGGCAGGGTGGAGCCTCCACAGGAGCGGTGGTCGGTCCTCAGGCCCTTTTGGGGCGGGTGGAGCGCAATGGCGTCGATGTCTCCGCGACTATTGTACTGACCTCACCGTGAGAGTGATTCCCACGCCGCAGCCCGGAGAACGTTACTGTTCCCGGGCTCATGCAGGGCGCGTGGCCGACTCACTTAGACGGTAGTGACTTCGACGCTGGCGGAGTGGCGNNGGTTACGCCAACGGCTAACCACACGCTGATAAATCGCGTCAGGAGAAAGCCCGTTGGCTTCGCGCAGAGCTGCAACGCTGGAGCCGTGGTCGACAAACTTATCTGGCCAGCCGATCCGCTCCACCGGGGTGGGGCACTCCGCTTCTTGGAGCGCTTCGAGGACGGCGCTGCCAAAACCACCAGCGAGAACGTGGTCTTCCATCGTCACTAAAAGAGGAATACACGCTGCCTGGCTCAGCAGCAGAGTACGATCCAATGGTTTGGCGAAGCGGGCATTGACCACGCCCACACTGAGACCTTCCTCTCGGGACAGACGATCAGCGAGGTCAAAAGCGTCAGGGATCTGACTCCCCAGAGCCCAAATCATGATATTGGAACCTTCGCGTAGCACTTCCGCATGTCCGATGGGAAGGGTCGCTGGTTGTTCTTTGATACGGGTCCCACGTCCCGCTCCTCGGGGATAACGGATGAAGGCTGGGCCGTTGAGCGTGAGGCTCGTGTGGAGCATGTCCACCAACTCATCTTCATCCTTCGGTTGCATGACCGTGACGTTGGGCACGCAACGTAGATAGGCTAAGTCGAAAAGGCCGTGATGTGTAGGACCGTCGTTGGGTGAAAGTCCCGCTCGATCTAGGCAAAATACGACGGGGAGATTCTGCAGGGCTACATCATGGATAATTTGATCGTAACCTCGCTGAAGGAAGGTAGAATAGATCGCCACCACTGGCTTGATCCCTTTAGTGGCGAGTCCAGCTGCAAAGATCACGGCATGCTCTTCAGCGATGCCGACGTCGAAAAACTGCC
>DKKJ01000179.1 GCA_002455175.1 Opitutaceae bacterium UBA6669
CGGCTTGATGAGCGAAACGGGGCCTGACGGCGCGATCACCAAGTGGACCACCATCACCGACATCCTCGGTGAAGAAGATCACTTCGGGGATATGGATTTCAAGCTAGCCGGCACCACCAAAGGGATCACCGGTTTCCAACTCGACTTGAAGATCAACGGTCTGCCGTTCGAAATCGCCAAGACCGCGATTCACCAAGCTCGCGAAGCACGCGTTGAAATTCTCAAGACCATGCTGGGTGCCCTGAGCGCTCCCCGCCGTGACCTCTCCACCTACGCTCCTCGGATCCAAACGATCCAGATCGATCCCGAAAAGATCGGCCTGCTCATCGGACCGGGCGGCAAGACGATCCGCCGTATTGTCGAAACGACCGGCGCGCAGATCGACATTTCCGACGACGACTCGGGCAAGGTCTTCATCTACTCGAACAACGCCGACGCGATGAACCGCGCGGTCCAGGAAATCGACACGCTCTGCGGTGGCGGCGCCCAGATCGAAATCGGCAAAATCTATCAAGGCCGCGTCACCGGAATCAAAGAATTCGGCTGCTTCGTCGAGTGCATCCCCGGCAAGGAAGGTCTCTGCCACATCAGCGAGCTCTCCGACGTCCGGGTGCGTCGCACCGAAGACGTCGTCAAGATGGGTGAAACCATCTGGGTGAAGTGCGTCGGGATCGACGAAAAGAGCGGCAAGGTCCGTCTCTCTCGCAAAGCCGCCATGAAAGAGCGCGAACAGCAACAGGCCGCAGCGGCCCCCGCCCAACCGGCAGCCGAGCCTTCCGCGGCTCCAGCTCCCGCGCCTGATTCAAGCGCAAGCTAAGCCAGCCGTTCAGCTCTTCTCCTCTCCTCAAGCCGGAACGTAACCCGTTCCGGCTTTTATTTTGTTTACGGTTGGCGCTTTCACCGGTTCAAGGATCGGGAGAGCAGACGGGGCGACCTCCATAGCCCTGACGCCCGGATTAACTCACCTTCTTTCGGCAGCTCGTCTCGGTCCCTTCACCATCCACCTTCAGGCTGCCAGCACACGCCACCACCAGAGCCCGTCCCGTTCGCAATGGTCGGACGCAATCGACTCTCATGACTTACCTCATCGTTTTCCTTGCCGGAGTGATCGTCACCCTCCTCTGGCAAGCCTTCTCCCGGCAAGCGCCCACCCCGCCTCCGCCCCCGGAACCAACCAGTCCGTCTGAGAAAGAGCTCGAGGCCGAGATTCTCCGCTATCTAACCACTCATCACGTCTACCACATCAACGACTTATGCCAGGCAATTGCCCATCCTAAGGGAGCTCGTCATATCCGAGGGCAATTCCACCGGCTGATGGAAGAGGGAAAGATCCAGTATCGCGATATGATCTACACAGCGGTTTGACGCCTTCCGTCTGGCGGCCACCCTTGTCGTCTCAGTCATGTCGATGATCGAAGTCAAACAACTCACGCGCGTTTTCCGCACCTACAAGAAACTTCCCGGCTTTTGGGGCGGCGTGAAAGGGCTGTTCCGCCGCGACTTCGAGGAGACCGCGGCCGCACGCGACATAACCTTCAGCATACAGGAGGGGGAATTCGTCGGTTTCCTTGGGCCCAACGGGGCCGGCAAGACCACNNCTCGGACCCAACGGCGCGGGCAAAACCACGACGCTGAAAATGCTCTCGGGCCTGATCTATCCCACCAGCGGCTCCGCCCGCGTGGCAGGCTTCGACCCCGGACGTCGTGAAAACCAATATCGACGGATCTTCGCCTTGGTCCTCGGCCAGAAGAATCAGCTGTGGTGGGATCTTCCTGCGAGCGAGTCGTTCCTGCTCCTTCGCCATATCTACGGACTCTCTTCGAATCACTTTCGCGAGACGCTCGATGAGTTGGTCGATCTTCTGGGAGTGAAGGATAAGCTCAACGTCATGGTGCGTGAACTCTCGCTGGGTGAACGCATGAAAATGGAGCTGATCGCCGCTCTTCTCCACCGCCCTCGCGTCCTTTTCCTCGATGAGCCCACCATCGGGTTGGACGTGATTTCGCAGAAAGCAGTTCGCAACTTCCTACGAGCCTACAACCGGAAACACAAGGTCACCATCCTCCTGACCAGCCATTATATGGCTGACATCAAGGAACTCTGTGAACGGGTCATCGTCATCCACAAAGGCAAAAAGATTTATGACGGCGAACTCGAGCGACTCGAAAGCCGGGCCGGTTCTCGTCAAAAAATCATCCGCTTTATTCCTCAGGAAACGACCGCTTTTCCCGAAACCTGGCAGTCGAGCTATGGTGACACCAAACGGGACGATTCCGACGGCAAGTTCACCTTACGGGTGGCCGTCGAAAACGTCGTCGCGGTCTCCCAGGAAATTCTCACGACAGGGCCTGTGGCCGACATCACCATCGAGGATATTCCGCTCGAAGACACCATCGCCGAACTCTTCTCCGCACAGGTGTAAGAGGCTGCTTTTCCCAGAGCCGGCTAGCCACAGTCCGAATCTTTCCCTCACACCTTCCTGTCACTTCGCAAGAAGCAAGGGTGTGAGCCCCTTGCCTAACTCATAGTTCGAACCTACCGCAGCCACCACTGCCGTCTGTCGACGCAGACCTACTAGGTCGCGCAGACGATAGCTGGCTTCGATTCCCGTGCAATGACCGGCGAGGACTGTGCGCACGCCGTACTCACGAAACTTCTCAGCTGTCCACGCCAAGGTCGCCTCGTCGTTGAGAAAAAGATGAAATCCACCCAAAGCAGCTTCGATCACTGCAGGGCGAATCGCTTCACGAGCAAAGGCCAGGGTATTCACGATTCCTGCATGGCCACATCCCGTCAGCACCACGAGTCCGTCGACGGTATCGAACACAAGCGCCGCGTCTTCAGGCACCGTGTCTTTCACCCAACCTGAAGGTGTTTCCACCTCGCCTGCTCCACCATAGTTGGCTTCAGGAAAGGTCCGCGTAATCGGCGCCGCCAGCCACACTCCCGGGGCCAATTCTGTCGGAGCACGGTACTCAATGAATCGGCCTCCACTTTTCTCGAAATCTGCTTTGAGCACCAAAGCGGAGTTCTCTTCTTCCCCGTCACGGTTTTTTCCCCGACTCCAGAAAATTCCACGCGCGACATGAACACGTGACAAGGCCTCCGGATTTTTTTCACGGTAGGTCCGCCGTAGACTCAAAAGTCCACCCACATGATCTGTGTGATTGTGAGACAAAACCACATCGGTGATGTCGCTGAGATCGATCCCTAATTCCCGGGCATTGTGCAGCACGGTCGTCGGGCGAAGCCCCGTATCAAAAAGAATACGACGTCCATCGACCTCNNATTCCTTTGAAGAGAGGATCCCCCGCCAACATGGTCGAAAGCACGGTGATCTTCAGTGATGTCACCGGCGGCTTACCCTTCGCCAATGCCTCTGCACGCAGAGATGTACTCCCAGCGGTAAGTCCCAACCCAGCCCAACACACCATCAACGCCAGACATCGTAGCTGAGGTTTCATCTCCTCAAGCTCGCCGGACCCGCACACATTGCAAGCTTAGGAAGGCGAGACTTTGGGCGAGACGCGCTGTACTTTAGGAAAAGAAGAAGATAGATCTTCGTCCAGCGATCGCCCGCTAGATATGAGCAAGCGCTCCAAGTCAGGGCGCAGGTGATGATCATAACAGTCCGGGCAGACTCCATGCGAGAAGTTTACTTCCGTATGCCGAGTGATGTAGTGCTCCACCTGCTCCCAGTAGTCGTGATCATCACGGATACGTTTACAGTATCCACAGATCGGCAGCAGCCCCTTGAGTTGCTTAACCTGGGTGAGCGCTTCTTCGAGCTCATGAACACGACGCGCGAGTGACTGCTGCAGCTCCACCATCTGAGCTCCTACCCTGACTCGTGCCAAGAGTTCAGTGTGATCAAACGGCTTTGTGATGTAGTCGTTTGCACCCGCATCGAGACCAGCAACCACATCCTGTGCCGTGTCGCGCGCAGTGACCAGAATCAGAAAGAGCTGAGCACCGTTCGGACCTACGCGAGCATTTCGACAAACGTCGGTGCCGACCATCACGGGCATCTGCCAGTCGATCAATCCCACCGGAGGACAGTTCGGTCCGTTCAATATCGCAACCGCCTCGCCTCCATCCTTCGCCTCAACCACGTCATGGCCTTCTGCCTGAAGGATGGCCGCAAGTAGGCGGCGGTTCGTCTCGTGATCATCGGCAACGAGTATTTTCATGGGAAAAGAGCTGCAGGTTAACTGGGAAGGTCATCAACGCGTCGACGCGGCGGAGATGAGCCCTTCGTATTGGGCGATTTGAAGCGGCAACAAAGTCGTGTCGATGGGCTTCGAAAGATAACCATCACATCCTGCAGCCAAGGCACGAGCTTCGTCTCTCTTCATGGCGTAGGCTGTAAGGGCGATCAGCCGCAGGTGGCGTGTGCGCTCGTCCGACTTGATAATCCCCGCCAGCGTAAGGCCATCCATCGTCGGGAGTTGGATATCCAGCAACACCACATCCAGCGGCCGCTCCCGCACTCGGACAAGTGCAGTCTCGGCATCGCGCGCNNAGTGTAAAAGTACTGCAGTGGTAAGCTTGAGACTGATGGGGTCGTCATCGACGACAAGGATTCGAAGGGGCATAAAAAAGTGAATTAGAGAGTTCGGGGCAGAGTGACCTTGAAGGTGCTGCCTTTGCCCCACTCGCTCTCGACAGAAATTTGTCCGCGATGCAGCCGAATGATCTTTTTACTCAGGGCCAATCCCAGACCCGTTCCCTGAAAACTGCGTTCTGAACTAGAATCGAGTTGCTGGAATTCCACAAACAGACGCTCGAAATCGTCCGACTTGATACCAATACCGGTGTCTCTGACTGCGAGTTCAACCTGCCCCGAGGGGGCATCCGTCACACGAATTTCGATACAACCGTGTTCAGCAGTGAACTTGATCGCATTGGAAAGCAAGTTATAGAGCACCTGCTTGATACGTCGGGGATCGAGCACCACTTCATCATCTTTAAGCCGCACCTCAACGTGCAGTTGGAGATTTTTTTCCTCAATAAGCGGGCCGAGGATACGAGTAACTTCCTCGACTGCCTCGGAAAGGTTAAACGGTTCGACCATGAGTTGAAACTCGCCTGCTTCGATCTTGGCCACGTCCAGGAGATCATTGATCAGCCGCAGCAGGTGACGCCCGCTCTTGAGCACATCATTCATGTACTCTTTCTGACGCTCATTCAGCGGCCCCGGTTTTTCTCCGACCAAAAATGAAGAAAACCCGATAATCCCATTCAGCGGAGTGCGTAACTCGTGCGACATGTTGGCCAAGAACTCGCTCTTGAGGCGATTGGCCTCCATCGCCCGGCCTTTCTCCACTTCCAAAACAAGATTTCTTTCTACGAGTTGTTGCTGCACTTCCTGAAGCTCCATCGTGCGCTCCGTCACTCGCTCCTCCAGAATCTGGCGCTCCTGCCGCTGATCATGAATGTCGATGCAAGTTCCTACCCAACGCACAATCGCTCCTTGTGAATCGCGTTGGGGATAGGCGCGACTGAGATTCCAGCGATAGCTAAAATCACTCGCTCGCCTTAAGCGACATTCGTACTCCCACCCGCATCCCTGCTGCAGTGCTTTCTGCGAACGTCGGAGACTTTCGGCAAGATCGTCAGGGTGAATCGCCGCTTGCCAACCATTCCCGTGAGTCTGCTCCAAAGTAAGCCCTGTGTACTGCGACCACTTAAGATTGAAGTACTCGATGGTTCCGTCAGCAGCGCCAGTCCAAACAATCTGCGGCATCGCGTCGGCCAAAAAATGAAAACTGTCCACATGCGCCTTGCGCAAGGCCTCTTCGGCCGCAAGCCGATCCGAGATATCTNNTCGTCACGGTGCCAAAAAATCCATCGACCGCACCGGCTTCATCACAAATCGGAATCGCCGCCCCAGCCAGCCAAAGGATGGATCCATCCTTTCGAACAAAACGGAACTCCGCCACGGCCTCTGTCTGGCGTCCGTGCAGCAGCGAGAGCCAAGCGGAAAAAACCCTGCGACGATCTGCCGGATGCAACGGTAAACCCCAATTATTTCCTAGAATTTCCTCCTCCGACCGCCCACACATCTCCAACCAGCGTTGATTGACGTAAAGGCAGCGCCCCAACTTATCCGAACGACAAATACCAACAGGCGCCAACTGTGCGAATGAGCGAAACCGCTGTTCACTCTCACATAACGCACGCTCGGATTTTTTCCGTTCCGTAATATCGCTGATGTATCCGTGCCACAGGACACTGCCATCAGATTCCCTTTCGGGCGTAGAATGCCCCAAGTGCCAACGCTCTGTTCCGTCGGGAAGGCAGATCCGATACTCATAGTGCCAGGGCTTCAACTCCAAGGCCGATCTACCGTTACTGACCGTAAGCGCGTCACGATCATTTGGATGGACGCGCGCAAACATGATCTGCGCATTCTCTCGGACTTCCTCCGGTGTCACCTGATACATGCGACGCACGTTCTCACTAACAAAAGGGAACTCGTAGCCCCCATCCAGACGTCTCCGAAACTGATAAAGCATGCCCGGCACATGCGAAGCCAACTTACCGAATCGCTCCAGGCTTGCCGTCATCGCCGANNGAATCCGCTCACTCGGTTGCTCTCATCACGCAGCGGAGTGACATTGAGAATGATCGGTAAGAGCGATCCGTCCTTCCTGACGTAGGTCCACTCGCGCTCCTCCAACTCACCTCGGCGAGCTTTCGTGACAAAGGTTTCGAATCCCGGCGAGACCGAATAGCCTAGCTCTTGTGACAACTCGTGAGTCCGCGCAGCGATTTCCTCAGACAGGTGAAGTTTCGTGAGTAAACTTCGACCAACCATTTCCTCTTGCAGATAACCTAACATCCGTTCCGCACCCGCATTAAAAATCTGGATCTTCCCATCCAGGGAAAAAGCAATGATGGCATAGGAAGTACTATCCAAAACAGCTTGCTGGAGTTGAGTCGCTGCCAGCAGGCGCCGGGAGCTTTCCTCAAGCGCCCGCTGAATTTTTTGCTCTCGCTGACGCACGCTCATTTCTGCGCATACGAGTCCACTCAGTTCTTCCAGCAATGCCCGATCCGCAGAAGTCCACGATCGGGGACTTGCGTCCAGCACGCAAAAGGCCCCCACCGCCTGTCCTTCTTGAGTCCTAATCGGGTAGCCAAGAAAAGCCACCATCTCATCAGCAACAACGGCTTGGTGGTCTCGTAACAGCGGGTGCTGCCGAGCGTTGTCCACCTCAAATGCCTGATCTGAGGCCACCACGTGTTCGCACAAACAATGCGCCAAACTAGGAGTTCCTAATCGGCGATCACGACATCGCCCCACCGTTTTCGACTCCGCCAGATTCCGCTCATCATCGACAAAGCAGATGAGAGAAAAAGGAACGTGGAAAAGTGTCCGAGCCAGGCGCGTGAGACGATCAAAGGCGGGATCGGGCGCCGCATTCACGACGTCGAAGTCGCTCAGCGCCGTCAATCGTCCTTCGTTCTCCAGGAGANNAACCCCTTCAAAACTAGGGTCATCCAACGACCCCAAGAACTCGCGTATATAACTTACATAAAAAGGCTAGCAACAGAAGTAACTCACCACACCCGCTTTGACGTCTGGGGTAAACCTCCGAGATCGCGGATCCAGGCCTCTCGGCCCCATGAGTAGTTCTATGGATACAAAAACGCTCTCTCGCCGCCTAGATGAACCGTCAGTGCACAGGCATCAGACCGAAAACACGCAAGAGAAACCCCGCCCCTAAGAGGATCAGCATCATACCTCCAAGGCTGATGAAAAGCGACACGCGGACCATCTCCCGCGTGGTGAATTCACCGCGCGCATACGCCATCGCATTGGGCGGAGTGCTCACGGGTAAAGCCATCGACATGGAGGCCACCAGAGCAATGCTCACAGCGACGTGCACGGGGTGTAGCCCTGATGCGCCTCCTCCCACCATCGTAGAAGAGAGTCCGATTGGAAGAAATAGGTTAGCCGCCGCCGTATTCGACATGAAGGTCCCCACCACCAAGGTGGCCGAGACAAGAACGATCAAGAGGATAAGGTCGTTTTGCTCGGGGGACGGAAGCCAGCCGACAATCACTCTATCCAACCCGGTCAGTTGCATTCCTGTACCGAGGNNCTGCCGGCAACAGCGCCACTACGGAGGCGGGCAGACCATGCCACACATCCGTCATCCACAAACCCACTGTGACCACAAAAACCACCACCACCACCCAACCCTCCCGACTCAGTTTTCCCTGCGTCATCGCGAGCTTCAGGCCAGGAGTGACCGGCTTGAAACTTCGCCACAGGAGAAACCAAGCTATTAGGGTTAAACCAATCGTGAAAGGCGCCGCCATCAGCATCCAGTCGAAAAAGGGAATGGAATAGCCCGACTTCTGCAAAAACCCCATCGCCACCGCATTCGGCGGGGACGAGANNGGCAGCAAAGGGCACCCCCAAGACCAAAGCTTTCCGAAAGGGTTCGCCCGGTGGTAGCGCCGCCAACAGGGGCGTGACCAACGCCAGCATCATCGCGGTGGTCGCTGTGTTGCTCATCCACATTCCAAACAGAAGCGTCACCAACATCACACCCAGTAACAGCCAGCGGGGTTCGCCTCCAAAGGGTCGAAGCAACACGGACGACATCGCCCGATCGACTCCTGTTTTTACCGCCGCATGCGCCAACACAAAACCGCCAAAAAAGAGGACCAGGACGGGATCGGCTGCCACACTCAACAGCTCTCGAAATGTCGGCGAAGGCTCCTGCTCGAATCCGAGCCCATGCCAACCGCCGGGATTGGAAAGGAAGATGATTTGAAGACCGATAACTAATAAGGACGTGGCGAATAGAGGCAGCGCCTCCGTCACCCATAGGACCGCAGCGAGTACGAAGATCCCGCCCATGAAACTCGCCTCACGGGTTGCACCGACATGTTTGTGAAGCAGCAAGCCGACCCCTACGGCGACCCCAAATGCAGCCGGCAACGACAAACTCTTCCTGATGACCTGCCAACGGGTCCGGGGTGATGTCTTGGGAGCGCTCACCAGAGTAGCCTCATCACTTTCCACTCTCGGTGCAATCTCCCGAAAAGATCACCGGCAAAAAGAACGCTCTCCACCTCGCTGCTCACACTCCTCCAACCGCCCACAGCAGCCTGCGCCCACCTACGTATTATCGCGCGGGAGCGCGAAGAAAGTGCTCTAAAAACTGGTAGATGACCTCGTTGGATTCCTCCGAGGGATCATGCAGCGGTCGATTGGTCATCGCCACGCGTGCCGTCAAACCCAACACAGCATTGACCTCAACACTATGGTTCAAAGTCAACCACCGGCGCGGGGGATCTTCCGCGCCACCCGAGACGAGAAAGGGTCGTGGAGCCATCAACGCCTGCACCTCATGCAAGTCATGATTCGCCTCGACGAGGCGTGCATAAGCACCGGTGCGTGGATTCTCTGCCGTAGGCAGGCCCGGAGCGCGCTGACGTTTTTCATCCTGCCCTAGGTACCAAGGCTCCCAGTAGTTCACACTGACTCGGTTCTCCGTAAAGGCGATGCCCGGATCGGACCAAACTCCACACGCGAACTTGTCATAAAAACACGCGGCAAACATCGCCCACTTCCCTCCATACGAATGCCCCACGATGCCAATGCGCGCGGCATCCACTTCCGGTAGCTGTGCCAACACGGTGTGAGCATTGGCAGCCAGATAGGCCAGATAGGAAAGGGGCTGCCAATCGATCCTACCAGTCGTAGGTTTCCTCGCATCCCCACCAGGAGAGCCCAGGCTAAGAGTCACGAATCCGCGCTTCGCGAGTTGATACCCGAAATCGCGCAACGGTCGGGCGCCTTGGCCTACCGAGGTTTCCGGATCATAAAACGGAACCACGACCGCAGGAAAGGGACCCGCCCCGTCGGGAATGAGTAAAAGCGCGCGGTGGAAATCATTGGTGGCCAATTCCACAATCACTTCGATTTGCCGCACCTGCTCCCGCTGCACGGTCGTTCCACGCTCCAGTCGCGGTTGTGTCAGTAACGCCGGCCAGGCCCCCATATAATTCATCCAGGTCTGGCGAATCTCCTCCCGGCGCTGACGCCACTCTTGCTCCGTGGAAACGCGGCGACCGTCAGAGAAAAGTAAGGGCGAGCGCCTTCCATCTGTCTTACCCTTCCACTCGGCCGGCGCGGTAAAGTAAGGGCGGATTTCTTCGGGAAGCGACGTTTCTGCTAACGCCCAGCCTCCACCCCATAACAGCCAGCAAAGCCACAGGCTCTTCCTCGTCTTTCGACCTACCGCCGAAAGAACGAGGGAAACCGCGAGCCTCACGGACCGAGTCGTCACTTGATCAGCATCAACTCTTCTTGGCTCCAAGCATCTTTGCGGGCACTGGAATCGGCACGGATTTGCTTCACTTGCTCAACCGTGATGGGTGATGCCGTGTGTCCCCACTCGTGGCGGGTATAAGTGAGGATAGATGCGATGTCGTGATCAGACAAAACACCCAATCCTGGCATGTCGCCGACGAAAGTTTTTCCGGCCACGCGAATGGGTCCTCGCGCACCATGGAGAACGATCCGTACCAATCGCTCCGGCATGCCCTGAACCCATTCGGAGTCGACCAGTTGCGGCGCCAATCCTTCAAAGCCACGCCCATCGGCTTGGTGGCAAGCGGCACAGATTCCCGTGTACAGGGTTTTCCCATTGTCGAACAGGGCTTGCTCTTCAGGCGTAAAGGCCTTCGGCAGCACGTCGGGTCTTACCCCTTTCTTCCCCTTCCAAATCACCATTGAATCAATTTGTGCTAGAGTCGTCGGTGAAGCCGTCGTCTTGCGCAACGCAGCGAGGCCTTCTGGTTCTTTGGCTACCACGATGGGACGTTTCGAAACCTGCATCACATCCGTAGCGAAGCCTTCCAAGAGAGCATCGAGACGCGCCTTCTCAAAAAACGCGACACGCGCTGCTAGATCCAACACTCGGTTGATCTGCTCAGGATCGCGGGCAGCCACCAGCCCGCGCACCAGTCCATTCAAAACCACATTGGCACCGGGCTCTCGAGCTGCCCACGCCACGTCTTGAAGCAGCGTTTCCAAGAGCACGAGCTCACGTCCTGCGATCCCGCTATAAAGTGCATCTTGCAGCAAATTCTGCTGGGGATGCCAGCGCACGACTTCAGCGATCTTCTTGTCCATCTCCGGAGTCTTCGCTTCACCCGCAGACAACACCCACTGGAGGCGCACTTCTGCGGACGGATCATCCCGCCAGTGCTTAAAGTCACTCAGGAGCTCAATGCGGTCTGTTCCTTGAATAAAGGGCTCAGAAATGCGTAGTGCCGCCGCCCGTACAAGCGGTGACGTGTCTCGTAACGCTTTTTCCAGTGTGGCTCGATCTGCCGACTCCAAACCAGATAACGTCCAAAGCGCGTGCGCACGGCCCGTCGCGACCTTTCCTTTCAAAGCGATTTCACGCAAGGCGGGTACGACCGTCTTATCACCTTTTTCTACCAGAAGCTGTTGGGCCGTTTCCCGCCACCAGCTGTTGGGATGAGACAAGTGCTTCACCCAATCCGCCGGTTTTTCCTGATGAAGACGCGGCTTCTATGTCTTTGGCTTTTTACCGTCGGGTACGATGCGATAAATGCGTCCCAGGTGAATGGGATCCTCGAGACCTCGGCTCTCAATCTGTCCGCGGAGATACGTGGTGAGAGAGATCCGGTGCTGAAGAATCCCACGATAGAGATCGACAATGTACAGGGCGCCATCTGGACCGGTGGTTAAATTGACGGGCCGAAAGCGTTCATCCTTCGAGGTGAGAAACTCCACCTGGTCATACGCATCCCGTCCGGTAATTTCACCCTGAACGGTATGAAGGACCTTGCGCTTGATAAGATGCGCAGAGGGCTCAGCAATAAACGCGTTGCCATAGAATTCCTCTGGAAAAAGGTCCGCCCGGTAAATCCAAGGAGCACAGGCCGCCGTGAACTCACGCAGCCTGCCATTGGGTCGCAGAAAATCTTCACGGTACCCCCGGTTGATCCCCGGCGTCACGCGATCCGGCCAAACCAGCTGATTGTCCGCCGCCTGCACATTCGTGCCCGCCAACCGCGGGTAGTGGGAATTCCGTGACAGATAGCTCGCATTGATCAAATCCACCCGCAGCGAATCGCTATTCGAGTTATGGAAGAGATGGCCGTAATCGTCCTGGCTCAACCCCCATTGTCCACGGAACACGGTCGGCGTACTTTCCCAAGCGCCGTTCCGAAAGCGAAAGCGCTTCGTGTAAGCTCCGACATAAATCCAATTGTCATGGCCCCACACCAAGCTGTTGGGGGCCCGCTCGGGATTGGCCAGAAAGGGACGTTCCGGATCGGTCTGCACCCCGAAATCGAGGGCTACATCCACTTTCTCATCGGCGACGCCGTCACCGTCTGTGTCTCGATAGTGCCAAAGATTAGGAGGCGCACCCACCAGCGCCCCATCGCGGGTAAGGAAGAACGCGCGAGGCATCACCAAGTTATCGAGAAAGACCTTGGACTGGTCATAGCGTCCATCGCCGTCGGTGTCGGTCAGCACGCTAATCCGTCCCGTGGGCTTCTCTTCTCCCGCGCCTTCGAGATTGGGCATGTAGCTGCGCATCTCCACCACCCACATGCGTCCATCGGGACCAAATTGAATCTGCACGGGATCTTGCACCAACGGTTCCGCCGCCACCAACTCAATGCGGAATCCGGGAACCAACTTAAATTCCTTCACCGCCTGCTCGGCCGGCACCACCGGAGCGGGTGGAATCTGATTCGCCGGTACCAGCGGCACCTGCACAAACCCAGGCTTCTCCCAATTATCGCCTATCTGTGCCTTCAAACCCGTCGCCGCCACACATACACCCGTAGCCAGAATCGTCCTAAGAAATGCCATAAAGAAGAAGGAACTGAGAGCGCTGAGCGACAGCAAGATTGAATAACCAGACAGTTACTTTCCTTCAGTCACACACCTGGGAATTTGCCATCTAAAACCACATCTCATGTNNCCACCCCCCCCCCCGGTGCGTCACCTCACACCTTGGAGGGCACACTCGTCGTGACCATCTGAGGCCTGTCGGAGATTTTTACATCAAAAATTCATATTAAATAATTATTAATTAACAATTTATGAAAATTCATCTTTCTCAATCCAACCCAGCCACCCTCATTTCCCCTACGTATTTACACTCAAAGCCCTCAGCACCCCCGCAAACCGAGAGCATGAAATATATTAATTTATTAATCAACTGCAATTAAACAACTTAAGAAATAGCGAAGCCGAGCGGCCCACTCCTTGCTGACACCGCGGTACACTTCAACTGACACGCTATGAAATTCAAAACTGCTCTCCTCGCCTGTGGGCTTCTCCTCGGTGCTCTCCAATCCGCTCTCCACGCGATTCCCGTTCACTATTCGTTTGTCGTAACGAGCGGGCCTGCCGGCGGCGGTACGTTCAGCGCCCAGACCAGTTTTGATGACAGCCTTTTTGGTGCTCCCGCTAGCAACACTATGCCGTTGACCTTCACGGCTTCTCTTACGGGCAACTCCTTTACCGTAGACCGCACCTGGAGCTTGAGTGACGTTGTTTTCAGCCAACTCGTTATCTCATCCTCAGGGGTTTTGACGTTCTCAGCTTTGGTAGCTTACGATTTGTCCTTACCAACCTCTGGATACGTCCTCAACGGGGGCGCGACGGGCTTCTCCGCCCCCACGACAATCGGAGGCTACTGGCAAAAGCAGGCCCCTGTCGCCACACCGGTACCGGACGTCGGCTTCAGCTGGGCGCTGCCCACCCTCGCCGGCCTCTTGATCCTGGCAGGCCGTCGCTTCCAAAAGAGCCGCCGCTAATCCTGGTCGATACGGTATCTCCCTCCGCGCTGCCTTCCTCGGCAGCGCTTTTTTTTGCAGATTTCCTTCGACTCTCCCTGGAGCCCTGGGACCGCCGAGGTCCCCGTCGGCATTCTTTTCAACGCCGCCGAGACGAAACTGCACCCTTCCTGGTGTCTCCAATCCAGACCCGACGGAACGGGTTACTCCTCCAGACCTAACTCCTATTTTCGCCTGACCTCAGCGCTAAGTAGGCAAAGCCTAAGGAAGGGGCGCCGGGATCTGCTGCCCGGCAGGCCCGCCTTATAAAGCGAGGTCGACCGGCGCCCCTTCCGACGTCAGAATCGCTCGGATCACCTCCACCTTGATACTCCGCGCAGTTACCCCTTCGATGGCGATCTGCGCAGCGCCAAGGCCAGCGGCATAGCCGAGGGGTATGGTCGTTCCCATTACACGAACTCCGGAAAAAGCGATTTCGTCCGCACTCACACAGCGACCGGAGACCAGCAGGTTTGGGGTGAGCTTCGGAACCATGACGCGAAACGGGACCTCATAATGGCCGGGCAGCCGGGTCTCTTCGTGTCGGAAGTCGGTGCTGCCTTTGACGCCCGAGTGCCGGTCGATCGGGTACGCGCTCCAGGCAACCGCGTCCTCAAATTTCGCACGCTCCCGGATGGATACGCCATGCAAAACAAAATCTCCCGCAATGCGCCGTGTCTCGCGTACACCTGCAGCGAAGGCCGTACCCGCGAAATACGCATCTCTGAACGCCAACACATGGGGCTTGAGGAAGCGGTGAAAGAACTCGTCCACCTGCTCGCGCTGCTCGATTTCCATCCGAACGAGATCCTCTGTTTTCGTCGCATNNCAGCGCTTCTCAGGGCGCAAATGATCCCAAAGTGCGGTGATTGCACTCCAGTCGACAGCTGCGGAATCAACTCCGCCCACGAAGAACAGAAGCGTCGGCGGCTGCATCTGTCCGTCACACTCATTGGGCAACATAGGCTCGCCGGCAAGATACGCCAAGTCGGCGTCGCCCGAACAGTCGACAAAGGCCCGCCCCTGATAGGCGCCGAAGCCTTCCTTGCGGTGAACCATCACATGTGTCAGCCGAGCCTCTGATTTTCGTACGCCAACCAAGCGGGTATGCGTCCGAATCGTGACTCCCGCCTGGAGCAGGAGACGAGTCACCACCAAACGGTATTTGTCGACATCGTAACAAAAGTAGAACCCCCTCGCAAGGTTCCCATCGAACGCCTGTTCCCGCTTGAGGGTATCGAAAATTTCCTGAAGCACACCGAAAGCGAGTTGGCGCCCTTTGTAGTCATTCGTAGTAAGGAGCGGCAATCCCGTGGCCGCCGTTCCACCAATCACGGGACTGGCTTCGAGCAACAATGTCGTCGCACCTCTCCGCGCCGAAGCAAGGGCGGCGCAGACACCGGCGCTTCCGGAGCCCACGACCACGACATCAAAGGTTCCCAGGACGGGGA
>DKKJ01000142.1 GCA_002455175.1 Opitutaceae bacterium UBA6669
CACTCGGCGTTGGTCGTCGTGTTGACGACTTCAGCTACCCCTTCCCAGCGTTTCTCAGGCGCCTCCAAAGTCTTTTTGCGGAAAACGTAGTCCGCCTTGAGCTTTCCGTCCGGGCGTCTGGAGTAGACATCCGCTGTCCCCACTTTGCCCTCCTCAAGAAAATTGGCCGTTCGCGAGATCACGTTCCAGCGACCCAAGTAACGCTCTAGATCGACGGACGAGACGGTCCGCAGCTTTTCAGATTCACGGTGCGACATGGACGAAGTGGTAGAACAGGCAGTGAGGAGAACGAGGGAAGCCAGCAAAGCCGCCAGGACGGCGCCTCGCTTGGCCAAGGTGGCTCGGGAATGACTTAAACCGTAGTTGAAGGAGGAGAACATCGGAGGAAGGTCGGCGCTAGCTGGGTTATTGTTTCCGAAGCTAGCGCCGAGTCAGCTAGACCGCGAGGCGTTCTGGGAGTTGCAGGGAATCACCCGAGAGATGACTAGGTCATGCTTGAGCCGCGTCATACGGATTGCACTGAGACCTGGGCAAGCCATGGTCGCGCGCGGTCGGCTCCCCGACGCTTCGCCACTTCCCCATGGAATCTCTTCCCACGTGGCGGGCATGCAACCGACGGGATACAGGGCGTGTCGCCAAGCTTCGTCAGTCTACGGAAACACAGCCGAGCTGAAATCGCAGAACCTCGACGTTTTCACCGAATTGGCCGGTTAAAAGTGGTGTTCTGGTACGGTTCGAGCTGGCGAAATCGGCATCCTATTTTAGAGTGTCGAACCCAACGTTTCCCCGCGTTCAGACTGTCTCCCGCGTCTGCCGCGATTTCCTTTTCTTAGCATGATTTTACGAGCCTCTTTCATCACTTTTTTCACCACGGTCGTTTCGGCGTTTGCTGCAGCGCCTTTGGAGTTCAACCGTGATATTCGGCCCATCCTTTCCGAAAACTGCTTCCAGTGCCACGGACAGGATCCTGCCCACCGTGAAGCCGATCTGCGTCTGGATGTCTTCGAGAATGCAATTGAAGAGCGCAACGGTTTCCGGGCGATCGTTCCGGGCAAGCCTGAGGAGAGTGAGATCATTCTGCGCATCATCTCCGATGACGACGAGGAGGTCATGCCTCCGAAAAAGAGCCACAAGACCATCACTCCGTCCCAAATCGCCCTGCTTCGCCAGTGGATCACAGAAGGGGCCAAGTACGAACAGCACTGGGCCTTCGTAACGCCCAAGAAGCCTTCGGTTCCAAAGACAAATACCACCACGTGGGCTCGTGGGCCGATCGACTCCTTTGTCCTTCAGCGCTTGGAAAAAGAAAACCTCGCGCCGTCGCCTGCCGCTACGCCCGCTGCTTGGCTCCGTCGGGTCAGTTTTGATCTCACCGGACTGCCGCCGACTCCCTTCGAACTCGACGCCTTCACCGCGGACACCAAAACGCGAGGCGAAGCCGCCTACGGAGCCGCGGTGGACCGCTTGATGGCTTCTCCCCATTTCGGCGAACGTATGGCGAGGGAGTGGCTCGACGCCGCGCGGTATGCCGACACCCATGGTTTTAACAACGATTCCGCCCGGACCATGTGGCGGTGGCGTGATTGGGTGATTGAAGCCTTCAACGCCAATCAACCGTACAATCAGTTTCTCACCGAACAGCTCGCCGGAGACCTCCTCCCTCAGCCAACCTTGGAACAGCGCATTGCCACTGGATTTGGCCGTAATCACGTCATCAATAGCGAAGGCGGGATCATCGACGAGGAATACCGTGTCGAATATGTCGCCGACCGTATCCGCACGGTCAGCACGGCCTGGCTGGGCCTGACGTTTGAGTGCGCGCGTTGCCACGACCATAAATTCGATCCGATTTCTCAAAAGGCGTACTACGAGCTCTCCGCTTTCTTTAACAACGTACCTGAATGGGGAGAAGACGGCCGTGTCGCCAATGCGGTCCCAATGATGCCGGCTCCAACACGCGAACAGCAGGCAACACTCGCCAAGTTGGAACGCTCACTCGCTGAGGTTGAACCCAAATTTAACCAGGCTATCCAGCAATGGAGTTGGAAGGACGAACATAAAGCGATCGTTGAAAAAGCCGCAGAAGCCGCCCGTGTCGCAAGCGAAGCGGACAAAACGGTGAAACGCATCGAGCTTCCTGCGCCCCCTGCGGACGGCAAGAAGCCGAGTCTCCCCGGCTCGACCTTCGACTTCGGGAACAAGGATGGACTAACCGTGGCGTTCTGGCTGGAGCCTGCTGCGGACAATCCTCGCGATGTCGCGCTGTTCTCGGGAGCTAACTACCACGGGTCGCCTGCTGATACTGGTTTCGGGCGAGGACGTGACATTCGGTAGATCGATGGTGAAATCGAACTTCGCATTTCAGATCGTTATCCGGTCTATGCATTGATCGTCCGCACGGAGGGAGCCTCGATCCAACCGAATGAAAAACATCACGTGACCATAGCGTATGGTGGAAAGCGGCTGGCTTCTGATGTTCGCATGTTCGTCGATGGGCGCGAGCTGAGCCTCCGTGTAATCCACGATGGTCTGCATGGAAACGGCGGTGGCCGTGAGTTCCTCGTCGGCACGGACAACAGTGACAACGCAGCGTCCTGGAGTGGAAAGCTCGAAGACATTCGCAACTATCCGCGCGCGCTATCGTCGGACGCGATCCGTTCACTTTTCCGTGCTACCGCCCTCCCGGCTGCGTTGGCCAATCAAGTTGCTGGAACCGCGTCGAAGAACGAAACGGCGTGGCTCGCCGACGTCATCGTGAACGAAACGGAAGACCTCCGCGAAGCCGTCGAACGCACCACTAATCTGCGCGAACAGATCCTGGCACACCGCCGGACTTNNGCCTCGTCCTGCCTACCTCCTGCTGCGCGGTGTCTACGATGCCCACGGCGAACAAGTTCAACCCGAGGTTCCCGAAGCGCTCCTTGGCACCTGGCCAGCGGGGGCACCCAAGAATCGGCTCGGGCTCGCACAATGGTTCACGCAATCCGATCACCCGCTTACGGGTCGCGTCGTGGTCAACCGTTTCTGGGCTCAGCTTTTCGGAACGGGTCTGGTCAAGACGTTGGAAGACTTTGGCTACCAAAGCGAATGGCCAAGCCACCCCGAGCTTCTCGATTGGCTGGCGCGAGATTTTGTCGACAACGGCTGGAACGTAAAAGCGTTCTTTAAACAAGTCGTCCTTTCATCGACCTATCGTCAAAGTTCTGCCGTAAGCGCTGAGCTCGTCGCTCAGGATCCAGAAAATCGGCTGCTGGCCCGCGGCCCCCGCGTGCGTCTGCCGGCAGAGCTGATCCGCGATCAAGCACTCTCAGTTTCAGGCCTACTTGCCGCGCGCATCGGTGGACCTAGCGTTTATCCTTACCAGCCTGAGGGCCTCTACGATTCCATTGTCGTAGGCGCAGAATACCCGGGTACGAAGTGGTTACTGGGTTCGGGTGAAGATCTGTATCGTCGCAGCCTCTACACGTTCTGGAAACGCACCATGCCTCATCCGATGATGCTCACACTTGACTCACCGGATCGCGAGTTCTGCACGGTCCGCCGGTCGCGCACAAACACGCCACTTCAGGCGCTGGCGCTCTGGAATGAGCCCGGGTACGTGGAAGCAGCGAGAAAGCTGGGAACGCGTATGCTTCGTGAAGGCGGCATCGACGACCGATCTCGCGCGTCCTACGCCTTCCAGGCGAGCACCGGACGTCGACCCAATGAATCGGAGATCAAGGTTCTCCTTTCGACGTGGGCCCGACTCCGTACGGACTTTGAGGCTCATCCCGAGGAAGCCAGCGCGTTCATCGCCACCGGCGCCTCTTCTGTCGATGGCATGGTTACCCCTATCGAACTGGCCGCCGCCACTGGAGTCGCGAGCATGATTCTGACGCTCGACGAAACCATCACCAAAAACTGATCTTCACCTCGTCTTTAAATCGCCATGTCTTGCCATAACTACGAACACGTTCACTCCCGCCGCGATTTCCTGGCCAAGACGGGTCTGGGACTAGGCTCCGCTGCGCTCGCCCATCTCTTCGGCGGAAAACTCTTCGGCGCCTCAGCAACACCAAGTTTGCCTGGGGCGATCGGCGGTCTTCCCGGACTCCCCCACTTCGCGCCGACGGCCAAACGTGTGATCTGCTTGTTTCAGTCCGGCGGCCCCTCTCACCTCGACCTTCTGGATGACAAACCCATCCTTAAGCAGCGTTTCAACGAAGACCTTCCCGACTCCGTTCGCCGCGGTCAGCGCATCACCGGGATGGTCGCGTCACAGGCGAGACTCGCAGTACAACCGAGCAAATTCGGTTTTCAACCGGGGGGACAGGCCGGAACCTTGTTTAGCGATTTGCTTCCGCACACCCGGACCATCGCCGACGAGATCTGCGTGATCCGCTCGATGTACACCGAGGCGATCAATCACGATCCCGCCATCACCTTTTTCCAAACCGGCAGTCAGCTTCCCGGACGCCCCAGCATGGGTGCATGGACCGACTACGGGCTTGGGCAGTTGAACGAAAATCTGCCCTCGTACGTGGTGCTTATCTCCGTGAACAAAAAGGGCGCGGGACAAGGATTGCTCGCCCGTCTCTGGGGCAGCGGATTTTTGCCGAGTAAACATCAGGGCGTGCAGTTCCGCAGCCGCGGTGAAGCCGTGCTTTATCTCAATGATACCGCAGGCATCAGTCGCGAGCGACGCCGACTGCTGCTCGATGGCGCCAAAGAACTCAACCAACTCCAATTCGCTCAGGCAGGAGATCCTGAAATCGAAACGCGCATTTCCCAGGCGGAGATGGCCTATCGGATGCAGGCAAGCGTGCCCGAACTGATGGATCTCTCACGCGAGAGCCAGGCGACGTTCGATAGCTACGGCCCCGCCGTGCATGAGCCGGGCACATTCGCTCGGAATTGCTTGGTGGCCCGACGTCTCGCCGAACGTGGTGTACGTTTTATCCAGCTCTACCACCGCGATTGGGATCACCACGGTGGACTCCACGACCGTCTTCCCAGCCTNNGCCTCGCCCAAGACGTCGATCAACCGTCCGCCGCTCTAGTCAAAGATCTGAAGCAACGCGGGCTCTTGAAAGACACGCTCGTTATCTGGGGCGGCGAGTTCGGCCGTACCCCCTACGCCCAAGGCGATGCAAACCTGGACAAATATGGCCGCGACCACCACGGCAAGGCCTTCAGTATCTGGATGGCGGGAGGCGGCATAAAACCTGGTATCGTGCATGGAGCTACGGACGACTTCGGTTTCAACGTCACCGAAAACCCAGTACACATTCACGACCTGCAGGCGACCATCATGCATTGCATGGGAATCGACCACACACGCCTCACCTATCGTTTTCNNGTCGCCAATTCCGCCTCACCGATGTCCACGGTCACGTCGTGAAACCCATCCTCGCTTAAGTCGTTAAAATGGGATCGAACTGTTCAGCCGAAAACAGCAGCTCGATCCAGCCAAGGGTCTTGTTTCATCTCCGACATCTCTTGGCGACCTCTTCTCGTAACAGAGAAGAGGCTGCGGCGCAGAACCCCATCAGAATTAGCCGATCGTCAGGTCGAAGGTGAAGGGTGTAAGCCCGGTAATGTAGACACTTTGTCCATCCCACTTGGGTACTGCTCCTCGTACTTGGGTGTAAGTGTGATCCACTCGACCAGGGCTGAATTCGATGACGTCATCTCCCGCTACGTAGCGCCCCTTCCCTGAGCGCAGAAGATAACCGTCTTTAACGCCGGGTGCAGGCTCCACTCCCTCGAGTTTGCCGCCATGGCGGAAGGCCAGCTCAATCGCTACCGGCACATCGTCCGTGCCTTGGATCGAGAACGACAATTTGAAGACTCCCTTGTTCTCGGTGATCTCCACCTGGGAAAGCAAAGTCTGAATATTACTGCGCTTCCGCAGCGCACGGCTATCGGTCGCCAGGGTTCCATTGGGCGCCATCCGCGCGTGGTCGCCATGCGCGATTTGTTCGGCGGTCAAAGGCTGGAAGTAAGGGCCATCCAGCTCCTGACGCAGAACATAGCGGGAGGCCTGCTCATCAAGCGTGTCGCCGACAAACTGCCCCTTGCCGAAAAAGGCGGACGCAAAACGAACTGCTTCGAGAGCTGCCCCGCCGCGACGATAGGAAAATAACGTGGTATTGCCCGCCAGGATAGTTCCGCTGGCGTTGCCACGGCGGATGCGCGCGAGACTCGAATAGGTGAAGACCTTCGCATAGTCCGTCGGAAGCGCCTGATCCGCCGGCAAATCTCTGCCGAAAATGGGCTCACTCAAAAACGTAGAGAGCTCCGAGCGCAGGTGCGTACGCGCCGTGCGCTNNCCATCCAGCGGTAGGAGAAATAGTACCTCGCCATACTGCCACGCTGATAACGGTCCTGCCGACGCGACGCTTCCGTCACGACCTCGCCATCCGGATGAATGTAGAAAAGCGTCATCTCCAGATTGCGGCGCACCGGCTCATACAACTCTGGCCGTTTCAAAAGATGAGCGACCGTGATCAAGGCGCGATCCACGATCGGGGAGTACACCGTGGTGCTCTTTTCCGTGTACTGGCCATCCGGATCGATATCGACCGTCTCCGCCAGANNTCCCGCCCGCTCAATAAACCGGCCCAGATTTTCCGTCACCGGCTGGAGTGCCGCCATCGAATTGGCGCGAAGCAAAACACAGACGGGACTGAGCACATCGACAATAAAGGCAACGTCGGGAGGAGAGTGAAAATTAGTGGCGTAATAATCGACCGTACCATCGTCATCATGTTGGGCCTCCAACATGTAATTCACCGCCAAACGGAGCGGCTCCACCAGTTCAGCCGTTTGATAGTACTTCGACTGCGGTGCGCACAACGCACAACCGAGCGCCGAGATAAAACCCGAGGTACCTCCCGGGGTTGGAAAACCATAGTCGCTCATCAAACCGCCCAACCAGCGGTGGCCCTGCTGGCGGTTCTGCTGTTTCAGGAGCTTGGGAATATCCTGGTCATTTCCTTGGATCAGCTCCTTGACCAAGCCATCGCTCGCCTGAACCGTCTTTTCCGCTCCCCACACCGAGGTTCCAGTGAGAGACGTGAGTGCCACCGCACCGGCAGCGATTTTCATAAACTGTCTGCGATCGAAGGATTCGGGAGTCATGGGTAGAATGAAGCAAAGGGGTCTCGACCCGCTTTTCGAGGGCAAAACCGTCGGGCCTAAACCGACCGTCTGGAAGCGTTGCAACCGCTTCACTGTGAGGTGAGTTCACCTCAAGCCTCGATGGTGTTTTCACTCAGAAAATTCGCGGTGAGGGCTTGCGCATAGATCGGGAACAAGCGGCCTTGCGAACGGACCATCATCGGGCGTTCACGATTTTTACTTCCCCCCATGAGTGCGCTCTCTTTCTCCTTTCCGACTCCTATCTTGTTCGGCCCAGGAAGCGTTCGTGAACTACCGCGACTCTTGCGCAGCCTGGGAATCAAACGTCCGTTAGTGGTGACCGATCCCGGGCTGCTCACGACGGATGCTTTTCGTCTTCTTACCGAAGCGCTCATGCCCGGACGCCAAGACCAACACTGGTTTATTTTTTCCGAGGTCCACCCCAACCCGCATGAGGAGGATGTCCATAAAGCCGCTGATACCTTCCTGCGCACCCAAAGTGACGGTGTCATCGCATTTGGCGGTGGGAGCGCCCTCGATGTCGGAAAAGCGTGCCGGTTACGCGTCAAACAAGCGGCGATTGTACTCGAAGACTTTCCTGGCGACAAGGACTGGAGCGGACTGGCCCCTTGTATCGCTATTCCCACCACGGCAGGAACCGGCAGTGAAGTCGGCCGAAGCGCTGTCATTACCTTAGAAAAAACCCGACGGAAAACGATTCTCTTTCATGCTTCTCTCCTGCCCCAGCAGGTCATTCTCGATCCTGAGCTCACTTTAGGTCTTCCCGCCAAATTGACGGCGGCAACAGGAGCCGACGCCCTCACACACTGTATCGAAAGTTTCACCTGTCCGAGCTTCCACCCCTTGTGCGACGGAATTGCCCTCGAAGGAATTCACCTCATCCGTCACGCACTCCCGCGCGCCGTACGCGACGGTGACGACATCGAAGCTCGAGGGAACATGCTCATCGCTGCTTCCATGGGCGCGATCGCTTTCCAAAAAGATCTAGGGGTCGTTCACGCTCTCGCCCACCCGCTTTCGACTATTTGTGGGGTGCATCATGGCTTAGCGAATGCGCTCATGCTGGTTGCAGGAATGACCTTCAACGCCGAGCGCAAGCCAGGCATCTACCGTCGCGTAGGAATCGCTTGCGGCTTGGATACGTTTCGCGTCACTCCCGCCGAAGCCGATGACGTCACCATTGGTTTTATCGAGCGCTTCCTCGCCGAAATCGGCATCAATACACGGCTGAGTGATCATGGGGTAACCGAGGGTCACCTCGACGCATTAGTGACCCAAGCCTTCGACGACCCTTGCCATCGAACGAACGTGGTTTCAGTGAGCAAAGAAGACCTTCTCACTCTCTACAAAGCACGCCTATGAGAATCCCCCAACAGCTGTTTGTGGACGGGAAGGATTGCGACGGCGCTGCGGGCAAGCGGATGACTCTCACCAATCCCGCCACCGAAGAGCCATTCGTAGAGATCGCTTGTGCTGAGGTGAGTGACGTCGACCGTGCTGTAGAGTCGGCTCATCACGTCTTCATGAAACAATGGCGCGACCTGGCGCCAGGCAACCGCGCTCGAATTCTTTTTGATATTGCGGCGCGTATCCGCCAAAACGCCGAGACCATCGCTCGGCTTGAATGTCAGGAAATCGGCAAACCTATCCGTGACGGGCGTGACGAGGCGGAATTAGGTGCGCGCATCTTCGAGTACTACGCAGGTGCGGTAGGAAAATTCTACGGCCAGACCATTCCGGTAGCGCGCGGGGGATTCGACTTCACGGTGCGAGAGCCACTCGGCGTGATCGCTGCAATCGTCCCTTGGAATTTCCCCTTCCCGATCGCCTGTTGGAAAGTCGCTCCCGCCCTCGCCGCTGGCAATACGGTGATTCTGAAGCCCGCCTCGCTTTCTCCGCTCACGGCGCTGCTGCTCGGACAAATCGCGGCCGAGTCTGGGCTTCCCTCCGGTGCGCTCCAAGTCCTTAGCGGCTCGGGGACAGATTTGGGTGAAGCACTCACTCGCCACCCTCGGGTACGAAAAATTTCCTTTACCGGTTCTACCTCGGTAGGAGCACGTATTATGGCAGGCGCGGCTCCGGAAATAAAACGCGTTTCCTTAGAGCTAGGGGGTAAGTCNNAAGCAGCCGATCGCTCCCCTCTCAGTGTGTTCGCCAACACCGGACAGGACTGTTGCGCGCGAAGTCGCGTGTATGTCGAACGACGGATCTTTGGCGCGTTTGTCGAACGCTTCCTAGAAGCCACCCGCGTACTGGTTGTTGGCGATCCACGACAGCCGGAAACTCAATTGGGCCCGTTGGTTTCAGCCGAGCAACGGGCAAAGGTCGAACGCTACCTCTCTGATGCTAAAGCACGAGGCTCGCACTTCGCTCTTGGCGGGAGTCGACCCTTCGATCGCGGCTACTTCCTCAGCCCTACCGTCCTCACCCAGATTGCCCCACATGACCCCTGTTGGACGGAAGAAATCTTCGGTCCGGTGGTCGGCCTGATGCCTTTCGACGACGAGGAGTCCATGATCGAATCGGTCAACGCTTCACCTTACGGGTTAAGCGCCTCTCTTTGGACGCGATCATTGGATCGCGCGCTACGCGTCTCGCGCCGCATCGAAAGCGGCGTGATTAGCATTAATAGTCACTCAAGCGTTCACGTGGAGGCGCCTTTCGGCGGGTTCAAGCAGAGCGGGATCGGACGCGATCTAGGAATGGCCGCGCTCGAAGGGTACACCGAGTTAAAAAACATCTACATTGGAGGCTGACATGACGCTGGACCTGAAAACCCTCACCGCTGCGATCAAAAAACGGGAAATCGACACCGTCATTGTGGCATTTCCCGACACGGTCGGACGATTGGTGGGCAAACGTTTTACCGGGAAGCATTTTCTCTCTCAGGCCGCTACGTCGGGCACGCACGCGTGCAACTACCTGCTGACCGTGGATATCGAAATGGAACCACAAAGTGGGTTCGCCCTGGCGAATTGGGAACAAGGGTTCGGAGATTTCGAACTTCGCCCTGACTTCTCCACACTCCGACGGCTCCCCTGGCAACCGACCACGGCCCTCCTGATTTGCGATTGCGCCCACCCGGAATCGAACTGGGTCCCGGAAGCGCCCCGCTCCGTGCTCCGTAACCAACTCGCAAAGGCGAGTCAGTTGGGATACACTCCGTACGCGGCGACGGAGTTGGAGTTTTTTTTGCTCAATCAGTCGTATCACGCCGCGTCTTTGGCGCATTACCAGGGACTTACCCCTTCCAGCGACTACCGCATCGACTACCACACGATGCAGCCTACCCGCGACGAAGCCCTGATGCGACAAATCCGAAATCAAATGGATGAAGCCGGCATTGCCATCGAAAGCAGCAAGGGGGAATGGGGACGGGGGCAACACGAGCTGAACTTTGTCTACGACCAGGTGCTTCCCATGGCCGATGGCCACACGATCTTCAAGCAGGGCGTCAAGGAAATCGCGGCACAGCACGAACGCTGTGTTACCTTCATGCCCAAACCTTGGGCCAACGAAGTCGGGAGTAGTTGCCACATCCACTTCAGTCTGTGGAAGGGCTCAGTGAATCGTTTTTGGGACAAAAAAACGAAAAAGGGTTCGAGTCTTTTCCGTCAGTTTTTGGGAGGCGTCCTCAAATATTCACCCGAGCTGTGTTACTTCTACGCTCCCACCGTCAACGCGTATAAGCGCTACCAAGTCGGGAGCTGGGCTCCGACCAAAATGGCCTGGTCGTACGACAATCGCACCGTTGGTTTTCGCGTGTGCGGTAGCGGGCAAGGTTTCCGTTTTGAAAACCGCATGCCGGGTGCAGACGCCAACCCATATCTCGCCTTTTCCGCCATGCTCGCCGCCGGAATGGCCGGGATCGAAGAAGAGCTCGACTGCGGTGACGACTATCAAGGAAACGCTTACACCGACGATCGTCTTCCCGCCTTGCCACGGTCGTTGCACGATGCCGCGTCGCGCCTGAAGAAAAGCGCTTTCGCCAGACGCGCGTTCGGAGACGCCGTCGTCGATTTTTACGCTCACACTGCGGAGCTTGAGGCAGCAGCTTACGCGAGCGCCGTGACCGACTGGGAACGCACGCGCTACTTCGAACAGATCTGAGGCCGGTGTACGCAGCCGTTCCGCAACAACCATCTGGAGCGTTAAATTAAACTGTGGCCGGAAAGTAGCGCAGGCTTCTAGCCTGAATTGGCTATGGCTTTACCTAAAATGCTCTAGCTACCCAAGCTGAGGCTCGGCCATGACGGAAGAGACCTGAGATCTAAGCGGGCTGCGCGCTGAGGCTGTCTCAGACGATCGCCGCTTGCCGGAAGAGGTGTGGGAGGACCCACGGTCCCTTGTGGCCGGGTTTGTGATCGTACGCATCGCGCATCGACGTGGACCATCCGGCGTTGTTGGCAGCACGCGATCCCCGGACACGACAGAGCGTCGTCCCTCCTTAAGAAAGTGGAAATCTGTAATTGAGACAGGCCGAACTGTCCCTCGGCAACCGACTCTATAGAACGCGCGTGGTTTCCGCGAAGTCGACGATTGGTGTCCTGTCTCAGCTGTCAGCTTTCCGCTTTCAGCTATTCCCGCACCGTCCCTTCCCAGTTTCTTAGGTTCGTTGAGCGACTAGGTTCTGAGACAGCCTCTGCTCCCCATCCCACCACCGACCTCTTGACCTAAACGAAACATCGCGAAATACTTATGCCCTTCCAGCTCCTAATGCCAGCTAGACGGGGTTCGCCGCGATAGCTCATCACTGCGGATAGCCCTCTAACCACGGCGAGCAGATTGTGCTTTCGGGATGAGCTTGCGTCCGAATATTTATTCCGCATCCTGATTCAAACGTTCTGCTCCTGGCCATTCGCGAACTCTGATTTCAGCACCAGAGACGAAGGTGGCACGGGAGTCGACTTGACACTGCCCTTCCCTTCTCACTTCAGTTTCAATGCCAATGCAGAATAATTATTCAGATGATCGCCTCCGGCTGGCTGCTCGCCTCTACTACGTGGACGGCTTGGGTCAGAACGAGGTGGCCAAGTTTGTGAAAGTTTCCCAAGCCAAGGTTTCGCGCCTACTGGCAATGGCGCGCGAACGCGGGATCGTTCGTATCTCCGTCGCTGACTATGACCCCCGGCGCCAAGACTTGGAAAGCGAACTGGTGGATCGGCTTAAACTGAGCACGGTTATTGTGCTCAAAGCCATTGATGGCCTTTCAACCGCGGACCTCCGTCGCGCGGTGGGACACTTCTCTGCCGCGGCGGTGGATACACTCATCAAACCGAAGGACATTGTCGCATTGGCCGGCGGCCGGACCATCCATGAACTCATTAACCACCTTCCGGAAAGACGGAACAAGGCCCTGACGATCGTTCAGGCAATGGGCAGCGTCGATTCCAACGTGAGCGCCTTTGATGCTCAGGAGGTCGGCCGGGTCATGGCGCAGCGCCTCGGCGGAAGTTTCCATTCTCTGAATACGCCGGCCTATATGCCGGACAAGCGAACGCGGGACGCGCTTCTCAAGCTGGAACAAGTGAGCGCCGTGCATGGCTTCCTCACGCGAGCCAACCTTGCCTTGGTCGGTGTTGGCACCTTGGAAAATTCCGTCTTCATCGAACGCGAGGTCCTCAGCTCAGAAGAAAGAGAGCACCTTAAAGACGCAGGCGCCGTGGGAGAAATCTGCGGGCGCTTCATCGACGCCGAAGGAAAAGAATGCGCCACATCCTGGAAAGACCGCGTAATGAGTGCCGAAGTGGAGCAACTGAAAAAAATCCCACTCGTGCTCGCCGTCGTCTCGGGCAGCGATCGCTCCCAAGCTCTGCTGGCGGCGATTCGTGGGCACCTTATCAAAGGTCTGATCATTGATGAAACGGGCGCTGCTGCACTGCTCAAAGCGGCTTCAGCAACGCCTGAGAAGAAGTCGCGGACGAAAAAGAAATGAGTTTTGTCTTTCAGTCCCATTCTCGCGCCACCTCAGGAGGAAAATGGCGCTCAACGCACTTCTCTCGATGAACCGCTCTGCCCAACCGCTCTCTCTGGAGGAGGCGCTCCAATCGGCCCGCGAAACCAAAGCACTGCACGTGGGTCCACAGGTGATTGACCGAGTTGCCCAGGAGTTTTCTCGTCTGTTTCCTGGAAAGACCGCAGCGCTTGTCACCGATGCGACGTTGTTTTCCCTGATTGGCAAACGCCTCCAAGATGGTTTTGTCTCGTTGGGACTCCTCGGACCCGCGCCTTTTATCTTTCCTGAGGAGCATGTGGAAGCCGAAGACAGCTTCGTGGAGCGAGTCGAGAAAGCCCTTTCCGCTCATAACGGCATCGCTGTAGCGGTGGGATCAGGAACGTTGAATGATCTCGTCAAACTCGCGTCTCACCGGCTTGGCCGCCCCTATATCTGCGTCGCCACCGCCGCTTCCATGGACGGATATACGGCCTTTGGCGCTTCCATTACCTACCGGGGGTCCAAGCAGACATTCAGTTGTCCCGCGCCATTGGCAGTCTTCGCCGATACCAATGTGATCCGCCACGCTCCCGCGTCCATGACCGCTTCCGGTTATGCCGATCTCCTCGCCAAAGTGACCGCCGGCGCCGATTGGATTCTCGCAGACGCGTTGGGGGTAGAGGCGATTGATCCCCGCGCCTGGGAAATTGTTCAAAACGGACTAAAGCCGGCCTTAGCAGACCCTGAAGGCGCAAGAACGGGAGATCTCCAGGCGATTACTCTGCTCATCGAGGGGCTTCTCCTTGGCGGCTTCGCCATGCAGTGGTCAAAGTCCAGTCGTCCGGCCTCCGGCGCAGAACATCAGTTCAGTCATCTCTGGGACATGGAGCACCATGTGCATGAAGGGCACGCTCCCTCGCATGGCTTCAAGGTCGGCGTCGCCACACTCGCGGTGTCGGCGTTTTACGAGTTCCTCCTCGCTTACCCGATGGATACGCTCGATATCGATTCCTGCTGCAACCGTTGGCTAAATCCCACGAAAGCCGAAGCTCAAACTCGGCGTTATTTTGCCACCAGTGACTTTTTGGATACCGCGTTGACCGAAACCAAGGCAAAATATTTACCACGAGAAGACCTTCGCCTCCAGCTGATACGCCTCAAGGAAAACTGGCCCGCCACAGTCCAACAGTTACGGGGGCAATTGATCCCCTTCGCCGAGATGAAACAGCGGTTGCAGGCCGTCGGGGCACCGACAGAGCCCGAGCAAATCGGAATCACTCGCACCCGGCTTCGAAATAGTTTTATCCGCGCACAACAGATTCGTCGGCGCTTCACCGTGTTGGATCTCGCTGTCCGCACCGACACACTCCACGCCGGCCTGGCTGCACTCTTTGGCCCCGGTGGGCGCTGGGAGATTCCACCCCACAACTAGTCATCGCGTAAATCATGAGCTTCACCCCTTCTGCCTCCTCGAACACGATCGCGATCGACCCGGTGACGCTCACGCCGCGTTTCCGCTCCTGGCAGACGCGTACGCTGATTGCGACGATGTTCGGCTACGCGGCGTTTTACTTCGTCAGAAAAAATTTGAGCGTGGCCATGCCCGCCATGCAGGAGGACCTTCATATCACCAAGGCCGACCTCGGGCTGTTCCTCACGCTCCACGGACTGCTCTATGGAGTGTCACGTTTCGTGAATGGGATGTGGGCAGATCGCGCCAATGCGCGTTATTTCATGGTGGCAGGCCTCATGTTATCCGTGGGTGCAAATGTCTTTTTCGGGTTTAGCTCCACGGTGCTGCTGCTCGGGATTGCCTGGATGATCAATGGCTGGGTCCAGGGCATGGGTTTTCCCCCGTGTTGTCGGCTAATGACGCATTGGTTTCCTCCGCAACAACTGGCCACCAAGATGTCGATCTGGAACACCTCACATTCTATCGGAGCTTGGGTGGCTGTCATCTTTTGTGGATACGTGGTTTCTTTCGGTTGGCGCTGGTGCTTCTTCGGTCCGGCCATCCTCTGTTCGATCGCCGGGGTAATCCTCTTTATCCTTTTGCGTGACACTCCGAGTTCCGTCGGTCTGCCGGAAATCAAAGTGGACACAGGGGAAGAAACCGATCGCGAAGACCGAAAATCAGCCAGCTACAAAGCGTTCGTGCGGAAACAAGTCTTCATGAACCCGTATATTTGGCTGATCTCCTTCGCCAATTTCTTCGTCTACATCCTGCGTTTCGCAGTCCTGGATTGGGGTCCAACTTTGCTCAAAGAAATGAAAGGATTTTCGCTCCAGCACGCCAGTTGGATGGTAGCCGGATNNTAGCAGGATGGGCCACAGATCGCGTCTTCAAAGGACGCGGCGCCCGTATGTGCGTGTTTTGCATGGTGGGTGCGTGCGTGGCGATGGGTCTTTTCTGGCAATCCACATCGTCTTCATTTGCCACGAATATCGTGCTGCTAGGGTTGGCCGGTTTCTTCATCTACGGACCACAAGCGCTGATCGGTATTATCGCGGCCAACCTTGCTACTAATCGTGCCTCTGCTACGGCGGCCGGATTCACGGGACTTTTTGGATACGCCAGCACCTTGGTGTCCGGTTGGGGGCTCGGCCTCTTGGTTCATAATCGTGGATGGGACACCGCATTCGCAGCACTCTTGGGCGTGGGTGCCGTGGGGGCACTTTTGTTTATGNNAAAAGCTCACGGCTACGGTCAAACGGCCTAACTGCACGGTCATGCTCCCGTCCGCCCCTTCTACTCGCCTCACACCAGATCTGCGCCTGCGTCTTCAGCGCATCGCCCATGTCGCGTTGGACATGGACGGCACTATCTATCAGGGAAACACACTTTTCCCCTTCACCCTGCCTTTTCTGCACCGGATGAAACGGCTCGGCATCGGGACCAGTTTCCTAACCAACAATCCCTCAAAGAGCACCAACGACTATCTCGCGCACCTGGCCAAAATGGGAATCACCGCGACGCGCGAGGAACTGCACACCTCCACCCAGGCAACCATTGATTGCCTACGCACGCGGCATCCCGAAGCGCGCCGCCTCTTTCTTTTAGGCACCCCCAGTATGATTGGGGAGTTCACTCAGGCTGGATACGTTTCCGTCACGGACGATCCCCGTGATGTTCCCGACGCCGTGATCGTGGGGTTTGACCTTACGCTTACTTACGCACGTCTTTGTCGAGCGGCGTGGTGGATACAGACGGGCAAGCCCTATCTCGCCACCAATCCCGATCGGGTGTGCCCCACCGATCAACCCACCGTCTTGGTTGACTGCGGATCCTTGGTGGCGGCCCTCACACACGCCACAGGCCGAAGTCCCGATGTCGTCCTCGGAAAACCCGACCCCACCATGCTGAGCGGGCTGGTGCAGCGGAAGGGACTAGACACCGCCCAAATCGCGATGGTGGGAGATCGCATTTACACCGACATTCTTATGGCCCAGCGAGCGCACGCCTTTGGAGTGCTCGTACTGTCGGGAGAAACCACGGCTGCGGTAGCCGCTCAGGCTGCGAGGCCTCCTGATCTCACGCTACCCAGCTTGCACGAATTTGGCGAGTTACTGGAACAGGCCCGACACGACTCATGAGTGTATCCGTTTCTTCTGATGCGCGCCGAAGCACCTTAGCCCAGCTTCGCGAGCAGACCCTCGATACCTTGGTGATCGGTGGCGGAATCGTGGGTAGCGGAATAGCCCGCGATGCTGCGCTGCGAGGGTTAAGCGTCGGCCTGATCGACCGTCATGATTTTGCTTACGGGACCAGTTCACGCTCCAGTCGCCTCCTGCACGGTGGGCTGCGTTATCTCGAGCAAGGGCGGATCGGACTCGTCCGAGAAGCGAGTGTGGAAAAGCGCGTCATCAGCGAGATCGCGCCACATCTGGCGCAACCCCTGGCATTCCTTTTTCCGACCTACCATCCGGGTGGGCGGCCGCTGTGGCAGCTCAAGATCGGGGTGAAGCTCTACGATTTGCTCTGCAGCGGAAGGAACTTCGGTCCCTCTCGCGGATTATCCTCGGAATCCACACTCGCAACGCTTCCTGAGATCAATCCGGATCACTTACGGGGCGCCGTACGTTATTATGACGCATTGACCCAAGACGCTCGGCTCGTTCTCGACACGCTTCGCTCGGCAGAGAAGGCCGGCGGTTGGGTCGGAAACTATTTGCGCCTCCTAGATGCTAAACGAGAAGGTGAGACTTGGATCTGCACGTTGAGCGATGAGCAGGCGAGCTCAACCCTGCTCACACTGCGCACCCGAACGCTGGTCAACGCTACCGGTCCTTGGGCGCAAGGACTCGCTCAAAGCCGAGTGAAACTCCGCTTGAGCAAAGGGATTCATTTGGTCATCGCCCGTCAGCGTCTGCCTGTGACCGACGCAGTGGTGGTGACCGAGGGCAAACGGATACTGTTCGTTATTCCTTGGGGAGAACGCGTGATCATCGGAACCACGGATACGGACTATCAGGGTCGCCCCGAAGACGTGCGCGTGGAACCCGAGGACCTCCGGTATGTGATGTCTGTGGTCAACGCCGCGTTCCCCCGACTCCACCTCAGTCCGGCAGATCTTATCAGTAGCTGGGCAGGGTTACGCCCTTTGATCGCCAATCCCGACGGCTCGCCCTCCGACATTTCGCGTGCGCATCAGATTCGCAAACCTGAGAAAGGCTGGTGGGATGTCGCCGGAGGCAAACTCACCACCTACCGTCTCATGGCGGAACAAACCGTCGACCAGATTGTGACGCACCTCGGTCACCCCAAAGTTGTCTGCCGCACTGCAAGGGAGCCCCTACTACACCGCGATGATACCTCCTACAGCGGCATCTGCCCTCCCCTCTGTACGGAAGACGCCGTGAACCATTACGTTACCAAGGAGTGGGCCGTTTCTCTCAGCGACGTGTTGGTGCGGCGTTCAAGTTGGCACTATTATCACGCGCCTAGCTCGGGCCTTGCCGAACGCGTCGCCCAGTGGATGGGCGAGATGCAAGGCTGGACCGAAGCCGAACGAGAACGCCAGCTGGTCGCCTACCGGAAGGAAACCGGCCTGGAGTGAGCAAAGGACTTTGGGCGGGACGCGGTCTCGAGGTTGTCTCAAAACGTCATCGCACACCACGGTTAGCCACCTATCCGAGGGAGCAACAAGGGCTCGTTCCGTCGTGAGAAAGTCCTATCGCGACGTTCTGACACCGCCTCTCTGAGCCCTCCTTTCAGAAAATTGCGAAACTGGCCAATGAGGAGACCAAGCATTTCCGAGTCCGACATCTAGAGACGCACACTTCTTGCGTAACACTCCCTCTGAAAAGACAGTGCTAATTTTCATAAGTACGCCTGCCGTGCTGCGCTTGCCTTCGGAGGTAAACCGAGGCAGTTTTCACCTCCTGAAAATTTCACCGGCTGTCTGCGCTCCCACCGTTTTCACCCGGCGATCTTCTTGGGACTAGCTCCATCCCGGACCTCGCTTCAGCGGGTTAAAGGACTTTGGTGGGGACGTTCCATGAGATCTCTGGCTGCAGTTGGGTGGACCCCGGCGGGTGAGGTCTTCCGTAGTCCCCTTTTACCGATGACGCTTTTCTTCGCCTGCTTATCCCGATTTTTCCCTGCGCAGATCCGCTCGGCCCGGACAGATAAGGCCACCCCTCACCGCCACGCCACACGCGCCACCGGGCAGTGGTTAGCGTTGAGCCTGGCTCTGACGATCCCCGCAGCGGCCCAGACGAACACGACGTTGGAGTATAACCGGGATATCCGCCCCATCCTGTCCGACAATTGCTTTAATTGTCATGGCCAGGACTCCGGCACGCGCAAAGGCGACCTACGCCTCGACCATCGGGAGGACGCTTTAAAAGGAGGAAAATCAGGTATGGCCGCGCTGGTCCCCGGCAAGCCTGACGAAAGTGAACTCTTGCTTCGCGTGGTTTCTGTTCACGAGGACGAAGTGATGCCTCCCGTCGATTCTCATCGGGAGCGTTTAAAGCCAGCGGAAATCGAAAAACTCCGCACCTGGATTGCCGAGGGTGGCCAGTATGAACCCCACTGGGCCTACATCCCGCCGAAGCGGCACACGCTCCCAGGCAAATCCACGCTTAACCCAATCGACCGCCTCGTTGAGGTAGAACGTGCTCGAGCGGGTCTTGTGGCCTCGCCAGAAGCGCGCCCGGAGATCCTTTGCCGACGGGTCTGGTTGGACCTTGTGGGTTTGCCCCCGTCCACGGAGGAAGTAGACGCCTTTGTACAGGACTACAAAACCCGAGGGATGACGGCGTACACTGCGCTGGTTGACCGTTTGCTGGCCTCACCTCGTTACGGAGAAAAGTGGGCGCGGCTCTGGCTTGACGCTGCCCGCTACGCGGATTCTGACGGCTATGAAAAGGATTTGCCGCGCCAACAGTGGGCGTGGCGGGACTGGGTGATTCAAGCCATCAACCAGGACAAGCCCTACGATCAGTTTATCATCGAGCAAATCGCGGGCGACCTATTGGTAAAACCCGGGCAAACTCCCCGTGAGCAGCAAGACCTCAAGGTCGCCACCGGCTTTTTGCGCAACTCCATGGTCTCGGAGGAAGGCGCCATCATCGCCGAACAGTACCGCAAAGAAGGGATGTTCGACCGGATGGACTGCGTAGGGAAGGCGGTATTGGGAATGACGCTACAGTGTGCACAATGCCACACCCACAAGTTCGAGCCGATCACCCATCAGGAGTATTTCCAACTGTTCTCCGCCCTCGACAACACCTACGAAGCCGTCACGCGTGTCTACGAGGACACAGACCTCGCCCTCATCGAGAAAATCAAGCAAAGCACGGTAGATCTCGATCGTTCCGCGAAATTCCAGCATCCGACCTGGGAGCAGGACCTCACGAGCTGGGCCCAGCAAANNCCGCCACACCGTGGTCAGTGGTGAAACCTATCGAACCCGAATGGGAAGGCGGACTCTCCCATCCTGAAGCACTCCCCGATCATTCAGTCCTCACTCTAGGTTTCCGCGCCACGGACGGGGACCTCTACTTTACGGGGACCTCACCCGTATCCACCGCAACAGGGCTGCGCCTGGAAGCGTTGACGCACGGCGATCTCATCTTTGGCGGTCCAGGTCGTAATCACGAAGGTATGTTTGCGGTGACCGAGCTCATTTTCGAAACGAAAGCTCCCGGAGAAAAAGATTGGAAGAAACAAGCCTTCGCTACGGCGGTCGCTGACTTCGAATCTCCGGATCGCCCCATTGCTCCACCCTACAAAAAAGACGATAGCGACAAACGGAGATTGGGGCCGGCTGCCTTCCTGATCGACAACAAGGTGGAGACCGCCTGGAGCCCCGATCGCGGCGAGGGGCGTCGCAACGTACCATTCGAGGTTTTTGTCACCTTTAAGGACCCCGTAACCTTCGCTGAAGGCACGGCTANNATGTTCGGATTGCCGCTGCACTTCCCGCGAACGAGCGCTCGCCCGAGCAGCAGGAGCTTCTCTTCACGGCGTGGCGTGAAAGCCAAAGCAGCTTAAACGACATCAATGAAAAGGTGGCTCTAACCTGGAAATCGTATCCTACGGCCAAGACCACCGTCCTCAACCTCGGTGAACGCCGTCGCGAAGAAACCCGTCACACCCATCGCCTGGATCGCGGAGCATGGGATCAACCCAAGGAGGAAGTCACCTTCGCCACCCCGGCATTTCTTCCTCAGCCCCAGTCCAGCCAAGAGCCCCCGCGCGTAGTATTTGCTCGCTGGCTGGTCGACCGCTCTTCCCCCACGGCTGCGCGCGTGGTTGTCAATCGTGTGTGGCAAGCCCTCTTTGGCTCCGGTTTGGTTGAGTCTCCGGAGGACTTCGGCGTTCGTGCTCCGATGCCAGTGCAACTTGCTTTGCTCGATTGGCTCGCGCTTGACTTCATGGATCACGGCTGGAGCCAGAAGCAGTTGGTCCGGTCGGTGGTGCTGTCGTCGACCTACCGCCAGTCTTCGCTCGTGACCAAGGAGGCGCTCGAAAAGGACCCCAAAAATCGCCTCCTGGCACGCGGTCCTCGTTTCCGCGCCGACGCTGAGGTCATTCGTGATGTCGCGCTCACTACCGCGGGATTGCTTCACGAAAGCGTTGGCGGCCCCAGCATTTTCCCACCCGTTCCGCCCAGTTTGTTCAAGGAAAGCTACCTTGATGTCGATTTTTGGAACACTGCGACGGGCAAAGAACGGTATCGTCGCTCGCTCTACGTTTTCCGTCGTCGCTCGATGCCAGACCCCGTCTTGGCCTCTTTTGACGCCCCCAACGCCGACTCCGCCTGTGTGGCCCGCGCANNCACTGACCGCTTTGAATGAAACGGTCTTCGTCGAAGCCGCTCAAGCACTCGCGATGCGGATTCTACGTGAAGGCGGCGCCACCGACGCGGAGCGCGCCGATTATGCATTTAGACTTTGTACCTCCCGGCGTCCTCAACCGGACGAAGTGCAGGACATTGTAGAGCTCGTCCAAGCCAGTCGCGCCCGCATGGTCGACGGCTGGGTCCCAGCCCGCGTCGTGGCCTTTGGCGATGGCGTGACGCTTCCCTCTCTTCCCGGAAAAACCACTCCCAACGATGCCGCGGCTTGGACAATCGCCGGTCGCGTGCTCCTCAATCTCGACGAAACCCTGACCAAAAACTAGCCATGGACCTTTCCGATCACCTCCGTCTTGCCGCCGCGAAAAGTCGAACCCGGCGCTGGTTTCTTCGCGATTGCGGAATCGGTCTCGCCAACATCGCGCTCTTCCAACTCCTCCAGCGCGACGTCTTCGCCAAAGTCGAAAATCCCTTCGCGCCCAAAATCCCTCCCCTGGCAGCTAAAGCGAAACGGGTCATCTACCTTTTCCAAGCGGGTGGGCCCAGACAATTGGAGTTATTTGAAAACAAAGCCGAATTGACCAAGCGCGACGGTCAACTGCCGCCCGCAGAATTGCTGGCTGGATACCGCTCGGCCTTTATCAATCCGAACTCCGCCCTGCTCGCTCCAAAGTTTAAGTTTCAGCGTCACGGACAATCAGGCATGGAGGTCTCGGAAGTGCTTCCGCACCTCGCGAAAATCGCCGATGACCTCTGCGTGATCAAATCGATGCAGACGGATGCCGTGAATCATGCGCCCGCCCAGGTGATGATGAATACGGGCTCCCAGCAATTCGGACGCCCCAGCCTGGGCGCGTGGTCGCTCTATGGCCTCGGAACCGAAGCGGAGAATCTGCCCGGCTACGTCGTGCTGAACAGCGCACGCGGAACCAGTGGCGGCGCGAGCAATTGGGGCTGCGGCTTCCTCCCCACCATCTACGGTGGCACCCCGTTCCGCTCGAGCGGTGACCCGATCCTCTACCTTTCCAACCCGGTGGGATTTGATCGTGAGCTCCAACGCTCGTCGCTCGACGCGCTGGAACGTCTCAATCAGAAGCACGCAAGCGCCAGCGGTGACCCCGAAATCGCGGCTCGTATCCAAGGTTACGAGATGGCGTACCGCCTCCAGCAGAGTGCGCCCGATCTGATGGATCTCTCTCAGGAATCGAAGGCCACGCTCGACGCCTATGGACTTGAAAACAACAAGTCCGGTTACGCTCGCAATTGTCTCCTCGCCCGTCGCCTGGTCGAACGCGGTGTTCGTTTCGTCCAACTCTTCCACGAAGCCTGGGATCACCACGGCAACCTCACCAACGGCGTCACCAACAACTGTCGCGAAACGGATCAGGCTACGGCCGCACTCATCACCGATCTGAAGGAACGCGGATTACTCGAAGACACCTTAGTCATCTGGGGAGGCGAATTCGGTCGAACCCCCATGGTGCAAGGCGGCAATGACGGGCGCGACCACCACAATCGCGGGTTCACCATGTTCCTCGCCGGCGCGGGCGTCAAACCCGGGATCACCTACGGCGAGACGGACGACTTCGGCTTCAACGTCACTCGCGATCCCGTCCACGTCCACGACTTGCACGCGACCATTCTCCACCTGCTCGGATTTGATCATACGAAACTCACGTTCCGCTTTCAGGGCCGCGACTTCCGACTCACCGACGTCCACGGCAAAGTGGTCAAGGGCATCCTCAGCTAAGCGCAAAGCATCTCATCTCGCTAGCGGCAACGAGTGCCGCACGTATCTGAAGCCGCGTCACCTCCATGACGCGGCTTTCTATTTGCCCTCGACGCCTCTGACGGGAAACGATCTCTGGCGGACCCGCACTCCCTCAGAGCGCTTTAGCCTCTGATCTTCACCCCATTCCCCCATGTCATCTTTCCCCTTTCTCCGGGCCTCATGTGCGATCGGACTTACCTGGTTCTGCTCTCTGGCCTTCGGGCAGAGCCAACAGATCACACCCCAACAACTTCAGGCTTGGCTGCAGCAATACCCAGAAGCAGACACCGATCGCGATGGCCGTTTGAGCGAGGGTGAAGCACGGGCTTACCACGCCAAACTTCAGGGAGCCAACAAAGGACAACCCACTCCTCTCGAGCCCACTCACCTCGACCTACGCTACGGCGACCACGAACGCCAAACAATTGATGTCTGGACCCCGAGTTCAGAGAAGTCTTTCCCACTCATCATATATTTCCACGGAGGTGGATTCGTCTCGGGCGACAAGTCGTCGCTGCGCAACAGCCGACTTCTACAACAGTGCAGAGATGCCGGCGTCGCTGTCGCTGCGGTCAACTACCGCTTTCTTTCACCTTCGGTGGCTTTGCAGGACTGCCTGCACGACGCAGCCCGCGCCGTGCAGTATCTCCGCCACCAGGCCGAAAAACTGGGCGTCGATAAATCACGGGTCGCCGCGCTCGGCTCGTCCGCAGGAGCAGGCATTTCCCTGTGGCTTGCTTTTCATCCGGAGATGGCGAAGCCCGATTCTGCTGATCCCATCGCTCGCGAGTCTACCCGGCTGAGCTGCGCTGCGGCCTTCGAAGTGCAGTACACCTACGACCTTACCCGGTGGGAGGAACCCTTCGGTAAAGAGGCTAAGCAGCGCTTTGGTGGAATCTACAACTCGCCTTCGCTCTATGGTTTGGCCTCGGAAGAGGATTTTCTTCGACCCGCCGGAAAAGAAATTCGAGCCGAGTGCGATTTCTACGAAATGATCTCAGCCGATGACCCTCCCATTTTTCTCCGATCAAGCCTTCCCAACCTGGATTTGACCAACGTCAATCAGTACCTCCACCACCCTCGTCACGCAGAGCTGCTTCTCAAACGCTGTCAGGAGCGAAACGTCACCGTAGCCGCACGGATCACCGCTCTCTCCATCGAGCCGCCCGCCGAATCCCCTCCGCACGCCGAACCGTTTCTGTTCCACTACTTAAAAGCCGATTCTACAATCCCAGCTGGATCCAAAATTAAACCCTGATTGGCGGTGAGGAGGGCAGCACGTGAGCGCTAATAACCGCCCTCAATCTCGCCCTTTCCATGGGCGCTAGGCTAATTCTTCGTGCGTTGGATAACGTGCTCAACGCGGATCGTTGATCGATTGAGCAAACGTTTACCGGAATTGCTCGGCCAGAAAGACGTCGAGTACTCGGTCGGTTTCTTGGCGCTGTGTTCCCTTCCAACCATGGCCGCCGCCTGGCACCAAATACAGGCGGTGAGGAACGCCAGCTTTTTTGAATGCCTCGGCCAAAGCGGAAGCATGTGCAACCTCCACGATCGGATCAGCATCGCCCTGCACAATCAAGGTCGGTGCATCGTCGGATGAGACGTAAGTGAGCACAGAGATTCGCTTCNNCGGGTCCCTCCGCTCCCGTGAAGTCTTTGACGACCTGTTCCCCGGTTTTGCCGTAGTAACGCAGCATATCCGCATCGACTTGCGGGTCACGCGGAGCTCCGGGACGCCTTAAGGCGGTGAAATCAGTCGCGCTGGAGTACGAAGCGACTGCACGAACACGACTGGAGACGTCACGGTTTTCACCTGTCTGATCAAAACCGTCCTGCGTCGAAGTCACTCCAAGCATCAGAGCCAAATACCCTCCGGCCGACTCACCCACAACGGCGATGCGGTCGGGATCGATCTGATACGCGGCTGCGTGGGCCCGAAGAAAGCGGATCGCCGCCTTCGCATCTTCTACCTGGGACGGCCACTTGAACTGCGGCGCGAAGCGATATCCGACGGTCACTCCGACATAGCCTTGTCGGGCGAAACGTTTGATCCACTCATGCCCGTGCCATTTCGCTCCGGCTTGCCAGCCCCCACCGTGAAAATAGACCACAGCAGGCTGAGCACGCTTGCCCGCCATGGGGCGCAACACGTCCAAAGTAAGCGTCTGACCACCCGCATGGCTGTAGACGATATCTTTCTCAATCTCCGACGCCACCGCCGACGCGCCAGCATTCACCGCCGACAGAGGATTCTGTCCCCACGCCGGAGCGGAAAGTAAGACGATCAGAAGGAAAGAAAGGCCTCTGACGCGCCCGGACAACGACAAGAAGGCTGCACTCATCGACAGGTATCAAAATTGGTAGGCCGCCTGGAGCGTCAACGCACGAGGTTCCGCGCGGTACACGCTAATGAAATACCGCTCGTCGAGCGCATTGGTGAGAACCGCACTCAAACGTAGAGAGCCTTTCGACAGTGCTCGCGTATAGTCGACACCCAACCGAAGGTTAACATACGAAGGGACCGTTACCTGGTACGATCGAATCTGTGGAATCTCCACCTTGCTCATGTAGTTTCCTCCGAAGCCCACACCCCATCCTTTTCCAGAAAATTTGTAGTGATTCCAAAAGCTGAAGGTGTGTTTTGGAGCGTTGGGACTGCGTTGACCTGGATAGTTGCCGATATTCGGATCACGGATGCGTCGGCCATCGATAGTGGTGACAAAAGGAATCGCATCGTTCTTGGTCACCTTCGCCACCGGCAAGTAACCAGCGGTGATCACCGCAGAATAACGCGCATTCGGCTGGTAAAGCAGTTCAAAGTCCACGCCTTTACTCAGGCGCTCACCGCCTGGAATGTAATAAACAACGTTATTGTTAGTATCCGCATCGTTGTTGCGCGGATCCGCATTCATGCGGGCGATATCTTGGGTACGAAATGCCGCATCGTTGAGGCGCTTGACCTCAAAGTAAGACAATGAGCCCACAATCTTTCGCTTCCACAGGCCAAATTTGACTCCAAAATCAAAGCCATCGCCCACCACGGGAGGATGCCGATTGGCGTTCTTTTCCGCCTGGGTCGCCCCAGCGCCGTCGATGAGGTAGGTATTGATATTGGGTTCGAAGGATTTGCTTCGGCTCGCGAAGGCGATGAGGTTGGGGTGTACCTGCCAGGACAATCCCATCGTATTCACATCATCGATATCCGCTTTGTTTTTAAAAGGAATGTTACGCACCTCGTACTCCTGAATTCGGCCCCCCAAGAGCAATCCGAGCTTGCGATCGAAAAACTCGACGATGTGGCTGGCGNNCGTGAAGGGATTATAGCCTGCAGTTTGAATGGCAGCCGTGGAGGCTCGCGGATCTTTGGCCAGACCGGGTGCCGCGTTCAAAGCATAAAGCGTCCCATTGATGTTTCGATAGTAGTCCTTGAACCACTGCGCGCCGATATTGGTCGTGTGGTGCGTCTTCCAGATATCGTAATCCAGCAGCGCTGATAGGGAGATCGTCGTGGAGTCGTTTTGGTCCTCTCGCACTTGCGGTGAACCACGCATGGTCCCATCCGCCAGCAGATCAGCCATCTGAATAAAAAGGCGAGNNTCAGTTTCTGTGCGTAAGTGCCTTTTTGAGCCGCATTGTAGCTCCAGCCCTGCGGGACAACGTCCGCACTGATTCCCGTGGCGTAGACCGGATAAAGACCATCAGGGTTGCGTGGATCATTGATGTAGGCAGAACGTGTATCCAATATCCAGTTAACGAGATTTTCTTTCCAGCGACTGCGAAGGAAGTCAGCCACCTGTGCTTCCGGGGCGGAGCCCAGATTGGCTGCCGCGCGGGCGTAGGCGATCTGCTCAGGCCGTGGACTCTTGTAGTCCGCGTAGTACTGAGGAGCAATCACGGTAGGCGTGAGTGAGCTGCCAGATTGTTTCCGGTCAGTGAACTCATAACGCGCATTAAAACGGAGCGTATCGAGAGCCTTGAAACTCAAGGCTCCGCGGATGAATTTCAGGCGATCATAGGCGTGATCGAGAAAGGATCCATTGTTCTGGAGCGATCCATCGAGGCGATACGTCCAGCGTGCCTTGGAATCAATTTTCCCCTGAGAACCCAGATCCACCACTTTTTTATCAAACGTACCGTAAGTGACAGCCAGCGATGAACTATTAATCGCCGAAGGTGGGCGTGTACCAAAATTAAAGATACCACCAGGCTGGGCTCGTCCGAAAAATAGTGTGGAAGGCCCTTTGATCACTTCGACGCGCGATCCGCTCCGCACAATAGGCTCTGTGTAGTACCGCACTCCGTCCTGCGTGTAGTAGCTGGTAGCTTGACCTCGCGCGTTCGCAGTCGAACCCAAGCCCTCCGGTTGCGGGACGACGTAGGTGTTGGGCATGAACTGCGCGACGTCGGCGTAACTCTGAATCCCAGCGTCACGCATGAACTCCTCGGTGAGGATATTGATCATCAGCGGAGTATGCTCCACGTCGCGATTGAAGCCCGTGGCCACCGCCGAAGTGGTTGCCTGATACCCCGTCTGATCAGCCGAGACCGTGAAGGGGTCGAGAAGGGTGGGAGCGGAGGAATCCGTCGAGGCAGCCGGCTGCGCCGGCAACGCGAGAGAGGCAGAAATCAATAAAACGGACCACGACCGACGCGCGTGCGAACCGATAAGCACGCACACAAGAGAATGAGCAGGCATGACAGAGGGGGTAGAGGGTAAATCGGGGAGCACGCCAATCGAAGCTCCTACACACCGCGAGGCAATTGTACTTTTTTTGTATGGTCAAGATTCTTATTTTGTATCTTATGAGGTTAGCCACTGTCCGGTTTGAGCCGCGTTCGTGCGCTTGGNNAACCATCGCCCGCCGCTTAATCGCCGTTTCCATGTCAGATCCCGTCAATCAAGGCCCTCAGGCCCGTTCCCTTCGCACGCTGCGGAAATGGATCACCGACGGTAAACTCGCACCGGGCGAGCGATTGCCCACGGAACATGGTCTCATGGATCTCCTCAAGGTATCGCGCACCACCGTGCGCGCTGCACTGAGCCAACTGGAAACCGAGGGTCTCATCCAAAACGGCGAGAACCGCCGACGCATAGTCGCTCCTCTTTCACAACCCATCAATCCGATGGCCACCACGGTGGCTCTATTGACGGCTCCGTCATCCATACCCGACGCCATCCAGAAGCGTCGCAAAGGTCCGGTTTGGGAGCGTTTCATTCAGGTCGGCGCCGCCGAAGCCCTTCAGCAGGCTGGAAAGAATACGCTGACCCTCCAAGTCGGCGAAGACATTCCCTCCCAACTCACCCAGTTGACGACCGCACACCCCGCGGGAATTGCTGTCCTCTACGAAGGGCTGAAACACCGTCCGGCCTGGCCAGTCGTTGAGAGCTTGGCGGAAAAGGGAATGCCAACAGTGGTGTATGGTTTTGGTTTCAATTTTCCTACCTTCGACACCCTCGCCTCCGATCACGCAGCGGGGAGCGCCGCCTTGACTCGATTCCTCTTCAAACGCGGCCGAAAACGCATCCTCCGTGTCTGGACCATGGAAACGACGGTCCAGCCCCTCGCCGGTTGGCTTTCCGAACGCGACCGTGGCTTCGAGTCTGTGCACAAGGAGATGGGTCGAACACCGCTTCCCGCACTGCATGTGCCCCTCCCCATGCCCGAGCACTTTAACGAGGACACGCTCACCCTACGCCGACGGCTGCTGACCGGGTTTCTTCTCGAGTTTTTTAAGGCGCCGCAACCGATCGATGCGATTATGGCGATCAGCGACTCGNNCCCGGACAAGATATCGATCTGGTGGGCTATGATAACAATTGGAGCGAATCCATCTATCGTACGTGGGAACCCGCCGTCCCTTTGGCGACGGTCGATAAAACGAATTTCCGACTAGGCCATGAACTCGCTGAGCTCCTGCTGGCTCGCGCCGAAGGTCAGCTCCCACCGAAAAAACAGCACCGCCTGGTGCAACCTGAACTAATCCTGAGCCCAATCTGATCCTGAGTCAGCGCGAGACCTTATCCTACTCTCTGCAGATCAGATGAGTGCGGCGTATAGCTGAGGACAATAAAGCAATTGCTCCCAAGGATCGTCGACTTGCAGGAATTAGATCTGCATCGTTAAGCGGGTACGTCCGGAATTCCTCCCGCCGCGACCGAGGCCATTTTGCCACCCGATGGCCCGGCGCCGACCCGATAGGCCGAGCGATGGGTTCGTAGTACTATGGTGGTACTATGAAAATCGAAAGTCCGGACTTTGNNCCCAATTTACCAAGTACGGAGAAAATCAACGTCCCGAGGTTCAGATCAAAGAGGTCCCAGCTCACGCCCGTAGCCTCGCCTTGATTATGGATGACCCCGATGCACCCAAGGGTACTTTCACGCATTGGGTCGCATTTAACCTTCCTCCCGCAACTCAACAAATTGAGGGCAATGAGGTGATCACCGAAGGACTTGAGGGGCAGAACGATTGGAAGGAAACTGCCTACGGCGGACCTCGCCCGCCCGATGGAGAACATCGGTATTACTTCCGCCTTTACGCTCTTGACCGGGTATTTGAACTCCCCGAAGGCATCACTCGCTCTACCTTAGAAGAGGCCATGCGCGGCCATGTGCTAGCCAAGGCCGAATGGATGGGACGCTTTGCGACACCCGTTCAAGCCGAGCGCGACGCGGGATGAGATCACCTCCGTATCCCTTTTTGTCCGCGGATCCCATCCATCCGCGTTTATCGCTTATGATTTCCGCTGGCGTTCTCGAAACGCAGGGCAGGATCTTCTCACGTAAGTAAAGGGCACCTCACGACCCCAAGGTTTCCCCTACGCAAGGGTCAGAGAATCGTTAGCAGGGCACATCGAACTCATCGAGTAAGTGGGGGTCTAACCTTCCCCCTTATGCGTGCTATTTGGAAAGGTTCCATCAGCTTCGGGTTGGTCAGTATTCCCGTCGCGCTTCACAATGCCAGCCGAGTTGAGGAGTTGAAGTTTCGTCTCCTTCGCGGCTCAGATCTCAGTCCGGTAAATTATAAACGCGTTGCCCAGAAGGATGGACGCGAGGTGCCTTGGGACGAAATCGTCAAAGGCTACGAATACGAGAAGGGCAAATACGTGGTCTTGAAAGATGACGATTTCAAGCGCGTTGACCTCGAGGCAACCGACACCATCGACATCGTCGATTTCGTGGCCTTGGACGAAATTAATCCCATCTATTTCTACAAGCCCTACTACCTAGAACCGCTCAAGGGCGCCAACGGCGCGTATAGCTTGCTGCGCAAAGTTCTTAGCGACACGAACAAAGCCGGGATTTCGAAAGTAATCATCCGAACACGGCAGCATCTGGCGGCAGTCAAATGCAGTGGGGATCTCCTGGCCCTCGAGCTGATGCGTTTCGAAGATGAACTGGTCGATCCGAAGGCGATCAAAATTTCTCACGAGAAAACACCGGGAGCCCGGGAAGTCGCCATGGCAAAAACTCTGGTCGATCACATGAGCGAGGAGTGGGACCCTTCTCGCTACACGGATGACTACCGTTCAGCACTGATGAAACTGATCGAGAAGAAAGTCGCTGCGGGAGGAAAAGAACTCGCGACTAAAGAGAAGACCTCAAAAAAACCGACCAACGTCATCGATCTCGCTTCGGTCCTTCAGCAAAGCCTCAAGGAGGCGTCTGGCGAAAAGAAAAAGAGCGGACCGACCAAGAAAGCCAAGGCGAGCGCCAAGAAAAAACCGCGTAAGAAAGCAGCATAGGCGACGACAGAAACTGGATTGCAATGGCCTCAGCCTTAAAAAAGAAGAAGCGAGCAGAGGTTTCGTTCTCCAACTTGAACAAGGTTTTCTTCCCAAAGACCGGGTTCACCAAGGGGGAAATGATCAAATACTATGTCGACATTGCGCCTCACTTAATCCCGCACTTAAAAAATCGGCCCATTACCCTCGTCCGTTTTCCAGACGGATTATCCGGCGAACGCTTCTACGAAAAGAACGCGCCCGCGTTTGCTCCGGAATGGCTCAAGACGTTTCTGGTTCCGCGCCGTCACCGGGAAGGCCATATTCGTTACATCTTAATCAACGACGCCGCCTCGTTGGCGTGGTGTGCCAACATCGCTGGACTCGAACTTCATCCCTTCCTCCATCGGGTGCCCAAGGTGGACTGCCCTACCCATGTCGCTTTCGATTTCGATCCCGGGGAAGGAGCCGACCTGATTACCTGCACGCGAGTCGCTTTTTACGTGAAAGCGATTTTGGACGAACTCGGTCTCGAGGGATTTCCGAAAGTTTCCGGATCGAAAGGCCTGCAGCTTTACGTCCCCCTCAACACGCCCGTCACCTACGCAGCAACGTCTGCTTTTGCGAAAGCCGTCGCTGAGCTGCTCGAGCAGCAACATCCAGACCTAGTGATTAGCACCATGGACAAACAGCAACGACGCAACAAGGTGCTCATCGACTGGAGTCAAAACTCCGCATCAAAAACCACGGTCGCCGTCTACTCGATGCGGGGAAAACGAGAGCGTCCTTACGTATCCATGCCAGTAACATGGAAGGAGCTGACTCGATTGCTACGTGACAAAAAGAAGGCCGCGTTCGATTTCTCTCCGTCCGAGGCCGTCAAAAGAATTAAGCGTCGAGGCGACTTATTTGCGCCTGTTCTCACACTGAAACAAAAACTTCCCAAGGCCTTCAAATCCACTTCACCTACCGTTCGTTCAAGCGCCGCGCTCAAAAGATATGAAGCAAAACGTCATTTCTCAAAAACGCGTGAACCCAAACCCAGCAGCCTCTCGTCCTCGTCACGAAAGAAAAAGGGTTCTGCTCGTGCAGCACGATTTGTGATTCAAAAGCACGACGCCACTCGGCTTCATTACGATTTTAGGCTGGAGATGGATGAAACATTAAAATCGTGGGCAGTACCCAAAGGGCTCTCCCCCGATCCAGGAACAAAGCGTGCCGCCTTTGAAGTCGAAGATCACCCGCTCGACTACCTTAAATTCGAGGGCACGATTCCCAAAGGGCAATATGGTGGAGGAACCGTGATGGTGTGGGACATCGGCACCTACGAACTGCTAGGGGGCAGCCACGCCAGCGGGGATCTCAAGCTGAAGCTGCATGGAAAAAAGATCAAAGGTGAGTGGCACCTCTTCCGAATTCGTTCTGAAGACGGAAAGCCGGTATGGCTGATCATGAAGTCAGGTTCTCGAGCAAAAGCGCTCACTGCACGCCAAGACGATATGTCCGTGCTCACGCGGCGCTCGATGGCGCGCATAGCCAAAGACAACGATGCCCAATGGGAAAGCCGCGCGGTGTAATACCGCAGCGACGACAGAATGCATTCATGAAAACGGTCACGTTTGCACAGGTTCTGGAGAAGTCTGGAAAACCTGAAATCCACCTGAGCTGGACGACACCCGATAAGGATCGAACTCTGATGACCGCGGTGAAACAGCAGCGCGTGATGTCCCTCCATCAAACAATTAGAGGATCCACCAAAGACTACGGAACCGTCGGCCTACAAAAATCGCCAAAAACACAGCGCTTGGTCTTTCCTAAGTCACTCCGCTCCTTCTCTGATCGCCGAGTCATTGCAATCAACTACGACCTCCTCGGCTCTTCTCATCCGGCATCGGCTAGAGACGAGAGTTCTTCTAAAACAAAACTGAAGGAGAAAAAGTCACCTTCCGGAAAATCTCGCGCTGATGTCATTGCCTTCTCAGCTCCGGAGAAAGAAGCACCGACAAAAGCCGAAGAACGCCCTTCGAAGAGGTCCACTACGGAAACGAAAAGCCACAAGCGCCCACGTCTCACTTGGAAAACACTGATTCCAGGACTCGAAGCGGTTGAGAAAAAACTTCGGGCAGGCCAGACGGAGGAGGCTAGCTCGCTCTTGGCCACGGTGATCGCTGACGTGTACGCGACTGCGAAGCCCAAAGGTTCAAAATCCTGAGGCTGATCACAATATAGTCTCTCTGGCCTCACATATTGAGGTTGTTCCTATGAAACGAAGTCGACCCCCTCTTGCCGAACCCACTTTCCTCGAGCCTATGAAAGCGCTTGGAGTGACGGAAGTGCCATCGTCGGCGGACGGAGAATGGATCGGCGAAATCAAATTTGATGGCTATCGTGCTTTGGCGGTGCTCAACCACGGAAAAGTCCAACTTTGGTCGCGAAACCACAAACCACTCGACTACCCGGAAGTCACTCCACCGCTGAAATCGCTTCGCTGTAAAACGGCGGTGATCGACGGCGAAATCGTCGCGCTGGACGCAGAGGGACGGTCGCATTTTCAGACGCTGCAAGGGCGAGACCTCGGTGAGCGACCGACTATTGTTCTCTACGCCTTCGATCTTCTGCATCTTAACGGAACCTCCCTCGTGAACGAACCGCTTCCGTTTCGTCGGAAGGCGCTCGAAGCTCTGATCAAGAAGCCCTCTCGTACGCTCCAGCTCTCGCCAATCTTTGACGTATCTCCCGCCGACCTGCTTGCAGCAGCGAAGCAACAAGGTCTCGAGGGAATCATCCTCAAACATCGAGAGTCCTTNNTCGGGCGCCGCTCTGGAAGCTGGCTTAAGATCAAGAATCTGAACGAACAAGAGTTTGTAATCGGGGGATTTACCCCACCGCAGAACAGTCGTCAGCATTTTGGAGCTCTGCTCGTTGGCTATTATCAAAGTGGGAAATTGCTCTATGCAGGGAAAGTCGGAACCGGCTTTACAGGGACCATGCTCCGTAATCTCCACGAACGTTTCCAACCCTTGACGACGGAAACCTGTCCTTTCGCCAATCTGCCGCTTGATCACCGCTCACGATTCGGCCAAGGGATGACCCGCTCCGTGATGCGAACGGTCACTTGGTTAAAGCCTAAGCTGGTTGCCCAGATCAAATTTGCTGAATGGACCGAAGAAAACCTCCTGCGGCAGCCCGTGTTCCTCGGACTCCGTAAAGACAAAGCAGCCAAAGCCGTTCGACGCGAGGCAAGCCTCTAGGTAACAGACGATCGACCCATTCGCAACAAATTCAATGTACAAAGAATTCAACTACATCTGAATTTTTTCGATCAGCTCAGCTTCAGAAGGGCGACATGCCCGTCTTCCTTTCCGAACTTCAACTTTCCGCTCTCAGCTTTTCTCTATCTCTGATTTTCTTCACCGCCTCACGCTTGTCCCGTGAACTTACGCTCGCCCGCTCCGCTGCGTCCATCCAGGCTGTTTCCATGAGAGCCCCAAAGTGGTTAGGTTTCTTGATCGTTATCCAGACTATGATTCTTTCTGCTGCGCCTGCTCCGGAAACACTTGTATTATGGCCCCAGGGAGCCCCTGAACCCGTGGGATTTCAATCGAGTGCTGAAGCCTCCGTGATTTCCCCCAGGGATGGCCTCCGGCGAGTCTCAAACGTTTCCGATCCTACCCTAACGATTTATCGCGCTCAGAAGCCAAACGGTACCGCTGTCTTGGTCGCCCCAGGCGGGGGTTATAATCATCTCGCGATTCAACATGAGGGAGAACAGGTCTGCTCGTGGCTCAACTCCTTGGGAGTCACGGCGGCGTTGCTGAAGTACCGTGTCCCTCGTCGGGACCCAAATGAGCCAAGCAACGTTCCGCTGCAAGACGCTCAACGAGCCATGGGAATCCTTCGTAAACGAGCCTCTGACTGGGACATTCGGCCGGATCGCATTGGTGTCCTGGGATTTTCTGCTGGTGGTCATCTTTCCATCCGCTTGGCTCTCCAGCCGAACCAACGCACTTATGCCATCGATCGCACCATCGAACACGACGATGCGGCTCCCAATTTCGCAGTGCCCATCTATCCGGCCTATCTTGTATCCAAAACGAACACCTTCGAGTTGCTTTCTAGTATTGTTGTGACCGATCAAGCGCCGCCCATTTGCCTGGTACATGCGCATGATGACAAAGGAGAGACCAGTTCAAGCGGTAGTGCGCTGATTTACCTCGAATACAAAAAACGGAATCTTCCGGCGGAGCTTCACATTTACGACGCAGGTGGGCACGGCTTCGGTATGAAAGCCACGGGCTTACCCTCTGCCGAATGGTCGACTCGTGTCGGGGAGTGGTTGCGTTCCCGAGATGAANNGGAGTGGTTGCGTTCCCGAGGTCTCCTGGATCGAGAGAAACCGGCTTCTGCAAAAAAATAGCGTCGAACCACGCTTCTACCCCTGCAACCCGCCTCCGAGTTTGCGTTTTTTTTGGTGCCGTGGGCTTCGAGGTTTGACTGAATGAAAGCATGCCCGTCGACCTTACGCGCGCTCCGCAAACCGACCCCATCGAAGTGTACCGTTATCGCGACGGTCTTTATGCGGGCGATCTCGTCACGGCAGCACTTACCGAATTCGACTTCTTCACCTGGCTCACCGCGCATCCCTCGACGTTGCCGGTGGTGTGCCGCGAACTCGGAATCGTCGAACGCCCCGCCGACGTCATGCTGACGCTCTTCGCCGCGAACGGCTGGGTTACAAGGTCCAAGGATGGCGTTTTCAACACCACCGCCACCGCACAAGAGCACCTCGTCAGCACCTCTCCTTGGTTTCTTGGCCCTTACTACGGATCGCTCAAGGAACGTCCTGTCGTCAAAGACTTCATCGCGATTCTTCGCACCGGAAAGCCAGCGAACTGGGGAAGCTACCAACACGAGAAAGAGTGGAGCCAGGCAATGCTCACGGAAACCTTCGCGACCCAGTTCACAGCTGCTATGGATTGCCGCGGAACCTACCTGGGTCTGGCGCTCGCCAAGGCACTGAAGACTGAAGGGCACACCCAGTTGCTGGATATCGCAGGCGGTTCCGGAATTTACGCATGCGTGATCACGGCGTATCATCCTCACCTGAAAGCGACGGTTTTCGAGCGCCCTCCCGTCGACCACATCGCTCGCACCATTATTCAGAAACGAGGAGTCAGCGACAAGGTGAGTGTTTCTGCAGGAGATATGTTCACCGATCCGTTGCCCTCTGGATTCGACCTTCATCTCTACTCCAACGTTATCCACGACTGGGATTTCGACAAAGTTCGCTTCCTCCTATCCGCGTCCTTCAAAGCCTTGAAGCCCGATGGCATGTNNCATTTGAACGCTGATAAAACCGGTCCACTTCCTGTGGCTGAATACTCCGCGGTGTTGATGAGTGTGACAGAGGGTAAGTGCTATTCGATTTCTGAGTTGGAGCCGCTCCTCCATGAGGCTGGCTTTACCGATGTCCAATTTACCGAGACCGCGGCCGACCGGAGTGTGATCACCGCGCGTAAGCAAGGGTAGAGAATCATTTTCACCAGAATGGCATGCGCCGTCATGCCCTGGCTCCATATCTGCCTCCTTGTAGGGAATACCGCTTTAAAGCGGGTCGACTTTCCACCGTCCGAGTTCAGAGTTAGGAGTCCGGGCTTTAGCCTGTCAGAAAAGCCCCCTGAGGGCGGTACTCCGTGCGAGAAAATCCAAGACAAGACTCGACGGAGCGAGTCCCTCCACCGAAGCGGGGACCTTCTCTGGGGCATGGGTTAGCTCTCCTCTCGCTCGGACTACGCTGCTTCTGAACAGACACAAAAAAACCGGCGCCGAGAGCATCTCGGGCGCCGGTTTTTGCTGAAAGGAAGCGATAACTTACTTGAACGCCTTCTTGAGGAACTTGATTCCGTCAACGGCGATGTTGTCACGCTTGGGTTCGATTTTGCGCCAGATCGCAGCAGCGCGGGCAATGACCTTCACGTCGGTGGTGAAGGATTCAATGACGACGTCACCCGTGTAGCCGATTTCTTTCAAGGCTTTGACGATCGGCGGCCAGTCGATATGGTCGCCACCCGGCGTACCGCGATCACTACCGCAGGCGTGAAAGTGTCCAAGAAGCTTGCCCGCTTTGCGGATCGCCGCCGCCTGGTTCTTCTCTTCAATGTTCATATGGAACGTATCCAGATGCAGTTTTACAGCTGGAGAGTTCACCGCTTTGATCAGTTTCAGCCCCTGATCGCATGTATTAAGAAAATCGGTTTCGAATCGGTTGAGCGGCTCGATGCAAATCGTAACGCCCTTTGCTTCCGCGCGCTTCGCCAAAACCTTAAGGTTCTTAACCACGAGAGCCCACTCCTTCTTCTGCTGATCTTCCGGTACAGCGTCGGCCTTGCCCACGACGGAATAAACCGGGCCAATCAACGAAGGGCACCCTAGCTCAGCGGCTTGNNCTGCAGTAGGCCATGGCATTCTTTTGATCAGCGGCTGAACCACGGAAGTCGCGTCCAGGTCCCATCGCAGCGCAAATGCTGCCAATCGCCAAACCCGCTTTCTCGGCTGCAGCCCGCACCTTGGCGGTGTCGATATGGCTGGGATCTTCAACGGGAATCTCGACCGTATCGAATCCCCACTTCTTGAATTTGGGGAACAATTTGACGCTCTCGGTCGTGAACGGGGAGGTGTAGAGGAACGTGTTTAAGCCGAATCTCATGTTAATCGATTATGTTTCTGAGGGTTAAAAGGGATTTAGAACGTTACCTACCACCAAGAGTCAGCAAGGCGCCGAGCTCAAGCCCGAACATAGCAGACCTAAGACAACGTCCGACCCGGCGACTAAGAGGTGGTAGCAAAGGGTAAAGACGCCTTAGCGAACCAGAGAGAAACCGGCCCGCAACGCTTCTGACTTTTCTCGGTAGGTTCGGAGACTTTCCCCAAAACCATTGAAGTATTGAATCAGAAAATACGCTTCAAACTCGAGGAAACGAGTCCGAAACGGCACGGTGAAATCGAGCTGGTAAGTGCGATGATCAAAATCTTTCCCAGCAATTCCAGTAAACATCAACGTCGGTCCATCGTTGCGCCCAAAGACCATCCGAAGCTGACCGTATCCTCGATAGTTTTCGATATCAGGATTATTCTCCAAATCACCGATGTACCCAAAGACCTCAGGGATCACCAGCAACTGCCAGCTCTCCAATCCACCAATTGAGAACGCTCCGCGGAGGTTGAGCGTATTGAGACTGCGGGATAACGATCCATCCCGGCCGTTGGANNATTCATGCTTATAAGCGGCTTGATAACCTAACCAGGTGAACCATGCGTCCGTTTGCTCCGGCATCGGGGCGAGCGATTCAAAAACGAGCTCGGGCATGTAGCTGGTATCGAAGAAAGGGCTGGAGTCCGCCTCGATGTCCCACAAGGAGCGTTGGGTGTAAGCAAATTGAAGCGTCTGCGGAACCGCCTCTTGGCCAAAATTTAGAATCCGATATTTGAAGCTGAATTGAAACTTCGCGGCAGGCTCTTCAGCTCCATAGATAAAATAGATCGGCTCATGCGCACCTAAACGCCCAGCAAAGCTTCATTCGATTGCTGATGCGGCTGGCTTCTTGACGGCGAAATTCGTCAAAGGCGCAGGCTCAGTCGCACTCGGCCGCACGGCGTCGCCACTCACCATCAGTACGGCCTGCACAGGACTTTCTCCGGGCTCGCGCTGCACCGACAAAATGACACGGCCCTTGACCCCGGCAGGGAGCACGAAGGTGAAAGGCCGCACCGTAAAGCCACCCNNCCGCCACCGTAGAGGTCAATTCGATCGGCCAGGAACTTTCGCCCACAAAAACATTTCCTCGTAGCAAAAGTGGGGTAGTGAACCTCACTTCACCCGCCGTGGGATTGAGCGATACCCAATCGATCGAAACCGTGGATTCCGGTAGAACCGCTGTGGGAGGTGGGACGATGCTATTGACGACTTGGGCCGTGCCTTGGGCAGAAGTCGTTTGCACCAATGACAGTGCAATTAGAAGTGACAATAACCAAATCAGCGAAGCGATCCGTTTCATGAAAGGATCACCCTACCAAGATCCCCCGTTAAAGCCACGCCGATTGTCTCTGCGAGAACGTGGAGTATCAATATTACCTAAGCTGATCTTTATTGGTATGTTATAGCACGCTTCACCCAGATTTTCTTTCATTGGGAGGGC
>DKKJ01000037.1 GCA_002455175.1 Opitutaceae bacterium UBA6669
ACGCTAGGATCAGGCCTAGCCAGAGACAATGGGCACGCAACGTCGAGCTGCGTTCCTGTGCAGGAAGCGAAGGCTTCATCATGGAGGGTAGCGGGGTTCAGAGAATTGAGATCGGCTGAGATCTCCAAAAGCAGGGCGCCCACAATGCCCCAGGCTGAAAAGTTCTCACGCCCAAAACTATTACACTTTCGTGGTACCCGGNNCTGGACGTAGTCTTATGCCCTACCTGACTATCTCTGGAGAAGCCAACTCCTCCTTCATGGTATAAGGCAGTCGCCAAACGTGATCTCCATTCGCATTCGTAAAATAGAGCCGTGACTCACTCAGTCTGCTAGGGTCGCCATCAGCCCAGAATGAAAAAAAGGGATCGCGCGCCTGCCAAGGTCGTCGCGCATAGCTATGATTAAACGCGCTTCCTTCCGTGATCGTCCGCACACGCACCCATGAATTTCCCTCATCTTTGCTCGACCACATGACCATGTCGCCTCCCGTCCCCCAAGGTTGCGGACCGGGATCAGTAGGCGCAACGACACGCCATTCGCCTGTTGGAAGAACATAGAGGCTTCCCATGTCATAGTTATGATCTGACGTCGCGACTGTGGAATACCGCCATTTTCCCTCCTTCCAGTGAGCCGTGGTCCACTCCCGCTCTCCGCCTGCCGGTCCCGGCTTAAAATCGCATGAAAGGACATAAAGGAGAATAGGGTTTCCTTTCGCATCAAAGTTCAGATCACAGGTGTACAGGAGCTTTCCTTCCGCAGCATAATCGCGAACCAGTGCCGGGTTGTCGATCGTCTCAAGGGGCAACGTGAGAACAACGCCCTCTGCGGTCGTCCAGGTCTCCCCAAAATCTTTCGTTTGCACGTAATAAAGNNCTTCTTGACTGGTTTGATAATGACCACCAAAGCCGGCGAGTTTTTTGGTGTCGCTCCACGTACGTCCATCAGCGCTGGTTTCCCAATAGAGCTCCCGCCCTTTAGTATATCGAGTGAAGAGGTGAAAAAAGCCTCGATCGCCCACGACCCAAGGCTGCGGGTACGTAAAAATTTTTTCGGCCACACGTTCAAAACCGGAGATGTCGTAAGGCCGAATACTCCGATAAATAAATCCCGGACGGATGTTGCCCCGACCACTCACGAATACCCAAAGATGCCCTTGCCGATCAATGTTCAGGCTGTGNNCGTTCGACTTGGCCCGTACGGTGTTCATAGCTTCCGATTAGGCAGAGCAAATGACGCTCCGCCGCTGGAGACCCCCCGTAGACGAAAAACGTTTTTTCGACAGCAGGAGCATACACCGCGAGCGGATTATGGTTCGCCGTATACGTCCCCAATCCACCTGAACATTTGTCGCCATATTCAGAGAATTGACCGAGCGTGAACCAAATCCCTCGATAACCCTCAGCGCGCGAGGTGGCCTCTGAGGCCTGCACTGCTTGAAGGAAGATGAAGGTTAAGATACCAATAAGAGAGGAACGGGAAGGGAACATGCCTCCAAGACGGGGTTGAGAGCAGCACCTTCACGCTTCACCTCAACGATGGCGATCTCAGATGGCGCGATCACACGAAAGTGTCACGCAGGAGGCAGGAGTCGTAGTCCAAACCCCGGTCAAAAAAGAAACGTGAACCCAGGGATTCACGTTTCTCCGGTGCGGGTCAGACNNGAACCTCTCTTTCGAGAGTCACTGAAGAATAACTACGAGTGTCGATCGCCATCCTTGTCGTGACCCGCGACAAATTCCTCCTTGGAGAGCGAGCCATCATTGTCCCGATCAAGCTTCGCAAACATCTCCTGCGACGCCATAACATGCTCCGCTTTGCTGATCATTCCGTCAGCATTGCGATCAATCACTTTGAGCTTTTCAGAGGCATGCTTAGGCGATTTTCCGGATGTTTTATCATACGATGCCATGTNNCTTACCAAATTTTTTGGCGTAGCCATCTTTTCCCGCGCCAGCGAGAGCAGAAGCGCAAAGCAAAAGGCTGCCGGCAATAACAGCTGAGGTGGTACGAAGAAGGGTGCTCGAGGTTGTTTTCATAGAGCACGACTGTAGTCCGATATCGGAATCATGACTATGGTGGGGATTCCCGCCAAGGCCATGGGCTCACCCGCCTGGGGGCTCCTTCCTCGATCCCCGTGGGACGACCACTTTAGGGATACGAGCGAAAGCTCGACTGGAGAAAGATCACGCGTTTAAATCAACGAAGTCGAGCAAGTCATCTTCTACACTTAGTATCCCTATCTTACTTACATGTACCAACGCCTCCCCTGGGTTTGTGTTCTCCTCATCCAGATCTGCATTATCGTCAGTTCATCTCAGGCCAAAACACTCCGTGTTTTTGTCGCAGGAAACAGCTTTTCCAACAACGCGACTCGCTACCTGCCTGATCTCATCAAGGAAGGCGGGCACGAGTTGATCATGGGGAAAGCGGTGACCGGCGGTTGCTCGCTAGAACGTCATTGGAAGGCGCTGGATGCTGATCTGTCCAGCAGTAGCGATCCCGCCGGGAAAATCTATAGTGGAAAATCGCTCCGGGAAAATTTCGGAACGGAAAAATGGGACGTGATCACGTTGCAGCAATACTCCCTGCAGTCGTCCAAACCCGAAACGTTCGAGCCTTACGCATCGCAACTGGTGGCCTTTTTTCGGCGCGAACGGCCCAACGCGGAAATTCTCGTCCATCAGACGTGGGCTTATCGCTCGGATGCTGCCAAGTTCGGCCTGATTTCAGAGGGCGGGAACGCCACGGATAACAAGACGATGTGGGAACGGTCGCGCGCAGCCTATCACTTGATGGCCAAAACACACGGGCTGCGTATCATCCCCACCGGCGATGCCTTCTGGGCAGTCGAGTCCGATTCCAATTGGTCCTATCACGTCGATCCTGACTTCGATTTCACAAGCCCCAAGAAGCCGGCGCTGCCTCAGCAAGTGCACTCGCTCCATGTCGGTTACAAATGGGATAAAGAGGGTAAATTTGGAAAGGATGCCAATCACGCCAACGTAGCTGGAGAATACCTCGGCGCACTTGTTTGGTATGGAATGCTCTTCGATGAGAACCCCGAGAACGTCAAATTCACCCCTCCGGGAGTCGATCACGGGTTTGCTGCGCACCTTCGCCTGGTTGCTCAGCAAACATTGCGAGAAATCAAGAATACCAATACAAAAAACCGGAGCTCTGGCCCAAATCTGACTTCAGCCCGTTAAGAAAGTTTAGGCCTTTTCCACTGGCTGGCGGAGACGAGCTAGTTGGGCTTTTACGGTAGCGATCTCCGCTTCGAGGTTATCTCGTGCTTTTTTCTGTCGATCTCGGGAATCACTTAAAACGGCCGCTGAGTCATCGTCCCCAGGCTTGGTTTTTAAACGACTGTTCGACGATATGATCCGATTCATTTCATCTCGGTCGTAGCTAAGACGTGTCAGCTTGGTCTCCAACCCGTCCAAAATCTNNATCGACGGGATCTGAACCGGAGGCAATTCCTTTGGCGGTAATTCGGAAGCGAAGTTCCTGCACGGCGTCATCGAATGCCTTGCGTTCAGGGGCTTCCAATTTGGTCAAGGCTTCGCGTTTCCACATTTCGAAGGAAACTGCCGTCCGAGCCTGGATCTTTTGCTCCAGAGGACTTTGTGGCGCACACCCGAAAACAACGAATAGTGCGACCAACGAGACGGCCTTAAAGAAGTTTTCTTTTTTCATAGTAAATCGGTGTCTGCCTTCCAATCCCACTAGGTGGCCCGCAAACGATTCCAACGCTCGCGAGTGAGTCCATAGACCAGACACTGATCCTGGCCAAAGGTTTGCCGTCTCAGAAATTCGAATCCGAGACGTTCATAAAACCGATGTGCGCGTCGATTCGACTCAAGAGGGTCAATCCAGATCGAAGTGACGTCTCTAGAAGCAAAGCAGCGCTCGATGGCGTGTCGCATGATGACAGTACCGTAACCCTTCCCCAGATCATTCGCCTCGCCCAACCAGATGTCGATCGCACGGAGATGGGGCGGCGCATCTCCCCAGTAGTGCGACTCTTCACAAGCTGGATCGATGATCTGGACGAATCCAACGGGCCTGCCGTCGACCATCGCGATCAGTTGCTCCCTCCAATCGGGGAACTTTTTTAGTTCCGTCTCCCATCCCCACTCATCATTTGGATCGGACTCCAATACATGAGGCTGCTCATCCCACTGCCTCAACAGCGGCGCATCCGCGATCGTCGCCGTACGTAGCGCGATCACGGGAATGGAAGCCTGAGAAGTTGCATGCGACACAAACCAAAGTTAGCCGAGGTTGGTGGGCTGCGCAACTTTAGGAGGTGAAGAAGAAAACCTTCGCTTGTCAGCGCGTTCCGCCGATTCAAATTTCCGAGTACGCAGTAGGGACGAGGAAACGAGCAGTATTCCTCGACGTATTATCTGCATACTCTGGAAGATTCTTCATTTTCTCCCAGCGAGGGTCAGGACCAAACTTTCGCCAGTTGGCGAGATGGCTGGCAAGGTCCGGACCGCTGGTCATGTAGCGCATATGCGGAAGGTCGGGCCCCGTCAGCGCCTGACCATAGAAAACCGGTGACATTCCCAAGTCCTGCATGAGAGCGGTCTCACCGTCATCAAACATCGCTATTTTATTTAACGCGCGCTCCTCACTGTGACTCTCATAATCGCGCATTTCAAAAACGCGCGTCGGCACTCGATCACGGGAGAAAGCAGGAAGTTGAAGATAGGGGTGCCCGGGAAACGCGATGAGAAACCAGCTATCAATACGTTCGAACGCCGGAGACGATTTAGGCGTGTGCAGATACTCGCGCCCGGCACGTTGCTTCTCCGGATCGTGCACCGTCTCCATGCTCGTGCGCACAAAGGCTTCCATCGAGGAAAATGGCGTCAACATCCATACGGGTGAATGCACCAGCGGCGCAGAACTCCCAGTAGCTTTGTCCACGGTTAATTCCGTAAACACGCCTACTGGCCCCACCCTGTGTTTCTTCAAAGCCGGGAGCAAAGCTCCGGCTAGATAGCCATGAAGTCGCTCAGGATTAACCGCTGTCGTGAGCCGTGTTCCCGCGTGCATACGATAGCATCTCAGTTCGTAGAATTCTCGTTCCATACCGCCAGCAGATCCACCAGGCGCGCCGGAGGCAAGCGAGTGCACAGCAGAAGTCGCGAGGGTACTTTTTAAGAAGGTGCGCCGATCCATGTTCATGATTATGTCGTGGTTTAGATTACACTGACAAACCCGAGAATAGGGCTCAATCGAAGACATAGATCTCGTTTGGTAAGGGTCCAGCACGACGAACGCGCTCTGGAGGCTGTCTCAGAACATCACCATTTGGCGGAAAAGGCATCGGTGGGAGGGCCCATCGTCTCTCGTCGCCGGGATCGTCTTCGCAGGCTACGCGTGTGGTAACGGACCTGCCGACGTTGTGGGCATCACGCGATCTCCAGACGCGAGAGACCGCNNAACGACGAGATGCCACGGCTCACACGAAAAGCTGAAAAACGGAGGTCTGGAATTCCAGATCGAAGTCTCGCGAAGCTTTGACAGGAGCGTCTCTCAGGTATTCCCTAACGTGTCTTCCACGACTATGTCATCTCTCGCCCCAAGCGTTCCTGTCGCCTCGCTCGCGACCAACAAAAACTACATGGTAACGCAGTTGGACGAGGTTCCACCCGTACGCTGCCCCTGTGGATTCTCGCGTCGCGGTTTTGCCACTCCAGAAAACCAAGTCGCCACGATCCATATGGTCGACATCGAGATCGATGCCCAGATCCACTACCATAAGAAGATGACCGAGATCTACCTGATCCTCGAAGGCGAAGGATTTATGGAGCTGGATGGTGAGCGCATTCCGGTCAAACCCATGACCTCGATTTTTATCAAGCCAGGGNNGTTCGACTGATCGATCCAACCGGCGTCCGGCCACAGCTCGTATGAGCTGCTAGCCGGACAGCGGTGTGATCAGAACGCGCCGCTTACACCGACATTGATGCGCATGCCGTTGTAGCGCACCTTCTGTGGCCGGTAGCGATCTTTGCCTTGCACACGGACGACAGTCTGGTCGAGGGCGTTGGTCCAATCGCAGAAAACGCCAAATGCCTTGGAGACCTGGTATTTGACTTTAAGCTCTCCATCCACTCGCTCGTCGTCGTAAATCCGAGCGGCAGGATTCGCCACGTAGGCGTTGAGGAAACGATCGTTATAGTTCACCTGAGCACGCACCGTCCAACCGTGGTTCTGATAGGTAACGCCCACATTCCAGGTGGTAGGCACGAACTGCACCAACTCACTGTCTGAACTCGCACCGGCCGTGTTGTAGTCACCTTTGGCATCGATAAGGGTGTAGGTTGCATACAAACTGACCTCGCGCATCCAGACGGGAAGAAACGTCAGTTGCTGGTTGTAGCTGAACTCCATCCCCCGAACCTTACCCTTGCCCCCGTTCTTTTTGGTGGTGAGCAGGTAATTTTCGTAAGCGCCATCAAACCCGTTATTTTGCCCGGAACCAATGGTCCTTTCATCATCGAAGATGAATCCCTTGATATCTTTGGCGAACAACCCCAGGGAAAGGACACCAGCAGGCTCAAAATAATACTCCATGCTGACATCGAAGTTATCTGCCCTCTGCGGACCCAGACCTGTATTGTTCTGAGAAATACGCTGATTGACGTCATCGATCGAGGTGTCCGGCATAAGGTCTCCGAAATTAGGACGGGCAATACCTTTAGAAAAGCTCGTCCGAACCAGGAAACGACGATTCATCTCGTAGCGCAGATGAAGACCGGGGAAATAGTTCCGATAGCTCCCCTTTTTGGTAACGCGCCGATACTCCTGCTGGACCCGATCTCGGCGCTGCTCTTCGGGGGCACTGGATGGCAAGGTGGGATTGATGGGATCATTGACCATGCCCGTAGCGGCGACATCGGTTTTTTCCATACGAACCCCCGTCAGCACACGCAGCTTTCCGATGTCGATCGTTCCCATGGCGTACGCGGAATAGATGTCCTCGCGCGCCCGTCCGTCACTTGAGATGCTGTCGCGCAGGGTGGCCACCAGATCGTCATCCCATAGCGTGCGTTGATTCCGGAAGCTCGTGTAGGCAGCTTTTACATCGGGCCACACCGCCTGGGTATAGCGACCATCAAATCCATGATGAGAGTAGTTGAGCAGCTTGAACTGGTTCAGATTATCGTCACCTCCGACCACGCCATTAGGTCCGACATAGACAGACGTTATTCTGTCACTGTCGACATCGGTCTTCTGTCCACGGTAACGACCACCTGACTTAATTTTGAAGGGGTACTTCGCATCGAACTCCTTCTCCGCATTGAGCTCCGCTCCCCAGACCGCTTCCTTGGTCTCTCCGCTCTCTACCTGGATACGTCCGCGGTCATAGCGGTTAAAGTCCGTAGGATCGCCGGGTGACAGGTTGGTATAAGTCGGGTACCAAAGATCCACAGAGCGATCAATGACCGTGCGTTGTCCGGCCAATCCGAGATCGAAATTCTGACGCTGCTCGTCACCGGTGGCAGGAGCGTAAGACGCGGAGTAATCAATTTTCAAACCGGGAAACTGGTGCTTCACACCAGTGTGAACCGCGGGCGTCTCCTGTTGCATATCGATGCCACTCGACGTGTAGCTCCACGCCGCAGCAGTGTGCTCCCACCGTGTGTCCGTATAGCCGGGTGCATAGGCGCTAGCGCCTTGGGCACTTTGAATATTCAGCCGCTTTTGATCAACCGTATCGGTGTAATGGTTGAACATGAAACTAGCAAAAATCGTCGTGGTTTCGTTCAGGCGATAATCCAGCTTCAATCCTGTGCCCGTCCGATTACGATC